>NZ_JAKUKD010000032.1:0-357653 GCF_024197625.1 Shewanella sp. KJ2020 | reverse complement strand
CAACACGCTCTACAACGCCTAATTTAAAGGCTAAGGTGTAATCTCGTTGTGTGCGCTTACGGCTTGAGTTAATTGATGTTGTCATAAAGAAGTCCTCTTTATGTCAACGTATTTCAGGACGGGACATGTCAAATAGAAAAGCCAGTGATTTCTCACTGGCTTTTTTATTTATCCTGAAGATACGAGTTTCAGCATCTTCAGATTGTTTGGGTTATACCCTAAACCATTATGGATGGCAGACGTTATGCAGTTCTAGGTTAGTGCCTATATCTTTGTTACGGTCTGCTTTGGCATCGTCATTACGCAATTGGGTTAAATGATCCAAATACGCTTGATCTACGTCATTAGTGATGTAATGACCATCGAATACTGAGGTTTCGAAACGTTTAATCTCTGGGTTTTCCATTCTAACCGCTTCAATTAAATCGGTTAAATCTTGGAATATAATGCCATCGGCACCAATCAACTTGGCAATTTCATCAGCATCACGGCCATGGGCAATAAGCTCGTTCGACGTTGGCATATCGATACCATACACGTTCGGGAAACGAATTTCCGGCGCGGCAGAGGCAAAATACACTTTCTTAGCCCCCGCTTCACGGGCCATTTCGATGATTTGCTCAGACGTGGTACCGCGAACGATAGAGTCATCCACCAGCAAGACATTTTTGCCTTTGAATTCAGTGTTAATCGCATTCAACTTACGACGCACTGACTTCTTACGTTCCTGTTGACCCGGCATGATAAAAGTACGGCCAATATAACGGTTTTTCACAAAACCTTGGCGGTACGGTAAGTCCATGCAACGGGCAATTTCCAGCGCGATATCACAAGAAGTTTCAGGAATAGGGATAACCACGTCGATATCGTGATCGTACCATTCTTTCTTAATCTTCTCGCCAAGCTTAGCGCCCATGTTGACGCGACTTGCATATACAGACACTTTGTCGATCGTCGAATCTGGACGGGCAAAATACACGAATTCGAAGATACAAGGTGCATAGCTTGGTTCTGCAGCACATTGACGGGTATATAGCTGACCATCAATTGACACATAAATCGCTTCACCCGGCGCCACATCACGCATCACTTCAAAGCCAACGGCATCGAGTGCCACGCTTTCAGAAGCGACCATATATTCAGTGCCAGTAGCGGTTTCGTGCTTACCCAATACTAAGGGGCGAATACCGAATGGGTCACGGAACGCGACTAAGCCTTGGCCGATGATCATCGCCACTACGGCGTAGGCGCCGCGCGCTTGTTGGTGTACGTTCGCGACCGCATCGAACACTTCTTCCGACGTCAGGGTCAAACTCGTGGTTTTTTGCAGTTCGTCGGCGAGCAGGTTTAACAACACTTCAGAATCCGAAGTGGTATTCACATGACGACGTTTCTTAATCAAACCTTCTGCCAACTCGACTGTGTTGGTTAAGTTACCGTTGTGGGCTAATGAGATCCCAAATGGCGAGTTAACATAGAAAGGCTGCGCCTCTGACGCGCTTGAACTGCCCGCAGTTGGATAACGCACATGGCCAATACCCGCATTGCCCTGAAGACGTTGCATATGTTTGACTTCAAATACGTCTTTTACCAGACCGTTAGCTTTACGTAGTCTGAAAGCACCACGATCAACGGTCACAATACCCGCCGCATCCTGACCTCTGTGCTGGAGCACAGTCAGTGCATCATAAATGGTCTGATTAACCGATGATTGGCCAACTATTCCGACGATACCACACATGGGTAAGCTTCCTCATTGTAAGATGTTCTATCACTTAGGATTATTTAATTTTCTTTCTTATAGTTTGGGTACAAAGCTGGAGGTATTTTCCAAATAGTTAAAAAACCATTGAATAACAACGCCAAATTCGGGCACTAATACAGAATCCTTCCACCACTGAGCGTTGGGGGAACCCGTAAAAGCATCCATAAAAAACAGCAGAGCACTGACAATGAGCGCCCCTCTAACCGCACCGAAGCACAGACCTAGGAGTCTATCTGTGCCTGATAATCCAGTTTTAACAACAAGTTGCCCTAGTATGTAATTTACCAAGGCACCGAGTATTAAGGTGGTAATGAAAAGAATGGCAATGGAAACCCCATTGCGCAACATCTCGTCGTTCATCTGCGTTAAGTGAACGGCAAGATCTTGATAAAATTGGCTGGCAACAAAGAAAGCCGCAAACCATACCACTAACGACATGGCTTCTTTGGCAAATCCGCGGATCAGACTGATGAGAGTCGATAATCCGATGACGAATATGATAGCGTAATCAATCCAAACCATTGAGATGGCTTTCCGACATAGGCTTTAAGACGGCGCGATTCTACCAGAGACTGAAATGATTCTCACCCCTAGAGAGGTAAATAAATTATTTCAGTCTCGGGTTTGTATCGCCATTAAGATTCCAACGGGTTAAAGGGGACAATCCTGCCCTTAAGGTGCGTAAGGCGTTCAATATCCTCCTGCATCTTCTTCAACTTGGCTTCAGAGACATCGGGACCGACGAAGACTTTAGTCAACACGCCATCCTTAGGATTGTCTGGAATTGTGTACGCTTTAAAACCATTTTTACGCAGCTGTGCCACTAAGGCTTTAACGTTCGCGGCATTACTAAAAGCGCCTAATTGCAGTGTCAGCCCCGGCTTTAGTGACTCACGGCTAACGACTTTCACTTCATCTTTGCTCGGCTTTTCAACGTCAGCCTTAGGCTTTGCGACTTCAGTCTTCGGCTTTTCCGTTTTTGCCACTGCGGTCGGTTTCACCTCAGGCTTTTTCACTGGCTCGGTTTTGGTGGGAGTCGATTTCGCTGGCTCTTTCTTCGGCTCAGATTTACTTTCAACCTTCGCCGTTTGTGGTTTGCTCGTCTCTTTTACCGGCTCGGGTTTAACCGGCTCAGATTTAACCGAGTCGGCCTTAGGCGGAGTAGATTTTACCGCTTGTGCAAGGGCAGCCTCATCATTGGGTTGAGACTCGGCTAACTCGACTGGCTCCCCAGTCAATTCCCCCACATCCTGCGCCGAGAGGACTTCAAACATATCATCGGCATTTTTCTGCTGTTCGATCAGATTTGGACGTAATGGAATTTCCGCAAACTGCTCTTCTTGATGATCTTTTTTACCATCTAAAATATCTGGCAGAAAAATCACCCCAAGGGCAACCAGCACCACAGTGCCAACTAAACGATTATGAAACTGGCTAGACAAAACTGACATCCTGCTTAAAGAGAGACTTAAATCCTGCCACAGTGTAAAAGGAGCCAAACACAATTACCACATCATCGGGTTGAATTTGCGCTTTTAATGCAGACCAAGCTGCATCTATTTGCTCAAATTCAACGGCATTGGCCTCAGGGGCTAAGGTCTGGTGCAATTGGCTGGCACTGGCGCCGCGTTCACCATGCAAACTCACTAAATACCAAGCGTCGATAAAAGGATCTATGACGGGCAACACCCCCGCAATATCTTTATCCTTTAGCATACCGCAGAGGGCAAAAACCCGTTTACCCGCAACAATCGGCTTGAGCTGCTGGGCTAAGAAACGGGCCGCATGGGGATTATGGGCCACATCGAGTAAGATTAATGGCTGTTCACTGACCCGCTCTAATCGTCCCGTTAACCGAGCCGTGCTAATGCCCTTGGCAATAATCCCAGGCGCAATATCCGGCCAGCCTTGTTCAATCACAGCTAACACTGTCGCCGCATTGGGCAATGGCAAACTTGGCAAAGCTAAATCCCGCAGCTTAAGCACTTGGCCTTGAAAATCCCACAGATTACCATGGACTTGGTAACTGAACTCTTTGCCAACGCGGTACAAGATGGCGCCCACGTCATTAGCGACATCATTAACGGTATGCGGCAAATTGGGCTCACCGACAATGGCGGGACGACCTTGGCGGAAAATACCCGCTTTTTCACGGCCCACAAGTTCACGGGTATTACCTAAATAACTTTCATGGTCTAAGTCCACGGAGGTCACGACGCTGATATCGGCATCGATCATATTGGTGGCGTCGAGTCGCCCACCTAATCCAACTTCCAGGATGATGACATCAAGTTTGGCAGCTTTAAACAGCATTAATCCCGCCAGTGTGGCGTATTCAAAAAAGGTTAAGGAGATATCGCCCCTTGCGGTTTCTATTTGTTCAAAGGCAGCGACCAAGGCGCTATCACTGGCATCATTGCCATTGATACGGACCCGTTCATTGTAATTGAGCATATGTGGCGAGCTATAAACACCCACAGTCAAACCCGATAAACGCAGGATATTTTCTAGCATGGCGCAGGTCGTGCCTTTGCCATTAGTGCCGCCGACAGTCACCACAGTCGCAGGCCTTAAATCTAACAGCCCAAGCCTTTGTGCAACCTTAGAGACCCGCGTGAGCCCCATATCAATTTCACTTGGATGAATAGACAGCAAATATTCCAACCACGGATCTAATGCTGCATTTGCCGTTGGTACTGTTAGCATAGGTTATTTCCTTCCTCGATAACGGGCGATAATCATCTTCAGACGTTGAGCGAATTGGCCCAACGGCATTAATCCAACATAAATAATGGCCCAAGGGCCAACTTAGGCAACTGATATTGTTCTGGATAGGTGACGTCAACCAGATAAAGCCCATGGGGTTTCGCCGTGGCCGCCGCTTGATTTCTATCCTTTAACGCCAATAACTCACCCATCCACGTCAGCGGCTGATTGCCTAAACCGATTTCTAATAATGAACCCACAATATTGCGCACCATATGGTGTAAGAAGGCATTGGCGGCAATGTCGACAATCACGTACATGCCTTGGCGCGTGACATTGACGCTATGGACATTGCGAAACGGCGTTTTTGATTGACACTGCACGGCGCGAAAGCTAGTAAAGTCCTGCTCCCCTAAAAGCGCCTGCGCCGCTTGGTGCATTCTATCGGCGTCGATATCACCGTGGTAATGGCTCACGCCATGGCGCAGAATGCCTGGACGGAAATTATGATTGTAGATCACGTAACGATAGCGTCTGGCCGTAGCCGAAAAGCGGGCATGAAAACTATCATCGACCTCTTTTACCCAGCGCACCGCAATATTATCCGGAAGATTTGCATTCACCCCTAAGGTCCATGCGCCTTCATTTCGAATGGCGTTGGTTTCAAAATGCACTACCTGTCCGGTTGCATGCACGCCCGCATCGGTACGCCCAGCGCAAAATAAACTGATAGGTTCATTGGCGACCACAGATAACGCCCGCTCTAATTGCCCTTGTACTGAATCGACCTCAGCTTGACGTTGCCAACCAAAATAACCACTGCCGTCATATTCAATACCCAATGCAATCCGCATCTCACACCCTCTTTGTTAATTAAGCGGCGCATTTTATCACAGCAGACCATAAAAAAAACGGCGCTTAGAGCGCCGCTGGGGTTAATTCGAATAAATTGGATTAGCCTATCTCTTTGAGCAATCTGGCCGCTTCATCCTGTTGACGCGCATTACCATCCATTTGGACCTCTTTAAGCAAGGCTTTAGCACTGTCACTGTCATCGATTTCGATATAGGCGCGGGCCAGATCCAATTTTGCGTTGACCGAGTTTTCTTCATCATCGACATCGATCATCTCAGCGTCGCCAATCAAGGAACCCACATCGCTCATCTCCACGTCGACGTCAGGATATAAATCAGTCTCTTGGCTATCCTGCTCGGCATCGTTGAGCAATTTGTCGATATCGATAAAACCATGTTCATTTTGGAAACTGGTCAGATCATGATCAGCCACAAATGGCTTAGCCTTGCGAGACTCCTTGGCATCCAATGCGGCTAACGCCTCATCCACCGTCAGAGTGTGATCATCATCGAGGCTAAAACTGTCCTCAGTCGCTAACACATCATCAATATCAAGGTCAGCATTGGCACTAAACGCCGCCAAGACACTGTCGTCACTCAAATCCACATCCGTGCTTAAATCGACATCCGCACTGAAATCGATATCTGTGCTTAAGTCGAGTTCAGTATCGGCAAGTGCACTCGGCTTGACGGCTACGGCATCGACGTTGGCCGGTGCAGGTTCATCAAGAGTGGGAGCAAGCTTAGCCTTTGGTGCTGGAGCAGATGCAAAATCAAGCTCAGTATCCCAATCGAGCACATGGGGATCTTTGCTCTTATTGGCTTTTAAATCATTGAAGAAAGAGGATTCTTTCTCCTTAGCACTCGCAGCTGCCACTGTCGCCGCAGCGGCTGCCGCAGACACGGCTAAACCGTCGATATCAGCATCAGGTTCTGCATCGGCATCAAAACCACTAAATACCGCATCATCTGACGCAACACTCTCTTCATTGATCGTTTGTGCCAGTTCAAAGGTATCATCGCTACCATCTAGGGCGTGGGTCGCTCCAATACCTTTGAGTAAATCGTCTTCATCCGTTGATTTTTCGCTATCCGTCAGCGCCGTTTCTAGGTCGAAATTAAAATCATCGGCATCCGCTTCGCCCTGCTCTGGCACATCAAACTCGGCTAAAAGCGCATCGAGATCATCCCCCGCGGTCGATAACTCTTCGGGCAATGATGCTTCTCGTTCTGCCGCTAGCAGGTGGTCAAGCTCCTCATCCGTTTCGGGTAACTGAGGTTCAAGCTTAGCCTCGGCTTCTGGCACTATCTTTCCTGTCGCGGCCGCTTCAACGTCCTCTGCCACATCTGTGGATTGCACTGCCGAAGTATCAAAAGATGCGAGTAAAGCATCGATATCATCGGTTTCAGTAATGCCAATATCATCGAGTTCAGGATCAAGCTCAGCGGCAATGGCATCCCCTAAATCCGGTTCTGGGGCGGCAGGCTTATCAAAATCCGCAAGCAAAGCATCAATATCATCGGTATCTTCAACACCTAAAGCCGTTAACTCATCGTCAAGCTCGGCGGCAATTTCATCCCCAAGATCGGGCTCAGCTTGTGCCTCTGAGGGCTTATCAAAGTCGGCAAGTAAAGCATCAATATCCAGATTATCTTCAACATCTAGCCCATTGAGCTCGGCATTATCTTCAAGTTCGGCGGCAATCGCTGCGCTCAAATCATCATCGGAAGACACTTGAGTGGCGTAGGTATCCGAGGGCATTTCAATATCAGCAGCGACATCATCGTCAACCCACTCTTCGGCCAAGTTATCCGCCGAGGTGCTCATATCGACTTGGGGCTGTTCGGCGTCATCGTCTGAGCCTAGACCAGCCAGCAAGGCGTCGAGATCCTCCTCAAGAATATTACCCGATTTGATTTTTTCTTCGGCAAAGGCTTCCTCTTGATCGCCCATAGCCTCAGCCCACAAATCATCTAAAGATTGACCTTCTTCCTCTTCAAACTGGGGCTCAGGTGCTACGTTTCCCCCTTGATCGATAAACATGTCCGCTGCCATATCCATTTGATCATGGATATCGACCATGTCCTGCTCGGGTTGAAGAGCGACGCTGCCTGAATCTAATAAGCTATCGATAGAATCCGCATGGTCCGTATCTAAATGCACGGCCATATCATCGAGATCGTCATCATCCATCGCCAGCACAGAGGCGCCTGTCGCCATACCCGCAGCCCCGACCGCCATAGCCGCTTGCTGGGTTTCTAATTCACGTCTTTCTTTATTGCGTTTGCGGCGCAGTGCCCAAAACACTAAAAATAAAACCAATAGAGCTGGGATCACGGCGGCAGCGACTAAGAGCAAAGGGCTCTCCATCAGACTACGCCATAAATCATCGGGCTCTTTGGGCGTTTCAGGCTCTGTGGTAACGGGTGATTGCGCCGCATCGACCTCGGCCTTCAAGGCTTGATTCTGCTGTTTTGTGGCCTGAAGTGTTTCTTCCAACATCGCAATTTGTTGATTTAACTCTTCAACTTTTGCTTTTAGTGCTTCGACATCTGTATTTCTAACCGATAACTGATCTTGGGTTCGGGCCAATTCATCCGTTAACGATAAATTTTTGCGCTCGGCGGCCTCAAGGCGCGCATTGACATCCGAACTCAACATCTTAGGTTCTGCCTTGGAGGCAATTGGTGTTGGTTCAGTTTTCGCAACTGGCGTTTTCACTTCGGTCTGAGGTTTTACCTCTGCGACAACCGGAGCGACAACCGCAGGCTTAGGTGCTTTAACTGCGGGTTTTGTGGTGGCTTTAGTCGTCGCTTTTGCCCCGCTACGCGCCTGTTTATCATCGCGCTCAGCCCTCGCTATCGCTAGGCTATTGGGAATTGCCAACATCACTTCTTTTGACGGAATGAGTAAAATCATTCCACGCTCGAGGCTATTGTAATTGTCAGAGTTAAAGGCATGTGGGTTGGCCTCGAACACCGCGGCCATCACTTGGTAGACACTCACACTGGCATCGGGGCGCACTTTTTGCGCTATGCTCCAAAAAGTATCTTTTGAGGTGGTTGGGCCATATTGATGGTTTACTTGACGGATCTGTCCATCTGGCCCCATGATTTTCAAGGGTTTAACTTTAGGTGTATCGGCTGCAACGGCGGGATCGATAAAATAAGTCGTGGAGGAAACGGCTAAAACGGTGGCCATCAGGCCCACAAGATACGAAGTGCGAAATTTCATCAATCCTTCCCTTTGAAGCGCTATAAAGTTATCTCGCTGATAACAGGCTTTAGGCAATTGTATTTATTGAGATTACTATAAACCAGAAATCTCTGCCCTGCTACTGTTCACAAGTGTAAAACAAAAAAAGCCTGCTGGCTGCAGGCTTTTTCAATGGGCAGAGAATACACCTTAAGACTTAGTAGTAATCTCTCACTAAAATCTCGGCAATTTGCACACTGTTTAACGCTGCGCCCTTACGAATATTGTCCGACACGACCCACAGATTAATTCCATGGGAATGGGAAATATCCTTACGCACTCGACCAACATAAACAGGATCGGTTCCTGCCGCGTGGGTCACTGCGGTTGGGTAATCCTCATCGGATTCAAACAATACCACTCCTTCGGCTTGACGCAGTAAAGCTTTAATATCTTCTGCATCGACGGGTTGGCGAGTTTCAATATGCACGGCTTCCGAATGCCCATAGAACACAGGCACACGCACAGCTGTCGCATTGACGAGAATATCATCATCACCGAAAATTTTCTGGGTTTCCCAGACCATTTTCATTTCTTCTTTGGTATAGCCGTTATCCATAAATTTATCGATTTGTGGCAATACGTTAAAGGCAATTTGCTTAGGATAAACTTCGGCTTCGGCCGGTAAACCTTGTAGCAGTTTAGTGCACTGATGCGCTAACTCTTCAATGGCTTTTTTCCCCGTACCAGAGACAGACTGGTAGGTCGCGACGTTAATACGGCTGATACCATAGGCATCATAAATAGGCTTAAGCGCCACCAGCATTTGAATCGTTGAGCAATTTGGATTCGCAATGATATTGCGATTACGAAAATCCGCGATGGCATGGGGGTTGACTTCGGGTACGACCAAAGGAATATCGATGTCGTATCTAAAGTGAGAGGTGTTATCGATGACAACACAACCCGCCTCAGCGGCAATCGGCGCCCACTTAGCAGAAACATCACCACCGGCGGAGAAGAAACCAATTTGGGCTTGGGTCCAATCGAAGGTCTCTACGTCGAGAATGGTAATTTGTTTGCCATGGAAGCTGACCGTTTCACCGGCGCTGCGGCTACTGGCTAAAGGGTACAAATTGGCAACCGGGAAATTACGCTCTTCGAGGATCTCAATCATAGTTTGACCCACGGCGCCCGATGCACCTAAAACGACAACATTAAATTCCTGTGACATAGCTACTGACCGACTCCTGAAAAACCTAAATTGGACAACCAATCTACCTCAAGTTGGCCGTGATAAGCCAGCGCCAATGCACTAAATTCGCGTCTATGTTGGTGATTTTTTCTCATAGTGTCGAAGCCATTGGCATTTAAAAAGCTATTGCGGAACACTCTATCATCGTCGCGCAAATCATAAACAAAGCGCGCAAGCTGTAATAACGCTTTTTCATTCGGTATGACGGCCAGTTCAACGCCCTTAATATTAAAAGCTGGCAATAATGCTGTGAGGTTTTTCGTGGCCGGAATTTGCAATTGTTGGCAAAGTGCTTGGTAAAGCATAAAAGTGCCGCGCGCCTTACCTTCTAAGCTATAACCTGCAATATGCGGCGTGGCAAATTCAGCCAGAGGCACCAGTTCAGGCATAGGATGTGGCTCGCCCTCCCAGACATCGAGCACTAACTTAAGGTCATCACGTTGCTGCTTCACTTTGATTAATGCCTGATTATCTATCACATCACCACGACAGCAATTAAGTAACCAGGTATTAGGTTTGAGGGACGTTAACCGAGACTCATCGAATAAGTGCAGCGTCTTATGTTCACCTGTGCGCGTGATTGGCACATGTAAACTGATGATATCGGCCTGCGCCATGATAGTGTCTAAACTCACAAAACTACGTGGATCGCCCTCAGCCACCTTGATGGGATCGTTAAGTAACACTTTTACGCCATAGGCTTCGAGGCATTTTGCGGTGGCAGAGCCCGTATTACCCGCACCCACTATGCCAACGACTTTGCCATTAAGTGGCGAATCAAAACGCTCAGCTAGCTCGAGCATGGCGATAAAGGCAAATTCCCCGACCGCAGTCGCATTGCAACCCGGCGCATTAGAAAAGGGAATTTGACGCTCGGTAAGATAGGCTAAATCGACATGATCTGTGCCGATAGTGGCACTGCCAACAAACTTCAGTTGCTGATTAGTGGAAAGCAGCTCAGCGTTCACTTGGGTGACCGAGCGCACTAATAACACATCGGCATCGCGCACTTGCTCTGCGGTTAACGTGCGGCCATTAACAGGAATAATCTCCCCGAGATCGCCAAATAGCGGTTCAACATAGGGCATATTTTCATCGACTAGAATTTTCATGGGCACCCGAACTAATAAAAAGTGGCGAAAGAAGGCATCAAGATGCGCGCTATTCTAACAAGTCAGGATAGATAAATCCCTGCCTATGCAACAGGTTCGCGAAAAACGCCCATAAAAAAGGGAAGCCTAAGCTTCCCTTCTATCGCGTTTGGTCGACAAACTTATTTGTACTTACGCATCACTAAAGTAGCGTTAGTGCCACCAAAGCCGAAGCTGTTACTCATGACTGTATTCAGCTCAGCATCGCGGTATTCGCGCACGATTGGCATATCCTTCGCGGCTTCATCGAGATTATCGATATTGATGCTTGGGGCAATAAAGCTGTTTTCCATCATGATTAAGCTGTAAATCGCTTCATGTACGCCTGCGGCGCCTAAAGCATGACCTGTCATAGACTTAGTCGATGCAATCGGTGGACACTTGTCTTTAAAGACTTCACGTAGCGCTTCTAATTCACGCACGTCGCCCACTGGCGTTGAAGTGCCGTGAGTATTGATGTAATCGATTGGGGTATCGACATCCGCCATCGCCATTTGCATACAACGCACTGCGCCTTCACCCGATGGCGCCACCATGTCATAACCGTCTGAAGACGCGCCATAACCAATCACTTCGGCGTAAATTTTTGCGCCGCGAGCCAGAGCATGTTCTAACTCTTCAACCACTAAAATACCGCCGCCGCCGGAGATCACAAAACCATCACGGTCCGCATCATAGGTGCGAGAGGCCTTTTCTGGCGTAGCATTGTACTTAGTTGACAGTGCGCCCATAGCATCAAAGCCCATGGTCAGCGTCCAATCCACTTCTTCAGCACCACCGGCAAACACCATATCTTGCTTACCCATTTGGATAAGTTCAACGGCGTGACCAATACAGTGGGCGCTGGTTGCACAGGCTGAACTGATAGAGTAGTTCATGCCTTTAATTTTAAATGGCGTGGCTAAACAAGCGCTGGCAGTGCTCGACATGATGCGCGGCACAATATAAGGACCAACACGTTTAACGCCTTTTTCACGTAGTGTGTCGGCAGATTGCACTTGGTTAGACGATGATGCACCGCCTGTACCGACAATCAAACCAACACGGGGATCGGAATACTGCTCTTCAGTCAAGTGAGCATCGTTAATGGCTTCCTGCATCGCAATGTAAGCATAGGCAGCCGCATCGCCCATAAAACGCAAAGCCTTACGATCGATATGCTCAGCTGGGTTTAACTTGATATCGCCCCACACATGACTGCGAAGTTGCATTTCTTCAAATTGAGCGGAATGCGTAATACCACTGCGGCCCGCTTTAAGTGACTCGGTCACTTCTTGCTTGTTATTACCGATACTTGAAACAACACCCATTCCGGTGATCACGACTCTTTTCATTTTATTGCTATCCATTGTGTACATGTCAGTACCTACTTTTGCTGCGCCAATAGTATCTGTTTTGGCTCAATTAAGTGGTCAGCTTTCCATAAAGGCAGGTAAAATAATGCCCATTATGAGACCGAGAGTATATTTCTTTGACCGTGCAGCCCGATAAATCTAGCCAAATTAAGCGCGATTACCCGCAATTAATCAACCTTTATCCCGCAGCAGCCCCCGCCAATGAGCACTATCTAAGCAAGTTGAACCATCAACTTCAGGATTGGTGTGTCAGCCAATCCCAGCAAAAATTGCTCGTATTAGGACAAATTGGCCTTGGCAATGGACTCGAACTGCTTTCTGTCATCCATGGGTGGCGAGAAAAACATCACCGCCGCCTGCTTATCAAAGTGTTTGAACCTCATCCCATTAATGCGTACGAACTTAAATCACTTTGGGATCAATCGCAAAGCTTAATTACACGGCCGCATTTGATCCCTATTGCCGAAGCGATCATCCATGCCCAGCCAGCACGCATTGTAGGCTGCCAGAGATTAATCTTTGATGACGCTCAAATAACCTTAGATCTGCATTTTGGCGATATAACAGACCAACTCAGTAACCTGCCCCATTGCTTATCACATCCTATCGAGCACTGGCTGGTCTTGCCCCATATCCAACCAGAGTTAGTTAAGGCTCACCTTTGGCAAATGGCGCGCTTGAGCGCAGACAATGCCAACATTTTAGGTGTTGAGTTAAATGAGCAAACTCAGCAGGCCATCACCGCCTGCGGTTTTGGGCTACAAAATTTAACGCAAACGCCATCGGCTTGTGTCGCAAAGCCATTTATCCCGCCTGCCTCTAGGGATGAAGTGCTACTGCATGAACGTCACGTTCTGCGCCAGAAGATGGATAAGGCCTATGCTTTTAATCCCTTATCTAAGTCCTTGCATAAGTCGATTGCAAAACCAGCGTCTCCCATCGCCATTATTGGTGGTGGGCTCGCCTCGGCTCACTTAGCCCTCTCATTCGCCGAGCGAGGACAAACCTATGAGCTGTTTTGCAAAGACAGCGAGCTAGGGCAAGGCGCTTCTGGCAATCGTCAAGGGGCGATTTATCCACTACTCACTCCAGAAAATGATGAGTTAAGCCGTTTCTTCCAACAGGCTTTTTTATTTAGTCGCCGTCGTGTGCAATCGCTCACAAACTCCCCCTGCGAAAATCAAACACCTATTTCCCATGATTTTTGCGGAGTACTGCAGACAGGGCATGATGATCGCAGCCAACAAAGGCTCGATAAAATAATCCACAGCCAAGCATGGCCAAGGGAAATAGCCTATAGCGTAGATGCCAATGAAGCCAATCGTATCGCCAACATTGGCATTGATAAATCAGGTTTTTTCTATCCACTGGGCGGCTGGGTTTGTCCCTTCGAATATGCCAAAGCCGCGCTACAAAAGGCGCAGCAGCTTACCGATGGCAAACTCCATTTGGAGACTGAGATCCTTGAAATTGAGCATCAAAGTGAGGGGTGGTATTTAATCACCGCGAAACATCGGTTTGGCCCTTTTAGCCAGCTTGTGCTCGCCAATGGCGCAGAGCTCACCCAGTTCGATGCCAGCCATAGATTGCAGATCAGCCCCTTTCGCGGCCAAGTGAGCCATGTGCCCGCCCAGTTTCAACTGAGTCAGCTTGCGACTGTGCTGTGCGCGAATGGTTATCTCACGCCGAGTCACCAAGGACTCCATTGCCTTGGCGCGAGTTACATAAAAGATCCCAAGCATTTAGATTTTTGCCCGCAGGAACAGCAAGAAAACCTCGCCAAAATGCACGAAAGTTATCCTCACCAAGGCTGGCTTGAAGATATCGATATGAGTGGCAACAGTGCCCGGGTTGGCGTGCGAATGGTGACGCGGGATCATTTCCCTATGCTAGGCTGCGCGCCCGATGTATCTAAAATCCTTAAGAATTATCAGCAGCATCAGCTCACAAAAGACAGCGGCCGCTATTGGCAAACCACGCCAGCGCCTGTGCTTGAGGGACTGTTTATTCTTGGCGGATTAGGGTCGCGGGGATTAAGTTCTGGGCCGCTTGCCGCCGAATGCCTTGCCGCTCAGCTGTGCGGTGAACCAATCCCATTGGATTGGCAAACCCTGTGCAAACTCAATCCGAATCGCATGTGGTTACGCAAGTTACTTAAAGGGAAGGCGCTTTAACCCGAGTGCGATTATTGTTATCGCGGCTTTGGCGTATGAGGGCATCGCCACTCTCACGGGCTTGTGAATTGGACGCCCCGCGGTGGGATTTGGCCAATCTATCGTATAACAGCACATTGACTGAGGCGGCCAGATTCATGCAACCGACCGTAGGCACATACACTACCGCATCGGCTTTATCGATAATCTCTTGGCCAATGGTGCCATCTTCGGGACCAAACACATAAAAGGCTTTCGCTGGATGGACAAAATCCGGCAGCGGTGTTGCACCCACCACTAAATCGACACAGATAAGCTGAGTATCCGCAGGAATGGACGCCAACAATGAGTCAACACCGGTGAGCGGAATACGCTCGCCGGCATTTTTAGTATCGGCATTATATTGCAGTGGCCCCGAGCGAGCCGCTAATTCATAACGTCTGCCAGTATAAAATACGCCATCGACACCATAACAACCGGACGCGCGCATAATGCCGCCCACATTGATAGGGGTCTTGGGATTCACTAAGCCAATGTAAACCGCGCTGCTATTCTGCAACGAATCATCCCCTACCTGCGGGGAAAATGCTGAAGTTGGCATTGGATTTAAGCAGTCGCCAACTGACTGACTATTTTGGCGTGCAACTGTGCCCATGCCTGTTCAACCAGAGCATAATCCGCATCGTTTAATTCTTGGCGCGCGAGTGCTAAACAGTCGGTCATTTTTAGCATTAAGGCATCAAGATCGGTTTCACCCTGCGCTTCAAGTTGCGATAACACCACGGCGACATGGCCCTGTAAATAGCCACAGGCAAACAAAGCATCGTCATCACCATGGCTGACTACACTGGCGATCCACTGTTCTAATGCGTCTTCGTAATGCTCTAACATGGGGTCTAACTCTCCATTCATACTGGATTGGTCGACACATCTGCTGCGACCAATAAATCTGGATTGGCCACCTGATACATGACGTAATCATGGTAGCCCGTCGTCACTTTGCAATAGCCGCCAAGCTCGCTATCTAATTTAGGGTCGCCACTATCCACAATTAGTGGTCGTCCATCAAGTGCTTTTAACTTAGTTTTTGTGGCAAGGATAATAATATTGTCTTTTCCGATGCGCCGAATGAGCTCAGGCGACAACTGTTGATTGCCGCGCCCTAAGATATGGCCTTGGCCACCAATTAAGGTAATCACCAACTTAGTTGGCTTATCTTGGGTCAGTTCGAGTAATTGAGCCGCGGTTAAGTCACTGCCAACAAGATTTTTATCTTGAATAAGATCAACACCTAATAGCGTATTATCCAGACCTAACTCTTCCATAACAAAGGCAACCGTACTGCCAGAGCCCATGATGTACAGTTCATCGTCCATTTGGCTGATCACATCGGCGGCGATATCGGCCAGCACAAGTTCATCGACTTCCTTGCCGCCCATCTTCACCGCTTGCACATAACGCGGCTCGGCGGGCACTAAGAGCTCGCCAAAGCGCTTGGCGCGCACTGTACCTTGGCGAAAAGCCACTTCGTCGATATCCATCACATCGGCGGACATTAAACTCACCAATTCGCCATCGAGCAACATCTTGACCACCATGCCAGAGGCATGGGGGGTAATGCCGTAAACGCCGGAATGAATTTTCACCCCAGCAGGCACACCGAGTACGGGGAGTTTATCGTCGATAGTGGCTTGCTCGAACACGGAATAAACATCGCGGGCCGTACCATCCCCCCCAGCAAAAAGCAGTAAATCCAGCGGCTCATCCAGTAGCGCGCGCACCACAGCCTGCGTATCCAGCGCCTGGGTTTTATCAGGGGTTTGATACACCACTCGCGTAGTAAAACCGAGCGTTTTAGCGACATCCTCACCCATCACTCCCGAGGCGGTGATCACTTCAATCTCATCGGCATAATCTTTAATGACTTCAAGGGCCTGCATCATACGCAAAGGGGCTTTGGGTTCAGCGCCTAAGGCAAGCGCCTCTTGTGCAACGCCATCGCTGCCCTTAAGACCGACACTGCCGCCTAAGCCTGCCAATGGGTTAATCACTAATCCTAAACGAAACCGAATCACCCTCTACCTCTCTAAGCTCAACCGGATTGTTGTTATACACTATTGTTTTACACATATTTGTTATACCGCTGCGTTCTAGGCATGACTAGAAATCAGGCAGCTTGAAGATTGGCATCTGGTTTATCCCTAGGAATAAAAAATACCGCCAACATAGCCGCAAATGCACACACGGCGGCGAACACCCAAGACCAAACTGCCCCGCTACCATCGCCCCAAATATAACCGCAAATCCAAGTACCGAGCGCGCCGCCGACGCCAAAACTTAAGCTGGCATACAGGGCTTGGCCTTGGCTTCTATGGCTCGCATCAAAATGCCGGTGCACAAATTGAATCGATGCCGCGTGGGTCAGACCAAAGGTAAAGGCATGTAATACCTGACTTAAGCCCAATAACAATAAGCTATCGACGCCAAAGGCCACTAATAACCAACGCACCACCGTCATAGCAATACTGACAATGAGTAGAGTATTAACGCCATATCGTCCCAGCAAACGCGGCGCAAACATAAACATCACGATTTCGGCCATAGCACCAAGGGCAACAAATATCCCCGCCGAGGATTCCGAGTAACCCGCTTGCTTTAAATATAAGACGAAGAAGCCGTAGAAAGGCCCTGCGCTCATCTGTAGCAACATGGCGGAAATCATGAACCACACGATTGGTTTAGTCCATTTCAGCGGCAACCGCTCCTGCCCTGCGGGACGCACCGCCCGATTGGCGGGCAGCGGCAAAGCGCTAAGCAGCATTCCGGTAAATAACGCCAAACCGATATAAGGTAAAACTTCGGTGCCCCACTGCCCAATTGCAAATCCCGCGCCAACAACAAGGCAGATATAACCTATGCTGCCGAAACTGCGAATTTGACCATAACGACTGGCATTTTCGCCTAAGGTTTCTAAGGTGATCACCTCAAGCTGGGCGAGGATCGCATTCCAAAAGAAAGTGTATAAGGCCAAGCTCAGGGCCATATACACAAAACCACCATGGTAAAAGAAACTTAAATAGGCCAGTGCTGCGGCGAATGCCCCCATCTTAACCAATTCGGCGCGCATGCCGGTGCGATCAGCCACCTTGGCCCACACATTCGGTGCAACGATGCGGGTTGCCATCAGAATAGCGAGTAAAAAACCAATCTCTTGGGGATTAAAACCGCGATTCTCGAAGAAGACCCCAAGATAGGGGATCATAGTGCCGAGAATCGAAAAGAAGAAAAAATAACAGGCACAAAGCCAGCGCAATTGCTGGCTTGTGCTAGAGGAAGTTGACATTAACGCATTCCATTTATCTCATGCCACACATCGAATTCATGATTGTATGCCGCCTATCTTATGCCCTTATCGCATGCCAAGCACAGGCGTGTGGCTACAAACACCTTGATTTTGCGCTCTGTGTCTTAGCAAGTGGTCCATCAGCACAATGGCCAGCATAGCTTCGGCAATCGGCACCGCGCGGATCCCAACACAGGGATCGTGGCGCCCCTTAGTGACGACTTCGGCCATTGCACCCTGCGCTGTCATACTTTGCCCCGGCACACTGATGCTGGAGGTGGGTTTTAGCGCAATATGGGCAATAATCGGCTGACCCGATGAAATCCCACCGAGCACACCGCCCGCATGATTAGATTCAAAGCCTTGCGGCGACATTAAGTCACGACCTTCGGAGCCCTTTTGCGTAACTACGCCAAAACCATCGCCAATTTCTACACCTTTGACGGCATTAATACCCATCAGCGCATGGGCGATATCGGCATCGAGTCTGTCAAATACTGGCTCACCTAAACCGACGGGAACGCCAGTGGCCACAACGGAGATTTTAGCGCCAATGGAATCACCGGACTTTTTCAGCTCACGCATATACTCATCAAGCGCTTCAAGCTTGCTGGCATCGGGGAAGAAAAAGGCATTTTGCTCTATCTGACTAAGATCGATGCTTTCGGCGCAAATGGGCCCGAGCTGGGACATATACCCATAAATCTCAATCCCATGGACCTGCTTTAAATACTTTTTCGCCACTGCACCCGCCGCCACTCGCATCGCGGTTTCACGGGCGGATGAGCGGCCACCACCGCGGTAATCGCGCATACCGTACTTTTGTTGGTAAGTATAATCTGCGTGCCCTGGGCGAAATAAGTCTTTGATATTGGAGTAATCTTGACTGCGTTGATCGGTATTTTCGATCAAGAGTCCAATCGAGGTGCCCGTGGTCTTACCTTCGAAAACGCCGGATAAAATCCGCACTTCGTCGCTCTCACGGCGGGCCGTAGTATAGCGGGATGTCCCTGGCCGGCGGCGGTCTAAATCGTGCTGCATATCGGCTTCAGTCAATTCAAGCCCAGGTGGGCAACCATCAATAATGCAACCGAGTGCAACACCGTGACTCTCACCAAACGTCGTCACTACAAAATTTTGACCAATACTGTTTCCAGACATCCGCTTTATACACCTTAGGTTATTAGTTCATCGCTCCGTGTCCAGCGAGTGCTGGACAATTTATTTTCCCGCTGCAAGCCTAACTGGCAGCGGGAAAAGACTCAACCTAATTTGCTCTCTTAGGCTATTGCGCGTCGCGATAAATAGCGAAGATCGACTGATGTTCGAGCAGTTGGTCACGGGTCAATACAAACACCCCATCACCCCCATTTTCGAAGTTCACCCAAGTAAATGGCACTTCGGAGAATTGCTCCACCAAATGCACCATAGAGTTCCCCACCTCAACCACTAAAATGCCTGTCGGTGTTAAGTACTGGGCAGCATTGGCGAGAATACGTTTAGTCAAATCTAAACCATCGGGCCCAGAGGCTAAGCCAATGGCGGGTTCATGGTGATATTCATCCGGCATGTCACCAATATCTTCGGCATCCACATAGGGTGGATTTGAGACAATCAAATCGTACTGTGGGCCTTCTGGAATGGCCGAGAATAGATCCGATTGCATCGGAAATACGCGGTCCATAACCCCTAAGGTTTCAATGTTGATCTGTGCCACATCTAAGGCATCTTCGCTGATATCCAGCGCGTCCACTTCGGCATCTTCAAATTCGTAGGCGCAGGCAATGGCGATACAACCGCTGCCCGTGCATAAATCTAAAATTCGCGTCACGGGTTTGTTATATAACCAAGGGCTAAAACGATTGGCGATCATTTCAGCAATCGGCGAACGCGGTACTAATACGCGCTCATCGACATAAAACTCAAGCCCAGCGAAACGGGCTTTGTTGGTCAGGTAAGGCACGGGTAAGCGCTCCCTGACACGGCGAATAATCAGTTCAACGATTTTATGTTTTTCGCTACTGGTTAAATTACTGAGGATCACCTGCTGGCCGATTTCTTCGGGTAAGTGTAAGGCATGGAAAACTAAGGCAATAGCTTCATCCCACGCATTGTCAGTCCCATGACCATAGTACAGATTAGCGTCGTTAAAACGGCTTACAGCCCAACGTAACATATCGCCAATAGTGCGTAATTCTGTCACAGCTTCATCTACAAAGATCTTATCCAAAACGTGCTCCCGCTAGTTTGTTCGGCAAACATTGTAACTGAACTCTATTCAGAAACCATAGGATTCAATAGAATACCCGCCCATGAATAAAGACGATGACCAAGAAGGCTTAGCGATGTTCTCAGCGCTTATCGATGGGATAAAACCCATCACTCAAGATAAGCGGCACTTTCGCACGCCCTTAAAAACCAAACAAGAAATAGCACTGAAAGAGCAGCAACTGCATGCTAACAGTTATTTTTCAGATACTTATCAACCACTACTGCCAGTGCAAGGGCCGATGCGTTGGTTAGATGATGGCGTAAATAGCCTAGAGTTAAAACGCCTAAGACGCGGCGATTATCAGCCAGATTTGCTGCTGGATTTACATGGCTATCGCCAATCGGAAGCCAAACTTGAATTAGCAGCGCTGATCCAAGCCTGTGTTAAGCAACAGAGTCTGTGTTGTTGTGTTATGCACGGCTACGGCAGCGGAATTTTGAAGCAACAGGTCCCCATGTGGCTAGTGCAGCATCCTATGGTGAAAGCCTTCCATCAGGCACCTAAAGAATGGGGTGGCGATGCCGCGCTGTTAGTCTTGATTGATATTGGCGAACAACCCCATAGACGCTAACCCACTATCGGTTTTAAACATTAGCACATTAGCGTTTCTAATTTAGAGATTTAGTGAATTAGCGCTTTAGCAAAAAGAAACGGCCCACTTCAAATGGGCCGTTTGGGGTCGTGAAAACCTAAATACTATTAACTGATGCTATGGGGAGCATGCTGCCACACAATTGAAGCTTGCTCGGCATGCTTATCGATAAGCGTAATGCCCGAGGTGGCAAATAACGGTGGCTCGACACCTGCAACTAACTCACTCACTAAATAGCCGAGCAGTGGCATATGGGAAATAATCAGCACTGTATCCGCTTTATACAATTCAGCGTAGGCAACCACTAATGCGGCGACATTGGCGGGATCTCCAGAGGGCACAAGATCGTCCAACACTAACCACTTACGCGGCTCAGGGAAATGCTGGCTCAATTCCTGCCACGTTTGCTGCGCACGTAAGTAAGGGCTCACCAAGACAAGGTCAAAATCACTGATGCTGCGAGCCAGCCAATTACTCATAAATACAGTATGGTGTCTTCCTAAATCGGTGAGAGTTCTGTCCCTATCGGACTGAGCATTAAATCCAGCGTCACCGTGTCGCATCAAAAATAGCTGCATACTTCTCTCGCTACTCACACTTGTTTTTGTTTTATCCCAATTGTAGCCCTAAAATTCATTTCAACAAACCATGTAAGACTTAATCTTTAGTCGATAAACACAAGAGATATTTGCTAAAAACCATTAAGACTATCAATATATAACAAGCTATCGTTATCGGAGTGTCTCATTGCAAGCCTCTCAGTCCATTTATAAAAGTCCAAACGATCACCGCCAGTACCGTTATCTTGTATTAGATAACGCACTAAGAGTGTTATTGGTTGAAGATCAAGATGCAAGTCAAGCGGCTGCATCTATGGCTGTCGGTGTGGGTCATTTCGATGATCCCGTGGATAGACCTGGAATGGCACATTTTTTAGAGCATATGCTCTTCCTTGGTACCGAGAAATTCCCCGATTCTGGCGAGTATCACGCTTTTATTAACCAACATGGCGGCAGCAATAACGCTTGGACGGGCACTGAACACACTAACTTCTTTTTTACGATCAATTCGGACGTGTTTGCCGATTCTTTAGACAGGTTTAGTCAATTTTTTATCGCGCCTAAGTTTGACTTAGAGTTAGTCGATAGGGAGCGGCAAGCCATTGAATCGGAATTTAGTTTAAAGCTGAAGGATGATATACGCCGCACCTATCAAGTACTGAAAGAGACAGTTAATCCACTGCATCCTTTCTCAAAATTTTCAGTCGGTAACTTAGAGACCTTAGGTGGAGAACAGGCACAGGTTCGCAGCGAACTACTCGACTTCTACCAAAGTCATTACAGCGCCAACTTAATGACACTGTGTTTAGTCGCGCCACTTTCCCTAGATGAATTACAGGACTTAGCAAGTCATTACTTTAGCGGGATCCGCAACTTAAACTTAGTAAAAAACTATCCCCAAGTGCCGCTTTTTTCAGAAAAAGAACTGCTCAAACAAGTCGATATAGTTCCACTAAAAGAACAAAAGCGTTTAAACATCAGCTTTAATTTCCCGGGAATTGACCACTACTATAAACGTAAGCCGTTGACTTATATCAGCCATATTTTAGGTAATGAGAGCAAAGGCAGTTTACTTTCCTATCTTAAAGATCAGGGACTAGTGAATAACTTGTCTGCGGGGGGCGGTGTTAACGGCTACAACTTCAAGGATTACAGTATTGGCTTGCAGCTAACCGACAAGGGCCTGGCTAATCTCGATGATATTATTTACAGTTGTTTCGAATATATTGAACTCATCAAAACCCAAGGTTTAGATGAGTGGCGTTATTTAGAGCGCGCTAACCTGCTCAAAATGGCATTTCGTTACCAAGAGCAAGTTAAATCCCTCGATTTAGCCAGCCATCTCAGCATCAATATGCATCACTATGAAGTCGAGGACTTAGTCTTCGGCGATTATCGTATGGATGGGTTAGATGCTGGGATGGTCACCTCGGTCTCGGCATCGCAATGTGCCATGATTTAGGTGCACAAAATCTGACGCGAGGTGACCGATATGAACTATAAACTCATCAGCATTGATTTGGCAAAAACTGTCTTCCAAGTGGCTGCCTTCAATCATGACAATACCATTGCTTTTAATCGTAAAATCAACCGTTCTGCATTGCTCAATACCCTTAGGCAATGTGAACCGACATTAGTGGTGATGGAAGCCTGTTACAGTGCTAATTACTGGGGGCGGGCTATCGAAAAGCTCGGCCATACCGTCAAGCTTATCCCCGCCAGAATGGTAAAAGCCATGCTAGTCGGTAATAAAAATGACGCCAATGATGCGGTTGCCATCGGAGAAACCGCTGGCCGTCCTAAAGTGAGTCTACTTCGTCCAAAAACGGTCGAGCAGCAGGACATTCAATCTTTGCTGCGCATTCGTGAGCGCTTGGTGGAGAATCGTACCGCTAACTGCAATCAACTGCGTGGTTTCCTTGCGGAATACGGCCTGATTATCGCAAAGACTCGCCGCCAGTTGATGTTAGCCATTCCGCTCATTCTTGAAGATGCTGACAACGAGTTATCCACGGTTGCCAGAGGGTTTATTCAACGACTCTATGAGTTTCAGTTGTATTTAAATGAACAAATCGACCAGATTGCACAGGAAATATTAGCCCTTGCCCAAGCGATGCCGCTGTACTCCCTACTGCTAACCATCCCCGGTGTCGGTCCTATCGTGGCATCAACCCTATTAGCCAGCATTAATGAAGTGAATGATTTTAAAAATGGCCGGCAATTAGCAGCATGGCTAGGGCTAACCCCTTCACAGTACAGTAGCGGTACGACAAATCGGCTCGGCAAGATAACCAAGCGCGGCAATCAAACGCTCAGGCGGTTACTTATCCATGGCGCAAGAACCGTGGTGAACTGGTGCGATAAGAAAGACGACTCACTAAGCCTGTGGCTACAACGACTTAAACAACGCCAACACGTTTGCAAAGTGGCGGTCGCCTTGGCGAATAAGATGGCGCGGATGGTGTTTGTGGTGATGAGCCGCGGGCAAGCATTTGATATGGATAAGGCATGTAAAGTTGCGGCGTAATACAGCGTTTTTTGCGTAAATAGACTCAAAATGTAAATAGATAAATGTCCATCAAAGCACAACAGCGGTAATGGTATTAATGAGTTAAACGGTTTGTCTTACCCAAAACCTGATCGGGACAGTGGCCTTCGAGGTCATGTGGATGCCAAGGAGGGTAAGACGTCAATTTGGATCTCATTAGGGCGCAACAGACGCCGGATATATGTCGCAAGACCGCTAATCATTAACGACCGATACCCCGTTGTGAAAGGTAAATTATCGATTAACGTAAATGTAGTTTGAATAAAATGGGACATTGGCCTTGCTAACACCGAGGTGACCATATATGTCCCTGAAACTATTGAACTACTCGAATTAATGACGCCCCAAAACATGCGTCTGCAGCTTATTGCCCAATCGGTGACAACGGATCATATCGCCAGCTGGTATCACACTCCTTACAAAATCCGGCCGATTACACCAGAATCCCTCGAACGATGGCAAGTTAAGCATATTCGCCCCGAGTTACAATTACCGACACCCAACCCCTTTATCGTCGCCGACTCAATTGCTCGCCCCGATAAAAGCGATGTTGACGTACCTGTAATAGTGGCAGAATCAGCGGGATACCGAATTTGGCATAAGAAAGATGATGAATTTAATGTGCCCAAAGGCCATATGTATTTATCGTTGGATTCGGAACAGGCGAGTAAAACCCCAAGACATGCTGCCCTGACCCGCTTATATGTTGAAATGTTGCTCGACTATTTAACAGAACCCACTTATCAAGCCGAGGTTGCGGGGTTAAGCTACAATATTTACCCACACCAAGGCGGGATAACCCTGCATTTATCGGGCTTTACGGGTAATCAAGAAACCCTATTAGCCTTGCTTATCCAAAAAGCAAGGGAACGTAACTTTACCGAAGAGCGCTTTGCCTTAATAAAATCCCAATTACTTCGCAGTTGGCAGAACCTAGCGCAGGCTAAACCCATTTCACAATTATTCACCAGCCTAACGGTGACGCTGCAAAAGCGCAGTTATGAACCTGCGCGCATGGCACAAGAGTTAGAAAACATCACCCTAGAAGATTTGCATAACCACGTGCGTGCTTTCTACGAGAAAATCTATCTTGAAGGATTAGTCTATGGGGACTGGTTAGTCTCCGAAGCCCAAGCACTCGGCAAACGGCTAGAGCATATTTTATCCCTGGTCTCGACACCGAGTGCCGAATCTACCAGAGAATTAGTCAATTTAACGGGTCAAGGAACCCTGCTTAGAGAGCTTGCGATAGATCACCAAGACAGCGCAATTATCGTGTATTACCAATCGGCTACTGCAACGCCAGAAAAAATGGCACTGTTTAGCTTACTTAATCACACTATGTCCTCTACTTTCTTCCATGAGCTGCGTACAGAAAAGCAATTAGGTTACATGGTCGGCACAGGCTATTTGCCACTCAACCGCCATCCTGGACTTATTTTCTATATTCAGTCACCCACAACTGGGCCACTGCATTTATTAGAGGCCATCGACGAGTTTATTGCCGACTTTAACTACGCCGTAATGCAAATTACCAATGAGGAATGGGAAAGTACAAAACTCGGCCTGATAAACCAAGTAATGGAACACGACGCCAACTTAAAGACTCGTAGCCAACGATATTGGGTCAGCGTGGGTAATCGGGATTATCAATTTAACCAAAGAGAATTAGTCGTAGCAGAAATCACTAAGCTCACTCGCCCGGATTTAATCAAATTTATGATGCGTAAAATGCGCACAAAACACAGTGACCGCTTAGTACTATTTAGCACGGGTGAACAACATCGGACACAGACAGCACTAGCCTCAGATAAAATGATCACTGATCTCAAATCGTTCAAACAAAATGCAGACAAGTTTAATTTTTAAGCGTTGAATATAAATAAATGCGCTAAAACGCAATTTACAATGAACAACCAAAATCCCTACCCCAGAGTGATTATACAGCAGTATCTTTCACTCTGAGTCGTAAACGCGATGCAAAACACGCTTAGATGCTCTATTCTTGCATCGGGACAGCACAACTTTGCACCATCTACATGCTATTAAAAGGATTGTTTACAATCTCAGTTTTGACAAATCCGTCACTTTCTGGAAAAGTGGTGTAACACAATTGTTTCATGGCATCATCGGATAACAAGAACAAACACTATGCCTAAAGCACTCTTGAAAATCGTCTTACTCATCGTTTTATGCATTAGTGCATTCGAGAATGTAAGCGCGTCCCCCTTTTCAGATAAATCTCCAATTATTCTACAATCACAATCTTTTGGTGTTCCGCAAGGACTCTCTCAGAGCACTGTGACATCTATAGTTCAAGATCACGATGGCTATATTTGGATAGGGACATTCAACGGGCTAAACCGGTTTGATGGAAAAAGTTTTAAACATTTTTATGCTAATGATGCCAAAAATAGTCTACCTAGCTCTTTTATTAGAAGTTTATTAATTGATGACAAAGGTGTTTTATATATAGGAACTGATAATGGCTTAGTCATATATAATAAACTCCAAGAATCATTTACTCCTTATGGTGTTTCGGTACAAAAATCACCTATATGGAGTCTCAACTCTAATAAAAACAGTATAATAGCAGGAACAAACAAAGCGATCATAGATATAAATAGCAAAGAACAGGTCTACGAACTTTCACAAAAAGGGTTAAGTGAAATAAAAAAAACAATTAAAGTAGGCGATAACTACTACATAAAAGACTACGCTGGTACATTATTTAAACTCACCAACACTGAGTTAAAAGAAATCACACGCAAAACAATTGATTTTGAGGAAAATAATGATAACTCCCTGCTTATATCATTAAGTGATGGGCTATATGAATATAACAACGATAAAATTAAAAAAATTGATCATCGCGTTTTCTCTCAACTTTTAAAGTATAAAAATAATATTTATGGCTTTACTGGTGAAAGTATAATCAACATTTCCAGTAATATTATTATCGGGAATACATCCCCCGCTCGCACCGATAATATATCTACATTTATAGCAACAGAAGATATCTTTATATTAGGCAGCATTGATAATGGTTTTAGCGTTATAAAAAAAGTAAACAACCTAGTCCAACAAACTAATTTAGCAACAGAGAACACATGGCACCTTACCAAAAATCCCAGAGGCTTTTTAGTTTCATCAGAATCTGAAAAAATAAACCTTTTTGACAACAGCTTTAATTTAATCGAACGTTTCGACACTAAAGTAAAAGGATATAAATACTCAGTACTAAATGATGACGGACTCTATTTTGGAACAAGTGATGGGTTATACTTAAAATCAAGCGATTCCGTAAAACTAATTAGCAAAAAAACTATATCATCATTATCTATTGATCCTCGAGGCGTTACAATAGCTGCAGGAACACCAAATGGAGAAATCTTAATCATTAACAATGGAGAAATTACCAACCTTATTGACACTAAAAATAACGACCCTATTTTTGATATAGAATTAGAATCAAGTGAATTACTATATATAGCAGGTCAAGGTGGATTGGCAAAGTATGAAAGTGGACATCTAAAAAATTTAAGTAACGAAATAACCTATAGCATCGAAAAAAACGACAACGGAATCTATTTCGGAACATCGACATCATTAATGTCGTATAATAAACAAGACAATAGTATTTCAGAGATACTATCCAATAACAAAGAGATCTATTCCATTGTTAACAGTGACAATTACATAACGGCATCTTCATTAAGCGAAGTCATTATTTTTGATAAAAAAACTAAAGCTTTTTACACCTTAGGAACATCAAATGGTAGCCAATACGAGTATAACTCACCAAATGGAATTGATGTAAATGGGCATATACTACTCGCAGGCCTTAATGGGATTAGTTTGGTATCTCCTGAAGATGTAATTAATTACATAAAAAGAAATAATAAAAATAAAACCGAAATATCTGACTTTCTAGTATTCAATATAGTTCAGAATCAAGATAGCAAATATTTAAAACAATCAATTTCAGCCTCAACTCAAATATCGCTAAAATATTCTGACTATCCATTTTCTTTTAACTTTACATCACCGATGTCAGATGATGCTTCAACCAATTACTACTATAGAATGTTTGGTCTTTCAGACACATGGATACCTGCAAACGGGACAAACTCGGCTACATATACAAACCTATCACCAGGAAAGTACACTTTTCAAGTATATGCAGTTAATTCCCTTTCAGGTGAGAAAGCAGTAACAAAAGAATTAGATATAATTATAACACCTCCTTGGTGGTCATCATTTCAAGCAAGAATCATATATATAGTAATTTCAATATTTATTTTATTCATCATTGTAAAAGCTATTTTACGCCGTAGAGAAACTCAAAGGCAAATAGCACTTAGTGAGGAGAGGTTAAAACTTTCCCTATGGGGAAGCGGCGATGAGATGTGGGACTGGGATATAGAAACAGGCAATATTTTTCGTTCCAATATCTGGGGAGCATTAGAATTCCCACGCGATGGCCACCGTTCGGGCAAATCGGATGAAGAGAGTAATATCCATCCAATGGATCAAGAGCGTGTACGAGAGGCTCTCAATAAACATTTTTACGGTGAAACAGACCATTTTGAAGCGGCATATAGGGTAAAGGGTAAAGATGATAATTGGGTGTGGATTTTAGACCGCGCTAAAATTGTGGAGCGTGATGACAAAGATAACGCCCTGCGAATGACAGGAACCATTAAAAATATTAGCCAATTTAAGCAAAAAGAAGAACAGCTAAAATTATTCGAAAAAGCAATTGAAAACATTTCAGAAGGCATGTTTATTCTCGACAGCGAATATCGTTTTGTCGAAGTCAATGAAGCCTGTTGTAAAATTTCATTACGAAACCGCTCCGAGTTTATTGGCAATTTATTAACATTTGATTTGTATCCAGAGTCATTTTCGGTTCAAATTCGAACAATGCTTAAGCAACAAGGCCGCTGGGCTAACGAAGTCGAAGCTGCCAGAGGAGACAAGAGTCATTTTCATATGGAACTCACCATAGATGCTATTTATGATGAGCTTGGTGAACTTTCACACTACGTAGGTGTTTTTTCTGATATATCTCGACGTAAGCAGCAGGAAGAAGAGCTCAGAAAATTAACCAACAATGACCTTCTTACTGGGCTACCTAACCGCTCAAACTTACAAGTCACCCTAAGTAACTTGGTGAATAAAGAAATATCCCACACCTTAATGGTGTTAGATTTAGATAATTTCAAACGTATTAATGACTCCTTAGGACATCAAATTGGAGATCAATTACTCAAATTAGTGTCGGTAAGAATCAAATCATCACTCCCAAGAAACACCAGTATTTACCGCCTTGGGGGAGATGAATTTGCCATAGTACTAGATAAAGATTCAGATATTAGCGCCAGTGCGGTAATGGCCGGAAGAGTCATAGAAGCTTTTAAGACCGCTTTTGATATTAATCATGAACAATTAGTCTTAGGACTCAGCATAGGTATCGTGCTTTACCCTGAGGATGAGCAAAATGAGCAAGCATTGCTCAGAAAAGCAGATATTGCCATGTACCATGCAAAATCCGCTGGCGGCAATTGCTATCAATTTTATTCTGAATCATTAAATCAGCATGCGATTCGACAACTAGAAATTGAAAATCTGATACGAGAAGGATTAAAAGAAGACCTATTTGAAGTTTACTATCAACCTAAGGTTGATCTGAAGCGCGGCCGTGTTGCAGGCATGGAAGCACTTGTAAGATTAAATCATCCAACTCACGGTTTAATTCCGCCTAATGATTTTATTCCTCTCGCGGAAGAAAATGGATTAATTGTAGAAATTGGTGAGATTGTGTTACGCAAAGCTTGTTTCGCCGCCCAGAAATGGCGGGAGCAAGGTCTGTTCAACGGTAGAGTCGCCGTCAATTTATCGTCACGTCAGTTTGCCCTACCCGATATTCAGCAACGAATAGAGTCAATTTTAAGACTGACTCAGTTACCTGCATGCCACCTTGAATTAGAAATAACCGAAGGTACTGTTATTAAACAGCCAGAAACAGCCATTATCGTTATGCAACAACTTACCAAAATGGGGGTGAGCCTAGCTTTAGATGATTTTGGAACGGGTTACTCATCGCTATCCTATTTAAAACGTTTTCCTATTCATACCCTTAAGATAGATAAAGCCTTTGTTGATGATATAGATAAGTCGGACCGCGATTTAAAGATGGTCGACTCTATCATTACCATTGCCCACAATATGGGACTTTCTGTGGTAGGAGAAGGCGTAGAACAAACCGCACAGTTAAATATTTTACGTGCACTCAACTGTGAAGAAATTCAAGGCTACATTTTTAGCAAAGCGATAAAAGAGACTGAGTTTACCCTGTTACTTCAACAGGACATGGCAAAATCAAACACTAAAATCAACATAATTTAATCATATCCATCTCAATTTGATTGCGATTTGAAACATTGGCACAACAGATGCATTAGTTATCTCAGTGTCAATAATAAATCAATATCAACTACCTGAGAGAGAATGGACATGATTAAAGGAATATTAGCTGCTGCATTACTGTCTTCTATTGGTTTTGTAGCGAATAGCTTAGCACTTGAACATAATACAAATTTAGAATTAAAGACTCTGGCAGTTAATGCAAAACCAGCTACGGAGTTAACTCCTCTTGAACTTGCAGGCCATCCTTACGTTAAATTCAGACCCTTCGAAATTGCTGGACATCCATACGTCAAATTCAAGCCCTTTGAAATTGCTGGACATCCATACGTCAAATTCAAGCCCTTTGAAATTGCTGGACATCCATACGTCAAATTCAAGCCCTTTGAAATTGCTGGACATCCATACGTCAAATTCAAGCCCTTTGAAATTGCCGGACATCCATACGTCAAATTCAAGCCCTTTGAAATTGCCGGACATCCATACGTCAAGTTCAAACCCATTGAAATTGCAGGACATCCTTACGTTAAATTCATTAACTCTGAACTTGCATAACATTAATTAGGTTAGGAGAGTGACTATGTTAAATTCAATAAAAAAAGCACTCGGTTTATCTAAGCCTGCGCGTAAAAAAGTTAAATTGCCTGAAGGCCTAAATCACCTCGAAGTGATTTCTGCAAAGGGTTGGTGGAACTAAATTTCCGACAGTGACAATTAGTTAGCTGATACTGCTAACTGAAATTAAGCTAGCGCAGCTTAGAAAACAATAAAGGGAGCATAGCTCCCTTTAGTTTTTAAATACCTAGATGACTAGATAAAGTTACAAAAATCTATAAATACTTATAAATCAGAACGCTAACATCCACTCTTTCTGGCAACGTATCTTCCTCAGTGCCAAATGACTATGGGCAGTAAAGAGCGGAAAAGCCAAAGGGCCTAATATAAAACCCACTATCGCCCAATACTTAACAGAAAGACCTGCGGTAAATGCTGCCAAGCCAAAATACCAAGCCGAGATAAATGCAAGTAAAACGATCAGCAAGACCACAAATAACCCCTTTAGAAACAAATAAAATCATATCGTTAGGAAATATCTTCCCTTATCAAAAAGTGCTCACGCACTCACTTTCCTTAGCCCTTTTTTGTAATCCACTCAAATGGTTAAATAAGTTATGTGCACAGAACTCAGTAACGTTCCTCAGTAAAAATTCCTCACTAAGAACAAAACAGTTAGCGTCAGCAGTTTCCATTCGAGGGCTCGGATGATACAAGATACCCGCCCCTATTGTGACCACTTTTTAGGCAAAAATATGCCTTATGGCAATAAAAAAACGGCAATCAACTGCCGTTTTTTTGTTCAACTTTATGAGGAAGGACTAAAAACAAATGGCTTAGAAAAAACGCTTATTCTCTTGCGCCATCGCTTTTAAGCGCTCACAGGGCTCAAATCTGTCACCAAATTGACTTTGATAACCTTCAAGAATTCGCACTAAGTTCGCGGCGCCTAAAGTGTCAATATAATGGAATGGGCCACCGAGGAATGGCGGAAAGCCAATGCCGAAAATAGCGCCAATATCGCCATCTCTTGGCGATGTGATAATGCCCTCATCCAAGCAACGCACGGCTTCGTTAAGCATTTGCACGACACAACGCTCGGCAACCGCCTTGGCGTCTTTATTGGTGCTAGGCTTAATGCCTAATACGCCATACACAGTCTCATCGACGACTTTCGCTTTCTTGCTCGATGCGCCGTATTGATAGAAACCTTTACCATTTTTGCGGCCTTTACGATCGTCACCCAAAAGCTTGTCAAATGCGGCTGGCGCTTTAAAACGTTCACCCAGTTCTTTCTCAAGGATTGGTGAAATCTTAGCGCCCACATCGATACCCACTTCGTCGAGTAAAGTTATAGGTCCCACAGGGAAGCCAAATTTCACTAAGGCTTTATCCAAGTGCTCAACACTTTGGCCTTCGAGTAGCAATTGCGCGGCCTCATTCATATACAGCGCCAGAATACGGTTCACGTAGAAACCTGCGCCATCCTGCACCACTATCGGTGTTTTACCTTGCTTACGGGCAAATGCGACAGTAGTCGCAATGGTTTCTGGCGACGTTTTAGCGTGAGCAATCACCTCCACCAACGGCATTTTTTCCACTGGCGAGAAATAATGCAGACCAATCACATTTTCAGGACGTGTCGCCGCCTCGGCGATTTGGCTAATAGGCAAAGATGAGGTGTTTGACGCAAAAATCGTGTGCTCACCACACTCACGCTCAATGTCTTTCACCATTTGATGCTTAAGCGCTAAGTCCTCAAATACCGCTTCCACAACGATGTCGGCATCTTTAACGCCTTTATACTCAGTGGTTGTAGTCATCAGTGCCATTAAATTGTCACGGGCAGCGGGCGTCATATGGCGGCGCTTTACCCCTTTATCCAACAACTTATAGGCATAAGATAAGGCATTGCTTAAGCCCTTTTCGCTGATGTCTTTTACGCGAACAGGGATTTTAGCCTTAGTGGTCGTCACAGAGGCGATACCGCCGCCCATCAGACCACCGCCTAAGATCACCGCTTTTTTGACTTTGCGCGGGCTCGCACCCCCAGCGCCGGTTTCTTTCTTCATTTCTGTGGTCGCGAAGAAAATACTGCGCAGCGCTTCAGATTCTTTCGATACCACTAATTCGGCAAAGTGACTGGCTTCGACTTCTAGCCCTTTTTGCATCCCCTTCTCAATACCTTGACGCACGCAGTCAATGATCTTGGCCGGTGCCGGATAATTACCTTGGGTTTTCTTTTCGACCTGTTTAGTCGCTTGATCGAAAATAATGTTACGGCCAAAGCTCGTGCCTTCAAGCACTCGATTAACGAGTGACTTTTTAACAGGTTTCGGTGCACGTTTACCCGCAAGCGCCATCTCAACTGCGGTTTGCAGCAAAATGGTTTGTGGTACAACATCATTCACTAAGCCCATTTTCAAGGCTTGTTTAGGACGAATTTGTTTACCGGTGAGCATCATATCTAAGGCAGTGGTAATACCGACTAAACGTGGCAAACGTTGAGTCCCACCGCCACCAGGCAATAGCCCAAGTTGGACTTCAGGTACGCCGAGCATGGTTTTACCATCGTCGCTGCATACCCTTTGATGACAGGCTAAGGCTAGTTCTAAACCACCGCCTAAACAGGCCCCATGGATTGCGGCAACCACAGGAATTTTTAAGGCTTCTAACTCATTAAAAACCACATGCCCTTGCTGGGATAAGGCTTTGGCATCGCCCGCCGTTTTACAGGCATCGAGCATAGAAATATCCGCGCCAGCAACGAAAGAATCTTTTTTGCCCGAGATCAGCACGAGTCCACGAATATGAGGATCGCTCTTAAACTCAGCCAGGATCTCACTGATTTCAGGACCAAACTGTGCTTTTAGGGTGTTCATGGTTTCGCCAGGAACATCCATAGTCAAAATGGCAATGCCGTCGTCGCGGCGGGTTAAATTAAAGGTCTTTTCCATGCCGATTACTCCACTTCCACTATCATTGCCACGCCCAAACCACCGGCCGCACAGGCTGTTGTTAGGCCAGTTCCACCACCACGGCGCTTAAGCTCACGGCACACTTGGGTGATTAAACGGGTTCCCGTTGCCGCAAAAGGATGACCATAAGCGAGCGAGCCACCGAGCACGTTAAACTTGCTCATATCGATTTCGCCAATCGCGCGGTTGCGGCCGAGTTTTTCTTCGGCAAATTTTTTCGAAGCAAACATCTGCATGTTCGCTAATGTCTGCGCCGCAAAGGCTTCATGCATTTCAATCAGGGTAAGATCTTCTAATTCCATTCCAGCGCGTTTTAACGCCAGTGGCGTCGCGTAGGATGGCCCCATCAGCATATCTTGCCACACATCAATGGCGCTAAAGGCGTAGCTCTTAATATAACCAATAGGTTGATAACCTAAGGCTTTGGCTCGACCTTCACTCATCAGGATAATCGCAGACGCACCGTCCGTCAGTGGCGTACTATTGGCCGCCGTCACAGTACCATGTTGTTTGTCGAATGCAGGACGCAACTTAGCATATGACTCCAGTACCGAGTTTTCGCGGATATTGTTATCGCGATCGATAAACTGCTTATACGGTGGCACATGGGCAACCATCACTTCGTCACGCAAATGGCCCGAAGCCCAAGTTTCACTTGCTAAGGTGTGTGAGCGGTGTGCTAAAGCATCTTGATCGGCGCGGCTAATATTGTAGGTTTTTGCCATCTGCTCAGCGGTTTGTCCCATAGACAAGCCCGTCGAGTACTCAGCGACCGCAGGCGGTACAGGCAATAAGTCTTTAATACCTAAACGACGGAAAATTTGTAATTTTTGCCCAAACGTGCGGGCTTTATTTAAATCGACTAACGCGTGAGCTAATTTTTTCGACACACCGATAGGCAATACAGAGGAAGAGTCGGCGCCGCCCGCAATACCGATTTCGATATTACCCGTCATGATAGATTCGGCCACGTTGACAGTGGATTGAAAGCTAGTCGCACAGGCGCGAGTGACACTATAGGCATCGGTTGACACATTCATGCCAGTACCGAGTACGATTTCACGGGCTATATTCGGTGCAGCTGGCATTTGAACCACTTGTCCATAGACTAATTGCTCAATCAGCTTAGGATCGAGTTCAGAGCGCGCCAATAATTCATTGACCACCATTTTGCCCATATCGAGCGCCGATACCCCGTGGAATGCCGTGGCTTGCTTTGCAAATGGCGTTCTTAAACCCGCAACTATCGCGATACGCTCGCCCTTGGCATTGGTTACCTGTTGTCTATCACTCATTTGTCACCCTCTTTATGTGCGCAATCGCTGAGAGATTTCAGGCGGCGCTAGCTATTTCCGTGTTTGACCCATTGTTTTACGGCGAAAAACGCCCAATAACAGGTCTGACCATTAAAGTGTGATCTGATTCTAACTTCTTGTCAGCAAGTTTTAAACACCTGTTTGTTTTTTTAACACTAGCCAAACCCTAAGGGAATTCTTTACCATAGTGGTTGTCTATACCCCACACACGAATTTTCAACAGAAGAAAACGAGTAGCATCATGCCTTTGAGTCGCTTCCACGCACTACGCACTTACCTAAATAAGGTTGTTTTAGGGCAGCCAGTACTGACCGAAAATCTGCTCATTGCACTAATTGCCAATGGTCACTTATTAGTTGAAGGCCCACCTGGACTCGCCAAGACCCGTGCAGTAAAAGCCTTATGTGACGGAGTTGAGGGGGATTTCCACCGCATTCAATTTACCCCTGATCTGCTGCCCGCCGACTTGACCGGCACTGATATCTATCGCTCGCAGACCGGCACCTTCGAATTTGAAGCGGGGCCGATTTTCCACAATTTAATCTTGGCGGACGAAATTAACCGCGCACCCGCCAAGGTACAATCTGCACTGCTAGAAGCGATGGCCGAAGGTCAAGTCACCGTTGGTAAGCACAGCTATAAGCTACCGCCGCTGTTTTTAGTCATGGCCACCCAAAATCCATTAGAGAACGAAGGCACTTATCCGCTGCCCGAAGCGCAGCTTGACCGTTTTCTGATGCACTTAAATCTAGACTACCCAAGCGGCGAGACTGAGCTCGAAATTCTGCGTCAATCCCGTAAAGAAGCGCTCACCCACGAATTGCCGACCACTGAGCCGATTGCACAAGCGGATATTTTTGCCGCCCGTGACGAAGCCATGGAAATCTACCTCGCCGAACCGCTCGAAAAGTACATAGTCGAAATCGTGATGGCGACCCGTGAGCCCACACGCTACAGTGATGAACTCGCAAAATGGCTCGAATACGGCGTCAGCCCGCGTGCAACCATTTCGTTAGAACGCTGCGCCCGCGCCCGCGCTTGGCTGCATGAGCGAGACTTTGTTTCACCGGAAGATATTCAAGCTGTCGCGCCAAATGTGTTAAGACACAGATTATTACTCAGCTACCAAGCACAGGCAGAAGGCGTCAGCCGCGATCAGGTCATAGACCACATTTTGAGTCAAGTTGCTGTACCTTAACGCTAGACTAAAGGTGAAATGACATGATTGACACCGCGCGCCAAGCACCTATGCCGCTTTTTGCCGATGGCTTACATTTAACGGAAAAAGAGCTGCTGGCTTGTCAGAATATTGCGAAGGCGATGCCCGAACGTAATAGCCGAGCCCGGGCAAATCTCGCTGGCCATCGCAGTAGTTTAATCAAAGGCCGTGGCATGGAGTTTGCCGAAGTACGCCACTATCAACAGGGCGACGATGTGCGCACTATTGATTGGCGTGTTACCGCTCGAACGGGGCAAACCCATACCAAACTCTTTGTGGAAGAACGTGAACGCCCTATTCTATTGCTGCTCGACCTAAGCCAAAGCCTGTATTTTGGTTCGAGTTTATTGCTGCAATCCGTGCAAGCGGGGCACCTTGCCACCACCTTAGGATGGAATGCGATTAACCATGGCGATCGGCTCGGCGCCTTGATCGCAAGCGAATCTGAGCATTTAGAGCTCAAACCCCGCAGTCGCCGTCAGGGCATATTGCAATTGATCTCAGGACTTCGGCGCATTCACGAAAATCAGCTCAATCATGTTGGCAGCGGCCAGCGCGATCCTGATCATATCCTGCGGGCCTGCCAGCGATTACAACGCATCGCTAAACCCGGCTCCTTAATTTGGATCATTACCGATGGCAGTAATTTTAGCCGCCAATGTATCGCGCCGCTCACCGAGCTTAAGCGCCATTGCGATATGGGTGCCTATCTTGTTACCGATCCCCTGCGACAAGGCACGCTGCCGTTACCGCACAACTTTAGTTTACCGGTACGGGATGGGGATGAAGACTTAGTGCTTACCCGCCACAGTTATCAGGCTTGGCTCGACATTCAGCAGCGTCAGCAAAGTGACTTTATCACTATGATGCAGCAACTGCGCGTGCGCACTCAGCTTATCGATGCGGGTGCTCCCCTCGCCCATCAATTGGAATTATTGCGTTAACTATGGATCCAGCAACAGTGAATTCAGAAATAGCAAATCCACAGGCAACGGTCCCTATGCCCTCTACGGCGCCAAACCCGGCCCTTGCACAGCTGCAGGATATTATTAATCCCGAACCGATCGGCGCTTGGCCTTGGGCAATCGGTTATTGGCTGGTTTTAGCACTTTTGATTGCCCTCATCACACTCTTAGTTATCTGGCTAAGAAAACGCACCCGTTATTTAGCGCCTAAAAAAGCCGCAAAACAGTTACTCCGTCAACTTGATAGGCAAGCGCCGTCCTATGCCTCTGACGTCAACAGCCTATTAAAACGTACCGCCATGAGCTACCTCAGCAGAGAAACGATAGCCTCCTTAGATGGCGAGGCTTGGGCGACTTGGTTGGACAGCTATTTACCCGAGCCCAAACGCCAACGTCTCGGCCCCTTATTAGCCAAACGCCATCAGGCAACGCCATTGACCTTAGCTGAAGCCAATGAATTGCATCAACTCACACAGGCTTGGTTGGCATCGAAAGCAAAAATGAGTGCGCCTAAGCCGGCTCTTGCTCAAACGGCTCAAACTCATGCGCCAATCCTGCCAACGGATACCCAACAACCGGAGGCACAATGTTAACCATTGCCTGGCCTTGGCTATTGATATTATTGCCTTTACCTTTAATTTTTTGGCGCCAACACACAGTACAAGTGGACGGTGGCCGGCTGCAATTACCCGGAATAAGCCAAACGGGCAAGCAAAGCTTAGCGGCCAACACGCGCCAGAGCCGCAAACGCTACTGGTTGATGTGGAGCCTGTTAGTGCTCGCCATCGCCCGTCCGCAGTGGCTTGGGGAGCCTATCGAACTACCAAGCCAAGGCCGCGATTTGATGATGGCGGTAGATTTATCCGGCAGTATGCAAATTGAAGATATGGTGATAAACGGCAAAACCGTCGACCGTTTCACTTTAATTCAACACGTTGTCAGTGACTTTATCGAGCGCCGCAAGGGCGATCGTATCGGTTTAATTCTCTTCGCCGATCACGCCTATTTGCAGGCGCCGCTCACCCAAGATAGACGTTCGGTGGCGCAATTTTTAAAGGAAGCACAAATTGGCTTAGTCGGTAAGCAAACCGCCATAGGTGAAGCCATAGCACTGGCGGTAAAACGTTTCGATAAAATGGATGAAAGTAATAGAGTGTTAATTTTATTGACCGATGGTTCTAACAACGCGGGCAATATCGAACCCGAGCAAGCGGCCGAGATTGCCGCTAATCGCAAAGTCACCATTTACACTGTGGGTGTCGGGGCCGATGTGATGGAGCGCCGTACACTCTTTGGCCGTGAGCGGGTTAATCCTTCAATGGATCTGGATGAAAAACAGCTAACACATATCGCCGATGTTACCCATGGTCGCTATTTTCGCGCCCGCAATAGCCAGGAGCTAGACCAGATTTACCAAGAAATCGATAAGCTCGAGCCTGTAAGTCGCGACCAGTTAAGCTATCGTCCCCAGGTGGATTTGTTCTATTGGCCACTCGCGCTCGCATTATTAACTAGCCTTTGGATTGCACTTGGCCAATTCCCCCTCTTTGCATCCTGGGGTAAACGACCTAATTTAACGAGATCACGGAGGGAGAATTAATGCATTTTATCCGTCCAGAATGGCTATTAGCCTTAGTGCCACTTGCTGTAGTCCTGTGGCTACTGGCTCGTCAGCATCAAAGCCATAGCGCATGGAATCGTTATATTGCGCCGCACTTAGCCAAGATGTTAGTGACCCAAGGCGCTAAAAAATCCCGCCGTCCTTTGCATTTATTGGCATTTAGCTGGCTGATTGCCACTTTAGCCCTAGCGGGCCCTGCGCTGAATAAGCAATCTTTGCCCGTATTTGCCACCGAACAAGGCCGCGTACTGGTGATGGATATGTCGGTATCTATGTTTGCCACCGACGTTACCCCTAACCGCTTAACCCAAGCCAAATTTAGGGCGACGGATCTGCTGCGAGCGCTCAAAGAAGGTGAAACCGGCCTTATCGCCTTTGCGGGGGATGCTTTTACTATCAGCCCATTAACCCGCGATACAGGCACATTGCTCAATTTATTGCCGACCTTAAGCCCAGAGATTATGCCCGTATTAGGCTCAAATCTCGCCGCCGCGCTCACCCAAGCAAAAAGTCTGCTTGCCCAAGGTGGCCATATTCGCGGTGATATTATCCTAATGACAGATGGGATCTCGCCGGCACAATTTGACGCCGCCAACTCAGTGCTCAATGGGACAGAATATCGCCTCGCGGTTATTGGCTTTGGCACCCACGAGGGCGCGCCTATTCGGTTACCCGACGGTCAATTGCAACGGGATAGCAGTAACGAGGTTGTGGTGGCTAAAACGGACTTCGGCCTTTTGAATAAACTGGCAGAAAACAACAAAGGTGTGTTAATTCAATATAGTACCTATGGAGAGGATCTCAGCCAACTCCAGCAGTGGCTTAGTGATACATCTGATGCCAAAGCCACAGATCTTGACGGTGAAACCTGGCAAGACCTCGGCCCTTATCTCGCCCTGTTATTACTGCTCCCCGCCCTTTTCAGTTTTAGGCAAGGAATAGTTGCAAGCATTGGATTTGCTACTCTCGCGGGCGGCATACTGCTCGCGGCTGCGCCTCAGCCTGCCCAAGCCAGTGTGTGGCAGGACTTATGGAACACAGCGGATCAACAAGGAATGCAAGCCTATCAATCCCAAGATTATGCTAACGCCGCTAAGCAGTTTGAGTCGCCCCAGTGGCGAGGCAGCGCCCAATATAAAGCCGGGGATTTTGCGCAAGCGCTAAAAACCTTCGAGCAAGATAGCTCGGCCCAAGGCCTCTACAATCAAGGCAATGCTTTGATGCAACTCGGTAAACCCGATGAAGCCAAGGAGCGCTATCAAGCGGCACTTGAAAAACAGCCCCACTTCCCCGAGGCCAAGGCTAACCTTGAGCTCGCCGAAAAACTGTTACAGCAGCAAAAAGAACAGCAAAATCAACAGGGCGATAAAAATCAGCAGAGTAAAAACCAAGGCGAACAAGGGGAGCAGCAATCCGGTGACTCACAGTCCGATGATTCACAATCCAGTGAACCACAATCCAGTGAACCACAATCAAGTGAACCACAGTCCGACAAACAAGCGTCGCAGGATAATCCCTCATCTGACCAAGATAAGTCACAGCCAAATGGGGCAGGACAAGAGTCTAATGCGCAAGGGGAGAATACCAATGCAGAGCAAAGCCCAGAGCAGCAAACGGATCAAGAGCAGCAGTCTGAACAAAATCAGCAGGATAGCAATGCTCAGAGTCAGCCGGATGCGACGGGAAATGAGTCCCTAGACGATTCTCCTGTAGATAATGACGCTAAAATGCAAGCGCAGGCTAAAGCCGATGCGAAGGAGCCACAGTCAGCAGAGGAGGAAAAGCAAAGCGCTGGCGCCAAGGAAGCACAAGCACAAAATGCGCAAGATAAACAAGAGGCGGCGATGAGTGAATCCATCGAAGCGCCACCGCCCGAAAGCTCACTGCTTCCCGCACAAATGCAGCGGGCGCTACGGGGCGTAAGTGAGGATCCCCAAGTGTTACTGCGCAATAAAATGCAACTCGAATATCAAAAACGCCGTCAAAATGGCCAAATATCAAGGGATAACGAACAGTGGTAAAAAAACATTTTTTTATCCTCCTACTCCTCGCAATCGGAGCTTTGAGTCCTGCCTATGCCCTCACAAAATTAGAGGCATCGGTCGATCGCAACCCTGTGATGGAAGGGGAATACTTTGTACTGAATATCAGCGCAGACGATGAACTGGATACGGGAAAACTGGATACCTCGATTCTGCTCAAAGATTTCATAGTGGGACGCACCAGTGTCAGTCGCAGCACCCAGATCATGAATTTCGATGCGGTTAAAGAAACCCGCTGGCAAGTGTTGCTCGCCCCAAAACAAAAGGGACAACTGACAATTCCCTCCTTTAGTATCGATGGGGTCAGTTCCGCCGAAATTCCGCTAAAAGTGGTTGAAAGTGGCAGCCAGCCAATGCAAGCCAATAACTTGTTTATCGATGCTAAAGTTTCGACCGATGAGGCCTATGTCGGGCAGCTAATCACCTACAAAGTAAAACTCTATTTAGCGGTAGAGTTACAACGGGGCGTATTGAATGCGCCCGTGGTTGAAGGTGCACAAATTAAACAAATTGGCGAGGATAAAGATGGTTCAGAGATTGTCGATGGCCGCCGCTACCGTGTAATCGAACGCACCTATGGCATCATTCCCGACTTACCCGGCCAAGTGAATATTAAAGGCGCCACCTTCTCAGGTGATGTTCTAGTCGAATCCCAACGCCGCGGCGGTATGTTTGGTTTTAACGAAAGCCGCCCAATGCAAGCGGGGGCACCCTCCTTAACGGTGCAGATTAATCCACCACCGGAAAGCTTCCAAGGCCAGTGGTTAGTCGCAGATTTAGTCGCCTTAAAGGAGAATTTTCCTGAAGAGATTAACGAGTTTACCGTCGGTAGTCCTATCACTCGCACTATTACGCTCTTGGCCTCCAATGCCGATGAAAACAGTTTACCGGATATAGTCCCAGCATTGCCCAGTGAGCTTAAGTCTTACCCTGAAAAACCCCAACGGCAAACCTTTGTACGCGATGCCCAAGTGATCTCCCAGTACAGTATCACTTCGGCGATAGTGGCCAGCAAGGCAGGTACTTTTACCTTGCCCGAAGTCAAAGTACCTTGGTGGAATCCGCGCCTCAAGCGCCAAGAAACGGCAACCTTGCCTGCTCGCACTATCATAGTCAAAGGGGGTGTAAGCACCGATGTGCCACCAGCACCAGCATGGCAAGCGAACTCAGCGGCCGATAGCGGTGGAACTTGGTTAACCAAGGTTTTTGCGGCACTCTGGCTGGTGACGTTGATCCTTTGGGTGATCACATTGATTGCCTGGCGCCGCGCCCGCAACCCTCAAGCGCTTATTCACCATGACCAACCGGAGATTGCCAGCGTCTCTGGGTTAAGGGGATTGGAGCAGGCCTGCGCCCAAGGTCAAGCCAGCGATATTTTGCAGCAGTTACAGCAATACTTTAGCCAAATGCACGGCTGCGCCATGACCTTAGATAAAATTGCATCACTTTCACCGGCACTATCACAGGCCATTAGCCAGTTGCAGCAATCCGCCTATGGCGCTCAAGCTAAAAGTGCTCATGCTAAAAGTGCTCAGGCCGAAGTAAACCAATCGACAGATTTAAAAGTGGCTATCAGTGCTTTACTTGCCGCCGTCAAAGCCTATGACAAGCGGCCATCAAGCAATACACATTTGCCCTTAAGTCCACTCAATCCGAGATAGTTAGCCGGGTAAACTAAGAATAAGCGAGCTAAAAGATGTTGAATATCAAGCTAAAATGCCAAAAGTATAAAAATGTTTGCTCACTGGCGTAATAAATCCGTCGAGCCTGCGGTCTCTTCTGACATGCTGAGCAAACAACGACGATACAACAGCCTAGTTAAGGCGCTGCATGCCGATATCTTCCGCTACGCCTATTGGTTATGCGGCGATAAACACGTGGCTGAAGACATTACCCAAGAAACCTTCTTGCGGGCGTGGCGCTCTTTGGATTCCCTCAAGGATGATAAAGCGGCGAAGGCATGGCTTATCACCATTCTTAGGCGTGAAAATGCCCGGCGGTTCGAACGTAAACAGTTCGATTATTCCGACGTTGAGCAAGATACCTTGGAAGACAATATCTCCAATAGCAGTGAAGAGCAGACCGAGCAATATCTGATCCGCAGGCAAATCGCCAAGCTCGATATTGAATACCGCGAGCCGCTCTTGCTCCAGCTGATTGGTGGCTTTAGTGGCGATGAAATAGCAGAACTGATGGAACTCAATCGCAATACCGTTATGACGCGTTTATTTCGGGCGAGGAGCCAATTGAAAGAATTACTTGAAAAAAATGAGGTGAGAGGTCAATCCAATGGATGAGCTTAAATTTAGACGTCAAGCCTATGAAGATCCTCATAATCAAGATCTCGAGTTTCTCCAGCAAATACAGGAGAAGAGTGAATATCAGGCATTGGTGAGTGAACTCAAAAACTTAGATGCTAAGCTGACGAGCGCACTTAAAGTCGATATACCTGAGGACCTCGCCGATAAGCTGATTTTGCGCCAGCAGTTACAACAGCACCATAAACAGCGCCGCCAAACGGGCTTTTTAGTTGCAATGGCGGCCTCAATTGCCTTTGTGATCGGCGTGAGTTTTAGCCTACTGCGTTTAGGCCCAGTCGATTTAGCCGAGCATGCGCTGGCCCATGTCTACCATGAAGATATGGCCTTACATCTTGACCAAAACGTCAGTTTTAGTCAGGTCAATGCCCAGCTCACCTCTCTGAAAAATGTCGGCCATGCCAAGTTTATCGAGCAGCCGGGCAAAGTGTATTTCACCTCCTACTGTGATTTTCAAGGGGTTAAAAGCCTGCATTTAGTGCTGCAAGGCGAGCAAGGCAAAGTGACGCTTTTTATTGTGCCTCTCGAGAAACGTATGGTGCTAAACCAAACCTTTGCCGATACTAAATATCAAGGCATGGGGTTTGAAACCGCTGATGCCTTTATTTTACTGGTGGCAGAGGATCAAGCCGATCTTCGCTTTGTAAAAGAAGAAATCCAGAATACCTTTATTTAACCTTATATTATCTAAATGATTTTTAAATCGGCCTTCGATATTTACACACTATCGCAGGTCAGATTTTGATCACATTTTTATCCGCTAATGGGCTCTTACTCAAACATCTGGTAGCATGCTTGCCACTTTTAATAATAAAAAGATGGGAAAAGGCAAGATGACGATTGAAACCCCGATTTTAATCACATTTGTTGGTTATTTAGTTCTGATGATGGCCATAGGTTTTTGGGCTTACCGCGCCACAGATACTGTAGATGACTATATTTTAGGTGGCCGCAAAATGGGCCCCGCAGTGACCGCACTCAGCGTAGGTGCATCCGATATGTCCGGCTGGTTATTACTGGGTTTACCCGGCGCCGTCTATTTAGGCGGTTTAGGGGAAGCTTGGATTGGCATAGGGCTAATTTTGGGTGCTTGGCTTAACTGGCTATTTGTTGCCAAACGACTACGTATTTATACCCAATTAGCAGACAATGCTCTTACCCTACCCGATTTTTTTGAGAAACGGTTCCACGATAACCAAGGTTATTTGAAGCTGGTTTCCGCCGTGACTATTTTAGTTTTCTTCACTTTCTATGCATCCTCCGGCATGGTCGGTGGCGCGATTCTGTTTGAGAAAGTCTTTGGGCTCGATTACACCTCTGCCCTAGTGATTGGCTCGGCCATCATTGTCGGTTATACCTTTATCGGTGGTTTTTTTGCAGTGTGCTGGACGGATTTTTTCCAAGGCTGTTTGATGCTTATCGCCCTGTTAATTGTCCCTGTCACTATTTTATCTCTCCCTGACAGCCAGGCAGGAATTGAGGCTATCGATCCTGCCATGTTGGCGTTAATCAGTGACAAAACCACAGTGATAGGTATGTTATCCCTGCTCGCATGGGGCCTAGGTTATTTTGGCCAGCCACATATTTTGTCGCGCTTTATGGCCATCGGCAGCGCCGATGCCCTGCCTTTATCACGCCGTATCGCTATGAGCTGGATGGTGTTATCTCTGATGGGCGCGTTAGCCACAGGTATTGCAGGCTCAATCTATTTTGCTAAAGAGCCATTGGCCAATTCAGAAACCGTATTTATCCATTTAGCGTTAACTGCATTCAACCCATGGGTTGCAGGTCTTTTAATCGCCGCCATTTTATCGGCGATTATGAGTACCATCGATTCACAACTGTTAGTTTGCTCAAGCGTGATTACTGAAGATTTTTACCGCAAATGGTTACGCCCAAAGGCCGACGATCGTGAATTAATGATGGTGGGCCGCTTGGGCGTACTTGCCATTGCGGTCATTGCTGGCGTGATCGCCCTTAATCCCGAAAGCAGCGTGCTCAGCCTAGTGAGCTATGCTTGGGCAGGTTTTGGCGCCGCCTTTGGTCCAGTGGTTCTGCTATCCCTATTTTGGAAGCAATACAGTCGTAATGGCGCCATCGCCACTATCATTGTCGGCGCATTAACCGTCGTGATTTGGAAGCAATTCACTGGGGGGATTTTCGACTTATACGAAATACTGCCAGGCTTTATGTTTGCGATCCTCGCAGGGGTAATCGTCAGTAAATTCTCTGCCCCCGATGCCAAAATCACTGCAGAATTTGAGCAGTTCAAATCCGCGTTATAAGCCACACCTTTTAATTAAGGCCGTAAAAAGCGTACACCTGTACGCTTTTTACATTTTGTATCTTTTTATTCGCAAACCATCAGTCACAAACTGTTAACCAAAATTAAAACTCCTCCGACCATTAAAAACCTTTGGCACCAAGCATCTGGCCAGACCATTCAATCACACTAATGTATAACACCTGTTTAACTCGACTTTAATTAACTGAAATTTAACATTATTTACATCTGGTCGGACTTGTTGGCGTTACACCCAATCCCTAAGATTGCCGAGACTATAAAAGGGTTTTAGCATTTCTGGGCACTAGGGCCAGACAAAATCCGATACTTATAAATAGAGAGAATAATAATGAAAACATTCAACAAGACACTTATTGCCGTTTCCGTGGCACTGGCGAGTACACAAACATTCGCTTCAGGCTTCCAATTAAACAGCCAATCAGCCACAGGTATGGGCCGCGCATTTGCTGGTGATGCAGTTATCGCCGATAACGCTTCCGTGTTATCCCGTAACCCAGCAGCTATGGCATTATTCGATAAAGATGCGATCTCCTTCGGCTTAACCTATGCCGATATTACCGTTGACGTTAAAGACGTGAACTTTGGCGGTGGCGCGGTTGACTTAGGCAGCATAGACGATGCAGGTTCGTCTAAAATTATCCCTAATATTTTCTACATCCACCCAATCGACGATAAATTCGCCGTGGGTTTTGCGGCATTCTCTAACTTCGGCACGGGAACAGACGCAAGCTCACTCTCTAAGAATTTACCCGCAGGTTCACCAGCACCCTATGATCTGCTTGGCGAAACCGAAGTGACCACAGTCAACTTTAACGCTAGCGTGTCATACCGCATTAACGATATGTTCAGTATTGGTGCGGGTGTTGATGCAGTCTACGGTGAAGGCCGTTTAACCCGTAATATGGGCACAGTTCCACTTGTTGATGTGGATGCTGACGGCTGGGCCTTCGGTGGTATAGTGGGTGCCACTATTGAGCTAGATAAAGATAACCGTTTCGGTATCAGCTACCGTTTCAGCCCAACAGTGAATGTTGAAGGTGATATTAATACTGTCTCGATGACAACCATTCCTGGTGTGGGTACTGTTCCGGTTGCGACCAATTTTGACAGTTTAGATGTACCGCTAGCGGATATCTTCCAAGTTGCAGGTTTCCATCAAATCACCCCTAAGTTTGCTCTGCACTATACAGCGCAGCACACCCAGTGGGGCAACTTCGATCAAATCACGGCTAAAGATGGTACAGCCACGATTGCAGCTGTCGGAGTGACTCAAGCCGTAGGTGATGTTGCACTGAAAGAATACCAATGGAAAGATTCATGGTTATTCAGCCTAGGTGGTACTTACACTATCAACGAGCAATTCACTGTCCGTGCCGGTTATATGCATGACCAAGGCGTTGTCGACGAAATCAGCTCAATTTCATTCCCAGACTCTGACCGTAACTGGTACACAGCGGGTATGAGCTACCACATCAACCCACAAAACACCGTTGACTTTGGTATTGCGTATATTAAAGGTGAAGAAGTTCACTTGATCGAAAACAGCGCTATCACAGGCCCTGTTAATGCAATTACTGAATCAAGCGGCATGTACTATTCAATGCAATACAGCTACCAGTTCTAAGCCGTTCACCCACCAAAAAAGCCGCATTATTGCGGCTTTTTTGTATCTTAAGCATTTATTGCCTAAAGTTAATCCACACTCCTGTAAACGCAGCTACGGCTATGGCTAAAGTCATTGGACTCGGTGGAATTTTCTTTAAAAGTGTCGATCCCGTTGCCTTGGCAACTTGGTATAAAACTCATCTTCAAGTCCCCATTGAAAACTGGGGCGGCGCCGCGTTTTATCACACAGATAAATCAACTCTTGGCTACCATGTTTGGACCCCCTTCGCCCACAGCACGGACTATTTCGCCCCCTCAGATAAAGGGTTTATGTTCAACTTTGTTGTTGATGATCTAGCACAAGCACTCGCCCAGGTTAGCCAAGGTGGCGGCCAGCTTATCGGCACCATCGAAGACTCTGAATTTGGTCGCTTTGGCTGGTTTATCGACCCCGATGGCAATAAAGTCGAGTTATGGCAGCCAAGCGTCATCCCTACTGAAAAATAAAATCCTTTAAACCGATATATCAACATAATCTCCTCTGCCTTAAGCGGCATCTGTTCCGAATAAACCCAGTGCATGCTTAAGGTTTATTCGGTATCGTAGACCGAGTTCATCTAATCAAGAGATTCTTTTTATGGAAAAAAGTAATATCCTTCCTGCCCTGCTATTAGGGGGTTTCCTTTGCGCGGGGCTTGTTTATGTAGGCCAGACAGCAAGCTCAGCACTATTGCAAATGAAAGCCATGGAACGGACTGTCACGGTAAAAGGGCTAGCTGAAAAAGAAGTCAAAGCTAATGTGGCGATTTGGCCGATTAACTTTACTGAGGTGGATAATAATCTGCCAAAGCTCTATGAAACGGTTCAGCAAAAAACCGATAGAGTCGTTGCTTTTCTAAAAGAACAAGGCTTTAGCGACAGCGAAATTACTGTCTCTTTGCCTTCAATTGAAGATCGCCAAGCCCAAGGTTATGTCGATCCCAACGTCAGATACCGTTACTCGGCAAAAGTGAACCTATCGGTTTATACCCCACAGATTGATCTCATGCTGAACACCCGTAAGCAAATGATTAATCTTGTGAAAGAAGGTATCGCCATCGCCAGCCAAGACTATGATAATCGCACTGAGTTTTTGTTTACTGACCTTAACAGTGTCAAACCTGTGATGGTACAAGAAGCGACGCAAAATGCCCGGGAAGTTGCTGAAAAATTTGCCAAGGATTCAGACTCGCGCCTAGGTAAGATCAAAAGCGCCAGCCAAGGCCAATTTACGATTTCCGACCGCGATAGCAGCACGCCCTACATTAAACAAATTCGCATTGTTTCCACGCTCACCTATTATTTAAACGACTAAAGGCTTAATCGGAACCCACTGAAACGATAAGAATAAGGTATTGGTCTGCCCTATTCCTATATTAGTGGAATCGATTGCATTAATTTTTTCTAATAAATATTCATTGCCTATTGAAAACAACTCCATTAGAATTTTCTCATAAATTGTATTTGGGATGATTTAATATGGCTACAATACCCCGTGTTCTTTTGGTTTTACTCGCGTTTTCTGGTGTGCAAGTACAAGCAACTTCACTGGAAACGATGGAAGTAATGAGCAAGCCCTATGCAAACTGGGTGACGTTAGATGCCACTATTGAGGCGGTAAAAGCGGCGACTGTATCGGCGCAAACCTCTGGTCGCATTATCAAACTCAACTACGATGTTAACGATGTCGTCCCCGAGGGCGCCGCGCTACTGGAAATCACCAGTAAAGAGCAAGGCGCCGAGTTGGCAAGTTTTGAGGCCGATCTGGCCAAAGCCAGAGCACTGAATGTCGAATCTCAAGCCCAGTACAAGCGCTATAAAGAGCTTTTCCCCCAAGGCGCGATTTCTAAGGGCGCTATGGATGAAGCGACCGCGAATGCCAAGGCGACTGAGCAAGCCGTCAGCGCAGCACAGGCCCGGGTTATCAAGGCGACGGAATCCTTAAAGTACACTGTGGTATCCGCCCCCTTTAGTGGCATAGTCACAGAGCGATTTGTGCAGTTAGGTGAAACTGTCAGCCCAGGGCAACCTTTGCTCTCGGGATTTTCAGCCAATCAAATGCGCGCAATCACCCAAGTGCCGCAGCGCTACATTAATCAACTCAAGAATGCCCCAGAATTTATTGTCCGTTTAAGTGACGGCCGTGAGCTAACCTCAAGGGATCTCACCATTTTTAGCTTCGCCGATCCCGTCAGCCACAGTTATCAAGTGCGGATTAATCTGCCAGAGAATGAAGCCAACCTACAACCCGGCACATGGGCAAAAGCCTCCTTTAAAAATGGCGAACGGGAAAAAATTCAACTTCCCGTGTCGGCGTTGATCACTATGAATGAACTCAGCGGTGTTTACCTGAAACAGGGTGAAGCCTTTGTGTTGACTCAAGTGCGCGTCGGTGAACCCTTAAATGGGGAAGTAGAAGTGCTTGCGGGACTGAAGTCCGGTGACACTGTCGCCATGGATGCTTATCAAGTGTTGCTCAATAAAAAGCAATAAATTCCTAAGCGACGCAAGCTTTGTCGAGGTTGTTTTATGAAACATGATCCTGTACCACAGAACACACTTGGGATTTCGGGCCGAATTGCCGCGGCCTTCCAAAATAGCGCCATCACCCCGCTGCTCGCTCTACTCGGGTTGCTACTGGGACTATTTGCCATTCTCGTGACGCCAAAGGAAGAAGAACCGCAGATTGACGTCACCTTCGCCGACGTGTTTATCCCCTTTCCCGGCGCAACTCCCGCAGAGGTGGAAAATTTAGTGACTCTACCTGCGGAGCAAGTGATCTCCGAAATCAAAGGGATAGATACACTTTATTCGTTTTCCCAACCCGATGGTGCACTGATTATCGTCATCTTCGAGGTGGGTGTCGCTCGAAACGATGCCATTGTCAGCCTGTATAATCAGATTTATTCCAATATGGATAAACTGCCCCTAGGAGCTGGGGTTGGCGAACCCTTGATTAAGCCCCGCGGCATAGATGATGTCCCGATTGTTAGCTTAACCCTATGGTCAAAGGACCAGAAGGTTTCGGCCGAGCAGCTTACCCACGTTGCACTAGGTTTAGAGACCGAACTGAAGCGTATCCCCGGCTCGCGCGAGATCTACACCCTTGGCCAACATGAGATGGTAGCGAATGTGCGGATCGATCCCGCCAAAATGAACAGTTTCAATCTAACCTATGACAAGCTAAAACAAAGCCTAAACGACAATAACCATATTTCAATGCCCGCATCCCTAGTGCAGGGCAATCAGGAAATTAAAGTCCAAGCCGGGCAATTTCTGCAGTCTATCGATGATATCAAGCAACTGGTTGTCAGTATTTCACAGGATAAAAGCGGTAACACGATTCCAGTTTATTTAGCGGATATTGCCGATATCAGTTTAAAGAGTGATATCCCCAAGAAGAGTGTCTGGCACGCCGATAAAACCGATATTTATCCCGCAGTCACTATCGCTATAGGTAAACAGCCAGGGCAAAACGCCGTCGATATTGCCGATGCCGTGCGCGAGCGTATGGCACAGGTCGACAATGTGCTCATTCCTGATAATGTGGAAGTCACTGTATCGCGCAATTACGGTGAAACTGCGGCAGATAAATCCAATACATTGATGTTAAAGTTAATTTTTGCCACGACTGCCGTTGTAGTGCTGGTCTTCCTCACCATGGGAGCCCGGGAATCCTTAGTCGTTGGCGTGGCCATTATTATCACACTAGCGATCACCCTCTTTGCCTCTTGGGCCTGGGGATTCACCTTAAACCGCGTGTCACTTTTCGCCCTGATTTTCTCCATCGGTATCTTGGTCGACGATGCCATAGTCGTGGTAGAAAACATCCACAGACATATGGCCCTTGGCAAAAAATCCTTCAGCGAGCTTATCCCCGTGGCCGTCGATGAAGTGGGTGGCCCCACCATTCTAGCCACCTTTACCGTTATCGCGGCTTTACTACCTATGGCTTTCGTATCCGGCTTAATGGGGCCCTACATGAGCCCAATTCCCATTAATGCCAGTATGGGTATGCTCATTTCCCTCGCCGTCGCTTTTATCGTTACGCCATGGCTGAGTCGCAAACTGTTGAAGCATGAGCCCCATAATGACACTCATACGGTGCAAACCGATGAGGCAGAAAGCAAGATGGTGCGCCTCTTTAACCGTTTAATCGGCCCGTTTCTACTGGGTAAGAATGCCCGTAAGGCCAGAGTCGGTTTGGCCGCTGGGATATTTGTACTAATAGGTATCGCCGTTGCCCTGCCCGTAGGCCAGCTTGTGGTGCTTAAAATGCTGCCCTTCGATAACAAGTCGGAATTTCAAGTGATGGTGGATATGCCTGAGGGCACCCCCGTCGAACAGACACAAAGAGTGCTACAGGATTTAAGCCGTTATCTGGCGACAGTACCCGAGGTCGAGCACCTACAACTCTATGCGGGCACCAATGCACCGATGAACTTTAATGGCTTAGTGCGCCATTACTTCCTGCGTAACAGTCAGGAACTAGGTGATATTCAGGTCAATCTGGTGGATAAAAAACATAGGGACCGTGATAGCCACAGCATTGCCCTGTCTGTAAGGGAAGATCTACAACATATTGGCGCCCAATATAGAGCCAATATTAAAGTAGTTGAAGTGCCCCCAGGCCCACCCGTTTGGTCACCCATAGTCGCTGAAGTCTATGGTCCAAGCCCGGCTATCCGTGAGCAGGCGGCCTATGACATGCAGGCGCTATTTCACGAGACCAAAGATGTGGTCGATATCGATATCTTCCTGCCCGCAGCACAACAGAAATGGCAAGTGATGATCGACCGCAGTAAAGCCAGCCTGATGGCTGTGCCCTACAGCAATATTGTCGATTTGATCGCGACCTCGGTTGGTGGCAAAGATGTGAGCTATTTACATCAAGTCCAACAGAAGCAACCTGTGCCCATTCGCTTACAACTTAAAGAAGGCGCTAAGGCCGATTTAGAACAAGTACTAAACCTGAAGCTGCAAAGCCAAACCGGGCAATCAGTGCCAGTCTCTGAGCTAGTGACGATTAAGCGCGGCAAGATAGATGCCCCTATTATCCATAAAAACATGATCCCTATGGTGATGGTCGTCGCCGACATGTCAGGGCCACTGGACAGCCCACTCTACGGCATGTTCGATATGGCGGGCAAAATCGATGGTGCCGATGGTTTAGGTTTTGATCAACATTATATCCATCAACCCACAGGACTCGACTCAGTCGCCGTGCTCTGGGATGGCGAATGGAAGATCACCTACGAAACCTTTAGGGATATGGGCATCGCCTATGCCGTTGGCATGATAGCGATTTATTTACTGGTGGTAGCTCAGTTTAGATCCTATCTGGTGCCGCTTATTATCATGGCGCCTATTCCACTGACAGTGATTGGTGTGATGCCAGGCCATGCCCTGCTCGGAGCCCAGTTCACTGCGACGTCTATGATAGGCATGATAGCGTTAGCGGGGATCATTGTGCGTAACTCGATATTATTAGTGGATTTTATCAATCAAGAAACCGCATCCGGCGTGCCCTTTGAGCGGGCGGTGATCCACTCGGGTGCCGTGCGGGCAAAACCCATTATGCTTACCGCTTTAGCGGCCATGATAGGAGCCCTATTTATTTTGGATGATCCGATTTTCAATGGACTTGCGATCAGTTTGATTTTCGGGATTTTTATCTCGACGCTGCTGACTTTAGTCGTGATCCCAGTGCTGTATTACGCGGCCATGAAAAACCGCATAAACTTAACTCAAGCATCCAATTAATCACACAATTGGCAGCCATAGCGCTGCCTCAAGGAGCAAGGTATGTCTTTAGAACGCAGTATTATGGCTTTTGCAGGATTTATGGTGTTACTGTCTTTGGTGTTAACCGCCTTAGTACATCATAACTTTGTCTGGTTAACGGCCTTTGTTGGCGCTAACCTATTCCAGAGCGCATTCACAGGCTTCTGTCCCGCCGCCATGGTTTTACGTAAATTGGGAATAAAATCAGAAGCTGAGATTGCAAAACAAAGTTAATCCTTCAAGGAGAGATAAAGTGATTCACAATGTACTGTTACGCGGTGAAAGTATGCTGCGCCTTGCTCTGTTTTGCCTGCTATCACTGGTACTCATGCCACTGCTAGTGCCAACGATGGCAAATGCCGCCGAGCAAGATGCAGCAATCGCTTGGGATAAAATTGCCGCTGGTGCTATGGTCGTCGATGTCAGAACACCCGAAGAATTCGCCGAAGGTCATTTAACCAATGCGGTGAATATTCCCTTCGAGCAAGTAGCAGAGGAATTTGCCAAGCGTGGTATAGCCAAAGATGCGCCAGTCGTCTTGTATTGCCGCAGTGGTCGCCGAAGCAGCATAGCAATAGAGGCTCTAGTCGCCGCCGGGTATACTCAAACCCATAATGCTGGCGGCTATCAAAGCTTAATCGAGGCGCAAAAAACACCCACTAAGTAAGAAGGCCACCGAATAAATTCTGGTTTAAAGTGGGATGTGGGGCATAAAGAAACGCTATAAATCGCTTCGCACTTTCACCCTGCCAGAATAATTCAAGCTTTACCCGCAAAAAGCGCCCAATGGCGCTTTTTTATTGCCTAAATGAAGCAAAACGCCGGATAGCACTCTGCATCCTCCTTATCAGTCACGCCTCACCTTATTCACTGCCTTAAATACCCACGTCAAGGGACATCTCAGCAATTTGTGCCAGAGGCTTATCATCAGCGGCTAAAGATCGTCAACGAATTGGCAACTGCCACCCCATTGACAGCGCTTTGCAACAATTTCGCATAATCAATCACTTGAGAAAAATTCACTCGAATACTTAAGATTAAACATTATAAATTAATATTTTTAATTCCAAAAAAATATATACATGAATTTCAAAAAGATAAACAAGACAACCACAACCTTTGGTATTAAGAATTTGGATAAATTCGCTTTAATTTATTCATTTTTTCCACATAAAAAAACATCATTTTAGCATCAAATTCGTTACAGTTTGTTACATATTGAATCTTTATTCAATTTTACCGCTTAAAAATCAAAAAAATTTACCAACCACTATACTGTTAACAATTAATTTACAACACCCACATCCGAAGATAAATTCACTAACCGAGTAACGTCTAAGTCGTAGTTATTCTTTAAAAACACAAAATAATAATGATTAACACTAAATTGACCATGGAAGAAATACATGACAATCAACAGAACCGCAAAAATAGCGTTAAGCCTATCAAGCTTAGCTATTGCAATTTCAGCCGGAGTACAAGCTGCGCCCCAAGCGCCCGGCTTTGCTGCAGCGATGCAGGCACAGACCTCTCCCCTGCCAAAACGCTACATAGTTAAATTTAAAAATGCCGATGCGGCAGTAATGTCTACTGACAATCTGCAAGCAACCGATGACACGCAAGCAAATGCACTCTCCACCTCGATGAATGATCAACCACAGGCGGCAGAAGTCAGTGCGCAGCATAGTGTACTCAATAAAGTTCAAGCAAAAGAAATGAAGCGTATTGGCCGCAGTAACAGCTACTCGGTCAAACTCGATGCCAAGGGCATTAAAGCGTTAAAGTCCCGTGCCGATGTGGAATATGTTGAAGAAGACATGCCACGCCGCTTACTCAGTGAAAGCACGCCTTGGGGTCAAACCTTTGTCGGTGCGACTCAGTTAAGCGATAGCCAAGCGGGTAACCGTACTATCTGTATTATCGATTCGGGCTACGACCGTGGCCACAGCGAGTTGAGTGGCAACAATGTCACAGGCACCAATAACTCAGGCACAGGTAACTGGTTTGAGCCTGGCAATAACAACGCCCACGGAACCCACGTTGCGGGCACGATTGCGGCGATTGCCAATGATGATGGCGTGATCGGCGTCATGCCAAATCAAAATGCCAATATTCATGTGGTGAAAGTGTTTAACGAAGCGGGCTGGGGTTATTCTTCATCCTTAGTCGCCGCGGTAGACACTTGCGTTGCCAACGGCGCCAATGTTGTCACTATGAGTTTAGGCGGTTCGGGTTCAAGCACCACCGAGCGTAATGCTCTGGCTGCCCACTATAATAATGGCGTGCTCTTGATTGCCGCTGCGGGTAACGCAGGTGATAGCACTCACAGCTATCCAGCATCCTACGATGGCGTGATGTCTGTTGCCTCAGTGGATAACCATAAAGACCATTCAGCGTTCTCCCAATACACCAACCAAGTGGAAATATCTGGTCCAGGTGAAGCCATCCTATCCACAGTCACCCGTGGCGAAGGCCGTTTAGCCGATATCACTATCGGTGGTCAGTCTTACTTTGATTCAGGTGTTGTACCGCATAATCGCCTTATTTCATCGGGCGGCAACTATGTGCCCGCACCATTCAACGGTACGACCACAGCTACACTGGCGGAATGTACCGTTAGCGGCACTAGCTTCAATTGCGGCAGCATGACCAACAAAGTCTGTTTAGTAGAACGTGTGGGTAATCAAGGCACTAGCTACCCTGAAATTAACGCTGTGAAGGCCTGTAAAAATGCGGGCGCCAGTGCGGTGATTGTTTACAGTAACGTGGCATTACCTGGTTTACAAAACCCCTTCCTTGTTGATGCCAACAATGAAGCCAATTTAGTGTCGGTATCAGTGGATCGCGCAACAGGTTTAGCACTGCGTAATCAAATTGGTGCCAGTGTCACAGTGAGTAATCAAGGCAATAAAGATTACGAGTACTACAACGGCACTTCGATGGCGACGCCACATGTGTCGGGTGTTGCCACCTTAGTGTGGAGCTATCACCCAGAGTGTAGTGCGGCGCAAGTCCGTAACGCATTGAAAATGACGGCAGAAGATCTCGGTACTGCGGGTCGTGACAATTACTATGGTTACGGTTTAGTCAATGCCGTTGCCGCGAAAACCTTCTTAGATGCGTCTTGTGATGGTCCAACCGATCCTGTCGACCCAACACCTACCGACGGTGTGTTGGTTAACGGTGTCGCTAAAACGGGCTTAACTGGCGCAGCGAGTGAAGAACTGCACTTCTCCTTTGACGTGCCACAAGGTGCGACAAACTTAGGTTTTGTGATGAACGGCGGCACAGGCGATGCAGACCTGTATGTGCAATATGGCGCAGCACCAACAACCTCGAACTACGATTGCCGTCCATATAAAAGTGGCAATAGCGAGTCTTGCCCTATAACCAACGTACAATCAGGTACTTACTACGCAATGGTGAAAGGTTATTCAACCTTTAGTGGTGTGTCATTAACGGCAAGTTACACTGCATCAACTGGCGGTAGCACACCTCCAACGACACCAACCGACTATATCAACGCTGACAATTACAATATCCCTGATAATAAAACAACAGGGATCACTAGCCCAATTACCGTCACTCGCACAGGTAATTCTGGCACTGTGACTGCGGTAGTGAACATAGTTCACCCTTATATCGGTGACTTAAAAGTGCAGTTAGTCAGTCCAACGGGTCAAATCGCCACACTGCACAGCAATAGTGGTGGCAGTGCTGACAATATCAATAAGAGCTATACCGTTGATATGACGGGTGTTGAGTCAAGCGGTGTATGGATGTTGAAAGCCGTAGATAGCGGCCGTAGTGACATTGGCTATATCGATAGCTGGGAACTGAAATTCCAATAATCTTTCAATGAAAAGACCAGAGCCTGCAATTGCAGGCTCTTTTTTATAGGATGTATTATTGAATATCTTTGAGAATTTCGGGTTCAACCAACACGCTGTTGTTATTATCCGAAAGCCAGATTTGCCCTTCACTGATAGACACCTGCAGCGCCATAGTGCGGCTAACCAGCGCCTCCATTGCGGACACCGACTCTTCGGCAATATTCCACACCTTAAGATTTTGATAGCGCTCTAATGCTTGCTGATTCTGCTTCCACCAAATGGGCACACTACGGCCGCCATAGGCGAAGAGTTGTACCGCTTTGGCGCGGCCACTGGCTTTTCTGAGCCATTTTTCATCGGCTTGGCCAAACTCAACCCAAAGATCAATTTCACCGGATAAGGCCTTGTCCCAAAGTTCGGGCTCATCATCGACACACAGACCTTTACTGAACGCTAAGGTGGCACTGGCATTGATAATAAAAGCGAGTAAACGCACCATCATGCGGCCATCGGTTTCAGATGGATGCTGGGCCAGTGTCAATTGGTGATCCTGGTAATAACCACGGTCCATATCGGCGATCTGAAGGTTGACCTTAAATACGGTCGCTTTGAGGGCCATAGTAAATCCTGAATGCAGAGGTATGCCTGAAATAAGGCTGCGAGTCTACCCCAGACTCGCCCTCAGCTCAAACGAACAATAGGCTATGCCCAATGAAATAGAATTTAAATCGCGCCGGGGCGTAAATGCTTAGCCATCGGAAAATGGGCTTTTAACTGATTAATTTTGGGCGTATCGGCTACCAGTAACAAACGCATCCCCTGATCATACGCTTTGCTCACTTCGCTAAGGGCGGGCAATTCAGCGCGGTTGGCATCCCGGCGCACCATCTCAGTGAGTTCTGTACTCAATTTATCCTGACTATAAATGCAATCGAGACGCTGCAATAAGGGCATAGCCGCAAGTGGTAATAAATCCACTTGGGTCGAATCGTCGAGCAACAGGATCTCGCCGCGACTCACTAGGCTATCAAAGGCATTCTGGTAATGCTCTAAGGTACGGTTATCGAAACGGTCGCCATTGGTATCGAAAAAACGCTCCCAAAATAAGCGACGCTTAGAGGTAGAATCGAGTTTATCTTGCACTTCAACGCGTCTATCGGCGACAAAGTCAAACAAAGGTTTAAGGGATTGCGGCAGGCTAGCCTCTAGACGAGAGCGAATCGTGCGAGCAAATACTGGCGCTGCACCCGCGGTACTGATCGCCACCACTAAGCGGCCACGATCGACAATAGAAGGTGTGATAAAGCGGCAAAAGGCAGGATTATCAACCGCATTCACCCAAATTCCCCGCGCGGTGGCGAGGGTCGCCAACTCGGCATTAAGGTCATCGTTTGCGGTGGCAAGATACACTAGATCGTAATTTTGAATATCGGCATGAACCACTTCCCGTACGGATAACAAAATGCGGCCCGCATCGGCATAATGCCGTACTTCGGTATTCACTTGCGGCGCGATCACATGGATATTCGCCTCGGTTCGCGTCAATAGTGCCAGCTTACGACTGGCGACATCTCCCGCCCCAACGAGCAACACATTGAGATTAACGGTATCGATAAACAAGGGGAAATATTGCATTAATGGGATCCTAAATCCGTCATGATCTTAATCTTAAACAACCGAGGCATATTTTAATCGGGATACCGACTCTCCTCTATGTTCAAGTTAATCATACCGCGATTCATATGCTTAGCCCCAGACAAATGATCAGCAAGCCGCTCTTCCCGCATATAGATAACCACCACAGGTTCATCGACTCGATAAATAACTGGGGTTAATTATGGCTCTCGCTACGCTCAGAGCTGCATTGCCAGCATAACTCAAAATTGCCTTCGTTAAGCTCATGGCATTGTACACATTGCCACTGGGGGCTGACCACATCCAAGGCACTTAGCTGCGCCTGTGCTTTGGCCAATTGTGACTCAGCGACCCATAGTTCCACATTGTGCAGATCAGCGGGTAATTCCCCCACACCACCTAATAATGCCTCACCACGTAACTCGACATGAATACCACAGGCCTCTAACAACCCTTTCCATGTGTGGGCCTGCAATAAATTACCACCAGCGACTAAATTCTTACGTTCTACCATGCGACATCCTACGGCTACAACTCTCTAGAATATGGGGTTGCCGACATCCTACTGCTAAATACTTGAGCCTGTCGAGCGCTGTTTTTTACACCAGTTGTTAATCTAGTTAACATTTACCTTTTACAGCATTAGTGACTATAACTTTGTGAGTTTGCTAGCAGAATGTTGGATGCGGCTCAAAATTGAAGCAAAAAAAAAGCCACCTTGTCGGTGGCTTTTTAACGTTAATATCACAGTTAAGGCATCATAGAAGGTTGGTCAGCACCTTCTTTCTCAATTTCAACTGGCATCATGTGTTCACGCTTGATACCCAGTTTAATGGCAAGATAAGTTGCAACATAAACCGAAGAATAAGTACCCACACTAATACCCAGTAATAGTGCCGCCGCAAAACCATGGATCATTGAACCACCACTTAAGAACAGCGCGACCACCACAACTAAAGTAGTCCCCATAGTAATAATGGTACGGCTCATTGTTTGGGTAATAGAGACGTTGACAACCTCTTCAGGCTCACTTTTTCTCATTTTCAGAAAGTTTTCACGTACTCGGTCAAACACTACAATAGTATCGTTTAACGAATAACCAACCACGGTTAATACCCCGGCTAACACAGTTAAATCAAACTCCATTTGCAAGAGTGAAAACACACCTAAAGTCACAATTACATCATGGGCTAACGCTGCGACGGCTCCGGTGGCAAAACGCCACTCAAAGCGGAATGCGATGTAGATCATGATGCATATTAACGCGACTAAAACTGCTAAACCGCCTTGTTCTGCCAGTTCTTTACCTACTTGTGGCCCAACAAACTCAACTCGTTTTTGCACAACATTAGGATCTAATAGCTTGGCAAAATTAATGACATCAGCAACTTGAACATCACTGCCAATCCCTTCTTTCACAGGAAGGCGCACTAACACATCACGGCTCGAACCATAATTTTGCACCACAGCACTACTGGTTTCAGGTGTTATTAACTGGGAACGAAATTTATTTAAGTCAACTGGGGTAGAAAATGACATTTCCACCACAGTACCACCAGTAAAATCTAAGCCCCAATTCAGACCTTTAGTCGCCAGTAGAACGATGGAGCAAAGCACTAACACGGCTGACATGATACTGACCGGTAATGCATGCTTAAGGAAGTTTACCGTTCGTTTTAAAGATAAGATCTCTAACATGATTAAAGCTTCCTTATATCGACAGATTCTGAACGCGCTTGCCACCCCAAACCGCATTCACTATCGCTCGGGTTCCAACAATTGCGGTAAACATGGAAGTCGCAATACCTATCATCAGGGTCACAGCAAAACCTTTAACCGCACCAGTACCGACTGCAAAAAGGATTAGCGCGGTGATAAAGGTAGTGATGTTAGAATCAGCAATAGATGAAAAGGCATTACCATAACCTTCTTGAATCGCCTGCTGCACACTGCGTCCGGCTCGAAGTTCTTCACGGATACGCTCATAGATCAACACGTTACCATCAACAGCCATACCAATCGTTAATACCATACCAGCAATACCTGGCAAGGTAAGAACCGCGCCAGGGATCATTGACATCACCCCTACAATCATCACAAGGTTCATGGTCAAGGCTATATTGGCAATTAAACCAAAAGCACGGTAGTAAATCACCATAAAGAGCACGACAGCTCCCATACTCCAGAGCATGGCTTTGATACCGCTATTGATATTTTCAGCCCCAAGGCTTGGGCCAATAGTCCTTTCTTCAACAATAGTCACAGGTGCGATAAGTGCACCAGCACGAAGTAAAAGTGCAAGATTTTGCGCTTCACCATGGCTTAAGCCAGTGATCACAAAGTTACGACCTAAACGTGCTTGAATGGTCGCCACCGAAATCACTTCTTCGATTTTCAGCATCTTCACGCTGCCATCGGCATTGCGCTCACCACTGTCTTTATATTCGATGAACAAAGTCGCCATAGGCTTGCCTATATTGTCTTTGGTCACGTCAGAGAAAATGGTGCCACCTTTAGCATCTAAGTTAATGCTCACCTGCGGACGGCTGTATTGGTCAAAGCTAGGTTGCGCGCCGGTAATATGGTCCCCGGTCAGCATCACCTCTTTCTTCAATATCACAGTGCCACCTTCGCGGCGCTGATACACCTCAGACCCCGCAGATAGGCGTCCTGACTGTGCCGCATTCGGATCGGCCTTGTCATCCACCATGTGGAATTCAATCGATGCGGTAGCCCCTAAGATTTCCTTAGCGCGAGCCGTATCTTGCACCCCTGGCAACTCAACGATAATGCGCTCGGCACCTTGGCGTTGTACCACAGGCTCAGATACCCCTAGCTCATTTACCCGATTGCGAATGGTAGTAATGTTTTGTTGCAGTGCTTCTTCTTTAACCTGCTTGAGATAGGCTTCGCTCATCACCGCTTGCAGGGCGAAATCTTCACCTTTGCTCACATCACTGAACACCATATCGTTACTGCGAGATTTTAAGAAACGTTCGGCACTGGCTACACTTTCAGCATCACGGAATTTAATTTCAATCCCAGTGGCATTAACACGGATACCAGCATAGCGAATTTTTTCTTCACGAAGCTGTGAACGGAAATCAGCAACCTTGGCTTCTTCCATCTTGCGGATGGCTTCGCCCATGTCCACTTCCATCAGGAAATGCACACCGCCGCGAAGGTCAAGACCGAGTTTCATTGGGGTGCCGCCCATGGATTCGAGCCATTTAGGCGTTGCAGGAGCTAAGTTAAGTGCCACGGTAAACTTGTCACCTAAACTTTCGGCAATCACTTCTTTAGCCAGTAGCTGTTGACCCGCGTTTTGCAAACGGATCAACAACTGACCTTTTTCAAGCTCAGAGCGCTTTACCGCAATGCCCTTACTGACTAACAGTTCGTTCACACTGGCTTGGGTAGATGCTGTGACTTCAGCACCTCGAGTCGCCACCACTTGCACCGCATGATCCTCACCAAACAGGTTAGGTACGGCATAGAAACAACCTATGGAGATGACGAGCATCACCATAATGTTTTTCCACATTGGGTATTTATTTAACACGCCTGAGCCCTCTTGGCTTACAACGACTGGATAGAGCCCTTAGGCAATACAGCTGCAATATAGTCTTTTTTGATCGTGATTTGGGTCGTGTCGTTTAAGCTCAGTAACACGTAATCACTTTCATCACTGATTTTTGCAATCTTGCCTAAAATTCCGCCGCTGGTCAGCACTTCATCACCTTTACCTAATGATGACATTAGATTTTTGTGCTCTTTAACGCGTTTTGATTGCGGACGGAAAATCATGAAATAGAAAATCAAGCCGAAAATCGCCAGCATGAAAATCAGTTCCATAGTACCGCCACCCTGTGGTGCACCAGCTGCGCTTGCATATGCATTTGAAATAAACATAGTTTTCTCTTCTTATTAGCAAAAAATCAATCAACTAACTCTGGTACTTCACGACCTTGACTGGTATAGAAGTCCTTCACAAAGGCGTCTAATGTACCTGTCTCAATCGCACCACGCAAACCTTCCATTAACATTTGATAGTATCTCAAGTTGTGAATGGTGTTTAAACGCGCACCCAGAATCTCATTACAACGATCTAAGTGGTAAAGGTATGCCCGTGAATAGTTTTTACAGGTATAACAATCACACTTAGGATCGAGCGGTGAAGTGTCATCACGATGCCGCGCATTGCGGATCTTAATCACGCCTTCACTGGTAAACAGATGACCGTTGCGGGCGTTACGGGTTGGCATCACACAATCAAACATATCGATACCGCGGCGCACACCTTCAACTAAATCCTCTGGTTTACCGACCCCCATCAGATAGCGAGGTTTATCCGCAGGAATTTGCGGGCAGATATGCTCAAGAATGCGGTGCATATCTTCCTTTGGCTCTCCTACGGCCAAACCACCGACGGCGTAACCGTCGAAACCTATATCGACTAAGCCTTTTAAGCTTTCGTCGCGTAAATCTTCATACACACCACCCTGGATAATGCCAAATAAAGAATTGGGGTTTTCCAGACGGTCAAATTCGTCACGGGAACGTTTAGCCCAGCGCAGTGACATCTGCATGGACTTGCGCGCTTCATCTTCAGTCGCAGGATACGGGGTACATTCGTCAAAAATCATCACCACATCACTGCCCAATGCATCTTGAATTTGCATTGATTTTTCAGGATCTAAGAAGATTTTCTCACCATTGATGGGCGAGCGGAAATGCACACCTTCTTCGGTAATTTTACGAATATCACCAAGACTAAAGACTTGGAAACCGCCCGAGTCAGTTAAAATGGGGCGCTGCCAGTTCATAAAATCATGTAAGTCACCGTGCTTACGCATGATTTCTTCGCCTGGACGCAACCATAAATGGAAAGTGTTACCGAGCAGAATATCGGCGCCAGTGGCACGCACTTCTTCTGGCGTCATCCCCTTTACCGTGCCGTAAGTACCTACAGGCATAAATGCGGGGGTTTCTACTGTGCCACGGTCAAAAATCAACCGACCACGGCGCGCACGGCCGTCGGTAGTATCTAATTCAAATTTCATAATTCACCTCGCCAGATAAACAGTCTGACTACATTTTTAATGGCTAATGCCATTTTGATTAACAATAGAGATGGGGACCGCCCTAAAAGGTTCAACCTTTAAGGGTAAAAAAATGCCGCACAACGCAATTTGGGCGGCCATTTTAAAACAAAATCTTGCTCTAGTGGGCTTTTTTCGTCACAAACATGGCATCGCCATAGCTAAAAAAGCGATATTTTTCCGTGATGGCATGGCGATAAGCCGTCATCACATGGTCAAAACCCGCAAAGGCACTGACTAGCATGATCAGCGTCGATTCAGGTAGATGAAAGTTTGTCACCATGGCATCGACCACTTGGAATTGATAACCAGGATAAATAAAGATATCGGTATCGCCACTAAAGGCTTTAAGCTCACCCTGGCTGGCGCGCGCCGCACTCTCTAAGGAGCGCACCGACGTCGTACCAACGGCAACCACACGTTTACCCACCGCTTTGGTTTTAGCAATTAAATCCACCACATCCTGCGGCACATTGGCCCACTCTGAATGCATCTTGTGTTCAAGAATGGTATCGACGCGCACGGGTTGGAAAGTACCAGCACCCACATGCAAGGTCACAAAGGCAATATTCACCCCCTTGGCTTTTAACGCCTCGAGCATGGCATCGTCAAAGTGTAATCCTGCCGTTGGCGCGGCGACCGCCCCCGGGTTTTGGTTATATACCGTTTGATAACGCTCTTTATCGGCATCTTCATCGGGTCTATCAATATAAGGCGGTAGAGGCATATGCCCGACCGCTTCGAGCACTTCTAGAATGGTCAACTCGGATAACAACTCAAGTTCAAACAAGGTATCGTGACGGGCGAGCATCTTCATTTGATAACCGCCATCGAGCAGAATTAACGAATCCACTTTAGGGGATTTAGAGCTGCGGACATGGGCGAGGATGCGCTTATCATCGAGCATACGCTCAACTAAAATCTCTAATTTGCCGCCGCTGGCTTTTTGGCCGAACAGGCGCGCAGGGATGACTCGGGTATTATTGAACACCATTAAATCGCCGGGATTTATCATTCCCAGCAGATCGGTAAACTGTTTATCAGCGAGCGCACCGGTGTTGCCATCTAAGGTTAACAGACGTGACGCATTACGCTGCGCCATAGGATAACGAGCGATCAGCTCATCGGGAAGATCGAAGGAAAAGTCTGCAACACGCATGGATTGGCCTCTACATAGCTTAGAACGGCGGCTAGTCTATGGTTAGAGGCCAAGAATATCAAGATTACTTGTTATCCAGATGCACTTCTTGCGCTGAGTTCTGATCATCTAAGCCCGTCAATTCTAATGCATCGTCGTTGTCGAACTTAGTTCGATGACGAGCAAAATTATCCAGACTAAAACGGTGTTGTTCATAGGGAATATCGACAAGCACTTTCTTGCGCTTGGAACGCTCGTCTTTACCGAGCATTTTGATGAACCAGTTCCACATCATCCATGATCCTAAAAGGTTGTTGGTTTGATACCAGATTAACAAGCCACGCAATTCCAGTGTCCACATTGGAATGCTAAGCTATCTGGCTAAATAATTTGCTCACTAAATATAAAAAAGCACCGCATTTTTGCCTATTGCGCTTTCCTAAGCGCGCCCGCACATGATACCGTGGGTAGACGCGATTAACCAAGCACAAAAAATGAACCTTCTTACGCACTTACATCTCGCCGATATTAGCAAAACCCATCTCGCCGCAAATCTCGCCGGCAACTATATTACTGCACCTATTGCCGACGCACCCGCACCATTGCGCCAGGGCTTATGGCTAAGTCAGGAAATAAATGCCCTTTGTGCCAGTCATGAACTCACCCAAGAATTACTTGAGTTATTTCCTGCGCAGTTAAAAATCATAGCAGCGGATCTCATGTTTGTAAGCTTCGATCATTATTTAGCCTACTACTGGGAAGAATACCATCCCGAGACGCTACAGAATTTTAGTTTAAAAGCCTACAACGAGCTGGATATTTTTGCATCACAGGCCAGCGATGCCTACCATCCACAGCCACTCCTAAGCCTAGTTGCCGACATGCGCCGCGAGGATTGGTTAAACAGCTATGCTACGCCTAAAGGCATACAACAGGCATTAACACAAAGGGCAAAGAATCACCCACAAAGCGCCTTGTTTAAAGGGACGGAAAAGACTTTAGCCAAGATGCAGATTGAGACAGAAACCGCATTTCGCACCTTTTATCCGCAATTGATGGCCTATACCCGTATTTGGAGCCGCAAAACTCCGATTAACTATTTACCAAATGAGTTAGCGGAATAAATTACCCGACTGATTGACTGTAATAATTTAGCACAATGCTCTAACCAAATGACTTAACTCAGTTATCAATCCTTTTTTAAGCTTAGGAGCTTAAACTCACCGCTTTGCGATAACGTATACAAACCTAGGATAATACTCCCGTGACGCCTACAAACCCAACGGCCAAGCCATCTCATCCCCAAGGTTGGCGCCAAAAGCTGCGCAGTCCGCAATTTTGGCTCAAACAGTGTAGGGATCTCGCCATCATGGCGCTGGTACTCTATGGCGTTAGCCTCTATTTGCAACGGGATATGATCACAGGCCAAGCACCAGCATTAAGTGGTATCACCATTGATGGTAGCCAGCTTGCGCTTAATGCCGCCAAGACTGAGCCCACGTTAGTGTATTTTTGGGGAACCTGGTGCCCAGTGTGCCGAGTCACCTCACCAATGGTTGAAACCGTTGCTCAAGATCATCGGGTGATTTCAGTCGCAGCCGCTTCTGGCAGCGATAGCGATATTCAGACCTATATGAACGAACATCAATATCACTTCCCGGTGTTTAACGATGACAGCGGCGAACAAAGTGCCAACTGGGGTGCAATAGCGTTTCCCGCCATTTATATTATCGATACTCAAGGTAACATTCGTTATGTTACCTCTGGAGCCACGTCTTCCTGGGGCATGAAATTCAGATTGTGGTTGGCACAGTTTTAATACCGCCGCAGTATCACTAGAGAGAATCTACTGCTTAGTGACTGATATTTTGCTAGTATTGGCGCGCAAAGAAGAGGACAAGATGCAGATATTTGATTACCAGCCCCCAGCAGTGCCTTGGCTAGACATCCGCTATAAAGATAGAGACTTGATAATCATCAATAAACCCTCAGGTTTATTGTCTAATCCGGGGATAGCGGCCCACACCTTCGATTGTGCGCTAACCCGCTTACAAAGCCTTTATCCTGAAACGATTCTAGTACACCGGCTCGACTGCGCAACCTCGGGTATTATGGTGTTCGCCCGCAATAAAAAAGCCGAATCCCATTTAAAGACTCAGTTCCAAGACAGACAGAGTCAGAAAATCTATATTGCCGAAGTAATGGGACACGTGCAGCAGCAACAGGGAGTGATCGATCTGCCCATTGCGCCGGACACTGAGCATCCGCCCTATCAGAAAGTGCTGCAGACGGGAGAAACGGGCGGCAAGAGCGCCCTCACCCATTACCGAGTATTAGAGCACAGAGAAAACAGCACCTTAGTCGAGCTTTCGCCGGAAACAGGCCGCACCCATCAGTTACGTGTGCATATGCTTGCCCTTGGGCATCCTATTTTAGGGGATGAGTTTTACGGCAATACGGAGGTTATCAGCGCTAGGCCGCGGTTATGCCTACACGCCCAAAGTTTATGTTTTAGCCATCCCTACTCTGGCAAGGCCATGTGTTTTTACAGCAAACCCCCTTTTAGTGAATAAGCCATAGTACAAACCTAAGGGGCCTAGTTAATACGGCCCCTTAGCAAGCAGCGGCTTTAAGCAACGCGCTGATTAAAATCGATATCAGCCATTAATTTATCGACTTGGAAGTAACAGCCCTGTTCATTGCAAAATTGTAGCTGCAACGAAGGTGTCACCAGAAAGTATTCGCCAAAGAAATTGCCGCCCACATCTTCGACTTTGCGACCTTCGGGCAGATCAGTCATACGGACTTCATCTAAACTATGGCAACCATCGCTAAACCAGGTTTCTAAGAAATACTTTTCGTCTTCTTTATATAAAGTGATCTTATCCCCTAATAGAGGACGCTCATCTAACCAACGACCTATAATTTCACGATTTTGCATATCTGTCTCCCGCCAATGAAGGCGACGGCGTTTTTCAATCCCAGACATCCTGATATCCTTATGCAATACCCAATCACCTAAAGTGAATGTCAGTTGTGGTAGTACATTAAGCATAGAACCCATTTAACGCTTTACTCCCCAGAGCAGCAAATTCCCTCCAATCAACCTCAAATGTAATTTTTTAGTTAATTAAAATTTGCTAAATATTTAAAATATAAAAGATAAATCCCCTAGACCAATTAATCGGCAGTGTAGCTCAATCGGAAAATAAAAACGCGATCTTTATCACTATTTACTTATCGCTAAAGTAAAGGCAGCTAAAAGACTTATCCGCTCGGATGAATGAGCTTGTTACATCTTTTCTTGCCAATTCCCACCCTATTTCTGATATAACCAATCAATATCCCTACAAATAACAAAAAATAAAGCAGGAAGCCTATGCATAATATTCACCGTCGCAATTTCCTTAAAGCCGCGGGTGCCGTCACCGCAGGGCTCGTCACCGCCAATATTGCCCTCAATACCAACGCCAGTAGTGTTGCCCCTAAACCTCAAGCGGGTAAATCGGTTATCGGTCTCATAGCGCCCAAGATGGAGGTGGTACGAGTTGGCTTTATCGGGGTCGGCGAGCGGGGCTTTAGCCATGTCGAACAGTTTTGCCATTTAGAGGGCGTGGAACTCAAAGCGATTTGCGATACTCACCAAGCGGTTATTGATAGAGCTGTAGATCATATCGTTAAACAAAATCGCCCAAAACCCGCTGTTTATACGGGTAATGGCCTGAGCTATCGCGAGCTGTTAAGCCGTGATGATATTGATATTGTGATTATTTCTACCCCCTGGGAATGGCATGCGCCTATGGCGATAGAGACGATGGAGAGCGGTAAACACGCCTTTGTTGAAGTACCGCTGGCGCTCACGGTTGAGGAATGCTGGCAAATTGTCGATACCGCCGAACGCACCCAGAAAAACTGCATGATGATGGAGAACGTCAACTACGGCCGCGAAGAACTCATGGTGCTCAACATGGTGCGCCAAGGCGTGTTTGGTGAATTGCTCCACGGCGAAGCCGCCTATATCCACGAACTGCGCTGGCAAATGAAGGAAATCGACCATAAAACCGGCTCATGGCGGACCTACTGGCATACTAAACGCAACGGTAATTTATATCCCACCCACGGTTTAGGGCCTGTGTCCCAGTATATGAATATCAACCGCGGCGACAGATTCGATTATTTAACCTCGATGAGTTCCCCTGCCCTTGGCCGTGCACTCTATGCTAAAAGTGAATTCCCCGCCGATCATGAACGTAATCAGCTCAAATATATTAATGGCGATATGAGCACTAGCCTAATTAAAACCGTTAAGGGTCGGACCATCATGGTGCAACATGACACTACGACTCCAAGACCTTACAGTCGCCACAATTTAATCCAAGGCACCAATGGCGTGTTTGCAGGTTTCCCGAATCGAATTGCCGTCGAACATGGCGGTTTTGGTAAGAGTTACCACGAGTGGGATATGGATATGCAAAAGTGGTATGACAAATACGATCACCCACTATGGCAGCGCATAGGGAAAGAAGCAGAAATCAACGGCGGCCACGGCGGCATGGACTTTGTGATGCTATGGCGGATGATTTATTGCCTGCGCAACGGCGAAGCGTTAGATCAGGATGTGTACGATGGCGCATCTTGGTCCGTGGTGAATATCCTAAGCGAGCAATCACTGAATAACCGCAGTAACTCAGTCAACTTCCCTGACTTTACCCGCGGTGCTTGGCAATATGCCACTCCCTTAGGCATAGTCGGCGCATAGTCAGCACTCAGTCCTGATACCACAAATTCCACAAAGGGATAAGTAGCTACTTATCCCTCATAACAGCCTATCGATTCAATTTTTAAAGCAAAATCACCGCTTTGCTGTGCCCCGATGACTAACCCTAAACTCGATAGCCTCGTCAAATCGATTGCCACACGGGCAATGGGTTTGCCTCGGCATTGGGGCAAAAAGTCACTGAAGGGAATTTCAATACGCTGCCAGTGCAACGCACTTGTGCCATTAATCCCAAAAGCTTGGTGACTCGGTGCTTGCATAGGAGCCTGATAAACTGTGCTCTGTGGAGTATCCACATCCTTTAAGTTCACTTTATAGTTTTTAGTTCGGTCACCATCGAGTTCAAGGTAAATCCCGGTGAACGCGCTCACATCCACAGCGTTAAACTCAGCGCGCACCGAGGCAAACCCACCGCCATTCGCCAAGGACACATGGCCACTAAAAACACCATAACCTAAGGGGGAAATGGTGAGCTTACTGCGGGATAAACCGCCCATCACAGTGTCGTTGACACCATACCAAGGCTTTGCCGCATCTAACGCTTTAAAATCAAAAAGGATCATAATTACTCCCATAAAAAAGCAGCCACCTAAGTGACTGCTTCTATGATGCTTTCTGTTTACACTAACAACAGCACACTTTATCCAAGTTTAGCTTTGTTTTCAGCAGCTTCACAAGCGGCAGCCGTAAAAATCACATCGGTAGAGCTGTTCAATGCCGTTTCGGCGGCATCTTGGACAACACCAATAATAAAGCCCACCGCGACCACTTGCATGGCAACATCGTTAGAAATGCCAAACAAGCTACAGGCCAGAGGAATAAGCAGTAACGACCCACCCGCAACGCCGGACGCACCACAGGCTGAAATAGCGGCTACCACGCTTAATAGTAATGCCGTCAGCAAGTCGACTTGAATACCTAAGGTATGAGCTGCCGCAAGGGTCAATACGGTAATAGTGATCGCCGCGCCAGCCATATTGATGGTGGCACCTAAGGGGATGGAGACTGAGTAGGTGTCTTCATGCAGATTTAACTTCTCACACAGCGCCATATTCACCGGGATATTGGCCGCACTCGAACGGGTAAAAAAGGCCGTTACTCCGCTTTCTCGCAGACAACGTAGTACTAATGGATAAGGGTTACGTTTAATTTTGACATACACAATCAGTGGATTAACTATGAAAGCTATAATCGCCATAGCGCCCAATAATACCGCCAGTAGCTGCGCATAACCCGCAATAGCAGCAAAACCGGTTTCGGCAAATGTTGCCGCAACTAAACCAAAAATACCGATTGGTGCTAAACGGATGATAAAGCGCACCATTTGTGAAATACCATGGCTCATATCGGCAAATACTTGCTTGGTCGAATCATTCGCATGGTGCAGTGCCAGACCTAAACCCACGCCCCAAGCCAAAATACCAATATAGTTGCCCGTCATTAACGCATTCACAGGATTATCCACCAGCTTAAAAAGCAAGGTATTGATCACCTCACCAATTCCCTGTGGTGGACTGGTGCCTTCAACTCCGGCCACTAAGACTAAATTGGTGGGGAAAATGCTACTAAGAATAACGGCGATGAGTGCGGCGGCAAAAGTCCCAAATAAATAGAGCACGACGATGGGACGCATATTGGTTTGCGTATTTTTCTTTTGATTGGCAATGGAGGATGCCACTAGGATGAACACGAGAATAGGTGCTATCGCCTTTAACGCACCCACAAATAAACTGCCTAAAAATGCAACTTGCTTAGCCCAGTCCTGTGAAAAGCTGGCTAAGATAATACCTGCCACTATCCCCACGAGAATTTGCAACACTAAACTGCCATTAGCCAACTTAGCTAGAAATGATGATTCTTGTTTCATTACTTAACCTATCGTTATTATATTTCGGTCGAGTGTTCCCAACCCACGCCTTCGGATCTGAGGCCAATAAGGTTTTTATAGGATGTGGTTGAACTTGTCTAGTTTTGCAGGAAAATAAGCAAACTTTATCCCCTTATCCAACAAAAAACAGACAAAATAATCTACTTAGGCTTTTTTGCCGCCAGATCGGCACCACGCAACATGGCATCGATAAGCTCATGGGCATCAAACTTAGTCAGCGCTTCATTAGCACCCACTTGATGGGCCTGGCTGACGCTGATCTCACTGGAAAGAGAGGTATGCAGGATAATATAAGCATTCGCCGTTTGCGGATTATCGCGCACCTCAAATGCCAACTCATAACCATCGAGTCCAGGCATTTCGATGTCACTCACTAAAATATCAATGGGATGATGTTCGGCCGCAGCCTGCTCCATCATGGCCAGAGCCTCTTTACCATCGGAGGTGACAAAGTAAGGAATATTAATGGTGTCTAAAGCGTCGGATAACTGCTTACGGGCAACCTTAGAATCATCCACCAGCAGAATATTCATCGGTTTTAATTTTTCACGTTGCACATCGGTCAGGATCGCGCGATTGGCCTGTGGATTATCGGGGAAGATTTTCGATAGCAATAACTCCACGTCGAGTAGTTGCACCAACTGATCCTCAAAACGTGTCACCCCGGTTAAGAAGGCATTTTTGCCTAAATTCGCAGAAGGTGCCTCAATATCACGCCAGTTACACTCAATGATCTTATCTATACCACGCACGAGAAAGCCGATAATCATGCGCTGGCAATCGGTAATGATGATATAGCAATGCTTACGCTCTTCATCCGTTATCGGACGATAGCCAATGGCCGCCGCCATATCGATAACCGGAATGGTATGGCCACGGATCGTCGCCGCCCCAAGAATGGTCGGATGGGATTGGGGGATTTTACTCAGCGGTGTATAGGGCACTAATTCACGCACCTTAAGCGTGCCTAAGGCGAAGACCTGTGTCTGCGATAACCGAAATAATAATAGTCCCTGCGACTGACTGGCTTTACTCTTCATAATTAAATAGATAACTCACTAAAACCAACCTACGGATAGCATAACCTTAACACAGTAAAAATTTGATGACTAAGGTCAAACGAATCAAACTATTAATATTTGAATTATTTAATAGTTTGAATTATTGCATATTAATAGCTTTGTCTATGGCGAGTATGCCGCGCCTCAATCTTGTAATGCGTACAACACATCGAAGGCAAATTGATCCCAACCTTCAGCCGTAAAAGCGATATCGCGGATGCTGCGTACTTGGCTCACCGCATGCAGTGGCGCGGCGCCATTCGCCATCAGGTAATAAGCCATAATGAGTCCAGTGCGATCCTTACCCGAGCGGCAATGGATAACGACCGGAATATTCTCTTCCTCACACTGGCGAATAAAACTCAATGCCTTAGGAAGTTGAGCGACACAGATAGTCACATCGCCCTCCTGTGGCGGTACATTTCGGGAGAAAGGGATACATTCATACCTTAGGCCATGGTGCTTAAACGTACCGGGCTCACACCCTTCCCCACCATTAACCGACAGTACCGCACCAATACCTGCCGACTTCAACTCGGCCAAATCCCAAGGATCTTTATTTGGGCCGCTGCGGCCAGCGATCTTACCTTCAATTAACCAAAATAAATGCTGCATATTGCTTCCACCAGTAAGATGACTAGGGGCATAAGGATAAGCTAAGCATAGCTCGCGCCCAACGACTTAAGATTTTTTGCCCCAAAATTCAACATTGGCAGTCGGTAACTGTTTACGTTTTTTTTTACCAGTACCTTCGGGCTTAGCGACAGGTGTGCCTTGCTCTAACAATGCTGCAGGCATCTCATCATCGGCTTCAAAACCGGCTATCTGCTCACGGGCTAACTTGAGCTTGTTCTTTTTCTCTATCACGCCAAAATGGTGATAATCCTCATGGGAAATCAAGGTTACCGCCAAACCCGCTTCACCAGCACGTCCGCTGCGGCCGATACGATGCATATAGTCAGCAGGACTCCTTGGCAGATCGAAGTTAATCACGACAGGGAGTTTATCTATATCAATCCCGCGCGCTGCGATATCGGTCGCAATTAACACGCTGATCTCACCGTTTTTAAAACCATCGAGCACACGAGTACGCGCACCTTGGGCTTTATCACCATGGAACACCTCGGCACTAATCCCCCGTTTAGACAGCTTTTGTGCGAGGTGATTACAGGTATTTTTAGCGCTGACAAAAATTAGCGCCTGTGACCATTGGTGCTGTTTAATCAAATGTGCCAACAGTGCCGTTTTTTGTTCACGGTTGACTGTGATAACGCGCTGTTCAATGGTGCTTTCTTGCTCGCTTTGCAATTGGTATTCAAGCGGATCGTTAAGCAGTTTTGCTGTTAACTCACGCACTTCTTCGGGGAATGTCGCCGAGAAAAGCAAGGTTTGTTTCTTAGGCGGTAAAGCGTCGAGCACTTGGGTTAATTCTTCAGTAAAACCAAGGCTTAACATGCGGTCAGCTTCGTCGAGCACTAGGGCACTCACCCGGCTTAACTTGATTGCATTGCTCGATAGCAGATCTAACAATCGGCCCGGTGTCGCCACTAATACGTCAGCCCCCGAACGTAAACTTTGCATCTGCGCATTAACAGAGACGCCACCAAAAGCGGCAACTATCTTAAGTTGGCCATTTAAATGGGAGGCATAGGATAAAAAACTGTCGGCAACCTGCTGGGCAAGTTCCCGCGTGGGCACCAGCACTAAACAACGGACGTAAGACCCAGATTTATCCAGTGTTTTAGCTTCAACCAATTGCTGTAGCAGAGGTACGGCAAAGGCCGCCGTTTTACCCGATCCCGTATTCGCGCCCGCTAAGATATCGCGCCCCGCCAGCACGGCAGGAATGGTTGCCATTTGAACTGGCGTTGGGGAAACATAAGCTAACTCAGTGAGTCGATTATGGAGCGGTGCAATAATACCGAGTTGGGCAAAGCTTGCCACAGGGGAAGAAGCTTGGGTCATAAAAAAGGTAATAGCTCATCAATAACAAATATGGCGGCTATTCTAGCGTAAAACTCGCGCGCTTGCTCGCCGATTCCAGCATTAACAACTGTTGTTTCATCTCCAGCCCATAGGCATAGCCGGTTAACTTGCCATTTTTCCCTATCACCCTATGGCATGGCACGATAATGGCGATGGGATTTGCCCCATTCGCCGCGCCGACGGCACGCACGGCCTTTGGCCTGCCAATCTGCTCGGCAATGTCGGAATAACTGCAACTCTGACCATAATTAACATCCAGCAACGCTTGCCAAACCTGGCGCTGAAAATCCGTCCCCTTAGGGGCAAGGGCTAATTCAAACCCAAGGCGCTTACCCGCAAAATATTGTTCAAGCTGCTCCACAGCTTCGTTAATATGGGCTTTAGCTCGATTGAGCTCATCAGCAGTGCTCTTGGCTAAAGGAATGTCGGTTCGGGACGAACCAACAAGTGTTAAATGACTGATCCCATAGGGATTGGCATTAAGCTGTAAAACGCCGACTGGCGTCACTAATTGCTGTGCTACGCAGGGGAAATATGCAGCCCTGCTCGGGGCGACATTTAATTGATGTGTTAAATAAGACATAGATAACCTCTTAATGTTAAACGGTATTGGGTCACGATTGATGCCATAACTGGAAGGTTAAATAACTGCCCCAGGGGGCAATATCTCGCCCTAACTGCTGACATAATTGAGGATAATCAAGGGTTTTTAAAGCATTTTTCCCTAAAGCATTAAGCCTCTCTTTGCTATAGAGGCCTAAATAGTGCGCCAATAACCGCTTTTTAACGATAAGATCCGAATGCAAAAAGATATTGGGATCGCCTAGACCTCGAAGTTTAGCGTAGGCAATTGTCCAGGGACCAATACCTTTAACACTTAACCAATCGTCGATGCTTGCATCGGCGTTATCACAAATAAAAGCCGCTAATGCAGTTAATGCCAGTTTACGCGCCCCCGGCATTTTGAGTTCACTCAAGCTCGCCCCACGGATCGTTTCAGGCGTTGGAAACAATCGATATTCACGGCCATTTAACTCAAAACGCTCTCCATAGGCTTCAACCAATTGATTAAGTAGCTTAGTCGCCTGAACCACTGTCACTTGCTGGCCTAAAATTGCCCGGCAAACCGCCTCAAATAAGGACCCTGCCCCCGGAATACGCAGTCCGCTAAACGGTACTAAATTAAGCTGAGGCAGGGCCTGTAAATTCTGCTCAATCAACTGCATATCAGCGTCGAGATCGAGTATGCGCCGCACTTCAATAATGAGTTTTTGTAACATCTCTAAGGGGGAATCTGCGGTCAACATCACGGTCAGCTTGAATCTGTGTAATGACGGTTCGTGGGCAATTTGCACGACAGCGCGCATTTTCCCAATGGCAATACAGCGACCATATTCAAGGGAAGTTTCCTCACCCTCGCAGGCAGCATCTGACGCTAACCCAGTGCCATCATTTAACTTGTCCAGAGGTGTAAACCATTCCATTCCAGCCACGGCGCGCAGCTTGAAAAAAGCCAGTTGCGCCGACCAATCGAGGGGCGGGCGATAATATTGGTACAAAGTGAGCCCATGGGAGGGCTCTGTTGCACTTAAGCTGTTATTTTTATTAGTAATTTCAATATCATTCATTTTAGAGACTTTTTTCAGTGATGCTTTTCTTAACTGAGTAGGTGTCAGTTGCAACCTTTGTTGAAACGCCTCATTAAAGCGGCGAATACTGTTAAATCCCGCCGCAAGCGCCACCTGAGTGATAGGTAATTGGGTTTGATGCAAGAGTTGTTTGGCAAACAACAACTGGCGATACAGCGCGTATTGTTTAGGTGAAGTGCCAAAACCTTCGCTGAAAAGCTTATTGAGGTAACGACTACTGATCCCCAATTTGTCGGCAAGCTCATCGACCGTTAATGCTTGCTCACCGCAGAGCAGACCGGCATCGATCAACCCTAGCGCCCGATCGAGCGTTGTGCCTGTCCCCTTCCATGGATTGGAACCTGGCGCACTGTCGGGCCGACAACGTAAACAGGGGCGTAATCCCGCCTGCGCCGCGTTAACCTGGGACTCAAAATAGCGCACATTTTCTTCCTTTGGTGCTACGGCCGGACACACATTTCTACAATAAATTCCCGTGGTTAACACACCCACAAAAAATTTTCCGTCAAAACGAGGGTCACGACTCAGCCGTGCCTCACGACAAATGGCAGACGAGAGTCCACTGTGAATAGGTGCCGAATGCGCCTTTAACTGCACATCGCCACTATCCGCATTGCACTCTAGCTGATCTGTTATCTTCATTCCCAGTATGCTCGACAATATTCGCTCACAATTAATCGCTTGTCGGATACTTTACGTAAATCTACCCTATTGGACTAGCGGAAAACGGAACTGAATCATTAAGGCACGTACGATCGATATCCTATATGCTAGGCACGTCTACTTTTTTATCCTAAATCATAGAGCCAATTCATGTTTAAACGATTCGAATCTTGGGTTGAAGCCCTACCCGATGTTGAGCCCACTAAACCCCCAACGGGCATTTATGCTTTTTGTCGCCATTACACTAAAGGCTACGAGCTGCCATTGATCTTAATGTCAGTGCTTACTGCACTACTGGCCATGCTTGAGGTCTCGCTGTTTGGCTTTATGGGTCAACTAGTTGATTGGTTAGTGAATAAAAATCCCCAAACCCTATTCCAAGATGAAGGCACAACCCTGCTATTGATGGGCGTTATGGTGATGATAGTTATGCCATTGTTGGTATTACTCCACGCACTCATCATGCACCAAACCTTGCTTGGCAATTATCCCATGTCCATTCGTTGGCTTGCCCATCGTTATTTACTTAAGCAGAGCGTGTCTTTCTATCAGAATGATTTCGCGGGCCGAATTGCCACTAAAGTGATGCAAACGTCTTTGGCCGTGCGTGAAACTGTGATGAAACTGCTCGATGTATTGGTGTACATTTTAGTGTATTTCACGTCTATGTTAGTGATGATTGCCAGCGCGGATGTGCGTTTAGTGCTGCCAATGTTAGCCTGGTTAGCGCTCTACATTGGCCTGCAATGGTATTTTGTCCCTAGATTGAAAACGGTTTCCACTGAACAAGCGGATGCACGCTCAACCATGACGGGGCGTATTGTCGATAGCTATACCAATATCACTACTGTGAAACTCTTTGCCCATACAGATAAAGAAGCCGACTATGCAAAGGAAAGCATGTATAGCTTTTTAGATACGGTTTATCGCCAAATGCGCTTAGTGACGGGAATAAGTGTTAGCGTGCAAGTGATCAACTACCTGCTGGCATTCAGTATTGCAGCGGTTTCAATTGCCCTATGGGTTGATAGCGCCATTACAGTTGGAGCCATCGCCATTGCCGTGAGTTTAGCGCTACGCTTAAACGGTATGTCACAGTGGATCATGTGGGAAATCAGTTCGTTATTTGAAAATATCGGCACTGTTACCGATGGGATGAATACCCTATCGAAAACGACGATTATTCAAGACGCTCCCGATGCCAAAGAGCTCACTGTCACCCAAGGTAAAATTGATTTTAACCAAGTGGACTTCCATTACGGTGAACAAACAGGGGTAATTGATCAGCTTAATCTGACGATTAAAGCCGGAGAGAAAGTGGGACTCGTAGGTCGCTCTGGTGCAGGAAAATCGACCCTAGTTAACCTATTAATGCGTTTTTATGATGTTGAAAATGGTCAAATTAGTATTGATGATCAAGACATAAAAACGGTTAAGCAAGATTCTCTGCGCTCACAAATCGGCATGGTGACCCAAGACACTTCACTCTTGCACCGCACCATCCGTGAAAATATTCTCTATGGCAACCCTAATGCCACCGATGAACAGCTAAATTGTGCAATTAAACAGGCCCAGGCCCATGATTTTATTAATGAACTCACCGATCCCAACGGTAATCATGGCTTAGATGCACAGGTCGGTGAACGCGGAGTAAAACTCTCCGGTGGGCAAAGGCAACGTATTGCGATCGCGCGGGTGTTGTTAAAAAATGCGCCGATTTTATTGCTTGATGAAGCAACTTCTGCACTAGATTCTGAAGTCGAAGCCGCCATTCAAGAAAGTTTGTATGAGTTAATGCAAGGCAAAACCGTTATAGCTATAGCCCATCGACTTTCGACCATTGCCGCCATGGATAGACTGATAGTGCTGGATCAGGGTCGTATCGTTGAGCAAGGCACCCATCAAGAGCTGATTGCCGCAGGCGGTATCTATGCGCAGCTATGGGCTCACCAAACTGGTGGTTTCTTAGGGGTGGAATAGTGTTGAGTTTTACTTAGCACTTTGATTTTAAAGGCGACATTGAGTCGCCTTTTATTTACCTATGACCCGTCCTAAAAAGCGTTGACACTTTTCAAACTCATTTTGGAGAGTGTAATGACTTCAACCATTAAACGAACTCAGAGTGATTATCCCCTCTCTTTTAAATTGTCGGTTGCCAACCAAGTCGAAAGGCGAGCTAACCTATGAGCAGGCATAAGACAAGTACGGTATCCAATATGACTCCAGCAAGTTAATACACCCAATAAAAGCTGAGAAAGTCGATCATAAGGGCAAGTAGAATGAGCAACGAGTAGTGGCTTGTGGCTTGTGGCTTGTGGCTTGTGGCTTGTGGCTTGTGGCTTGTGGCTTGTGGCTTGTGGCTTGTGGCTTGTGGCTTGTGCAAATATAAGGAATTTTAGAGACAAAAAAACCACCTTTAGGTGGTTTATTGTGTTCAACTAACGCTAGCGATTAACCTTAGTTGAGGTGGTATCCCCTAGGGGATTCGAACCCCTGTTACCGCCGTGAAAGGGCGGTGTCCTAGGCCTCTAGACGAAGGGGACACAAGGACTGATGTTTAACCTCATCACGGAGGTATTACTTTTACCCCACAAATAACTCGTTAGCTATTTGTGAAGCACTCTATCTTTTAGGGATAGAGTGGTATCCCCTAGGGGATTCGAACCCCTGTTACCGCCGTGAAAGGGCGGTGTCCTAGGCCTCTAGACGAAGGGGACACAAGGACTGATGTTTAATCTCATCACTGAGGTCTTGCTATTTACCTCAAATAACTCGTTAGTCATTTGGGATGAAAGTGGTATCCCCTAGGGGATTCGAACCCCTGTTACCGCCGTGAAAGGGCGGTGTCCTAGGCCTCTAGACGAAGGGGACACAAGGACATATTAATTTGAACTTTTCTTTAATATCAAAAAATTCCCGTTTAACATCTACGGTGTCCTAGGCGCACTCTTCTAAGGAACGAAGGGAGACACAAGGACTTATGTTTTTCCTCATAACTGAGGTCTTGCTTTTTATCTCAAACAACTCGTTAGTCATTTGGGATGAAAGTGGTATCCCCTAGGGGATTCGAACCCCTGTTACCGCCGTGAAAGGGCGGTGTCCTAGGCCTCTAGACGAAGGGGACACAAGGACTGATATTTAACCTCATCACCGAGGTATTACTTTTACCCCACAAATAACTCGTTAGCTATTTGTGAAGCACTCTATCTTTTAGGGATAGAGTGGTATCCCCTAGGGGATTCGAACCCCTGTTACCGCCGTGAAAGGGCGGTGTCCTAGGCCTCTAGACGAAGGGGACACAAGGACATATTAATTTGAACTTTTCTTTAATATCAAAAAATTCCCGCTTAACATCTACGGTGTCCTAGGCACACTCTTCTAAGAAACGAAGGGGACACAAGGACTTATGTTTTTCCTCATAACTGAGGTCTTGCTATTTATCTCAAACAACTCGTTAGTTATTTGGGATGAAAGTGGTATCCCCTAGGGGATTCGAACCCCTGTTACCGCCGTGAAAGGGCGGTGTCCTAGGCCTCTAGACGAAGGGGACACAAGGACATATTAATTTGAACCTCTTTTAAAAGAAGCTCTCGCTTAATATGGCGAATTTGGTGGAGCTAGACGGGATCGAACCGTCGACCTCTTGCATGCCATGCAAGCGCTCTCCCAGCTGAGCTATAGCCCCAAAACCTTTCGATGTGACTGATATTCAGTCTATCGGATAATTTTAGATTTGTTCTTACCAAACAACCCGTTAGTTATTTGCTAGAAACCCTATGTTCTAAAACATAAGTGGTATCCCCTAGGGGATTCGAACCCCTGTTACCGCCGTGAAAGGGCGGTGTCCTAGGCCTCTAGACGAAGGGGACACAAGGACATATTAATTTGAACCTCTTTTAAAGGAATTCCCGCTTAATATGGCGGTAAGTTTGGTGGAGCTAGACGGGATCGAACCGTCGACCTCTTGCATGCCATGCAAGCGCTCTCCCAGCTGAGCTATAGCCCCAAACTTATCAAACTACATTTAAGTGCACTGCAAGCATTTGCTCGCCTGTGTCTCAACTGCGTGGCGCATTCTATGCAGCACACCTAAAAGTGTCAACTCGTTTTTTAGGAATTTATTCTATCTGCTACAAATTCAATCGCTTTGGATATTCTTTGCTCAGAACGGCTTCTTCCAATTAAAAATAACGTAATATCAAGGCCCGGTGACTGCCCTGCTCCAGTGACAGCAACGCGTAATGGCATACCCACTTTGCCCATACCGACTTCTAATTCAGTCGCAGTATCTTCAATCGCCTGATGAATCGCCTCAGCAGTCCACTCAGGTAATGCGGCTAACTTTTGCTGTACTAATTGTAATGGCTCAAGTGCTACACCACGTAAATGCTTTTTCGCCTGCTCAGCATCGAACTCTGCGAAGTCTTCATAAAAATAGCGACTAGAGGCGGCCAACTCTTTTAAGGTCTTAGCGCGTTCAGCTAATGCAGTGACAACGGCAGATAAGGCAGGACCATTTGAAGTATCAATCTTTTGGTCGTCCATATGCCACTGTAAGTGAGAAGCTACATAGTCAGGATCGAGCGTCTTAATATAGTGTTGGTTCAACCAAACTAATTTTTCAGTATTAAAAGCAGAAGGCGCCTTGTTAATATCGTCTAACTTAAAGTATTGCTTCATTTCCTCGAGAGAGAAAACTTCTTGATCGCCGTGTGACCAGCCTAAACGCACTAAATAGTTGAGCAGTGCTTCGGGTAGATAGCCATCATCACGGTATTGCATGACGCTCACCGCACCATGACGCTTAGATAACTTAGCGCCGTCATCACCCAAAATCATCGATACATGGGCATATTCAGGAATAGGTGCACCAAGCGCTTTAAGGATGTTGATTTGGCGCGGGGTGTTATTAATATGATCTTCCCCACGTACCACACAAGTGATCCCCATATCCCAATCGTCTACGACGACACAGAAGTTATAGGTCGGCACGCCATCGGTACGGGCGATGATCAGGTCATCTAATGCATCGTTTGAGAATTCAATGCGGCCACGGACATGGTCATCAAATACCACTGAACCGCCGATAGGGTTTTTAAAACGCACCACAAATGGCTCGTCACTCTCACCCGCTGACAGAACACGCGCTGGCAAATCACGGCAGCAGCCATCGTATTTTTGCGCTTCACCATTTGCTGCTTGTGACTCTCTTAAGGCATCGATGCGTTCGCGCGAGCAATAACATTTATATGCCGTGCCCTGCTCTAACATTTGCGCGATGATTTCGTTATAACGATCAAAACGCTTAGTTTGATAGTACGGGCCCTCGTCCCAAGTCAAACCTAACCAATTCATGCCTTCTAAAATGGCATCGCAAGCTGCTTGAGTCGAACGTTCAATATCCGTATCTTCGATACGTAATACAAACTCACCATTATTGGCGCGGGCTTGTAACCAAGAATAAAGTGCAGTACGGGCACCGCCCACGTGCAAAAAGCCTGTTGGGCTAGGGGCAAAACGCGTCTTAGTTGTCATAATGGGACACTAACCTATATAAAGTCGTCTAGATAAAGACAATCACAGTAAAAAGTGCGCTTATTCTAACAGTCAAAGTCTGCGCTGCAAATGGGCCATACAGGCCAGCAGCATATATCTCATAAAATCCCCCTACCAAGTCACGCCTCCTTTATATAAGCAACCTTTATATAGGCCATCATCCTATTCACTGAAAATCAGTCCAAAAGTCTGGGCAATACAATACTAATCAATCACCAATTCACTTATTAAGCTGGCGACCCAACAAGTAACGGAAAGCTATTCAATATCTTAACGGCTTAATAAAGTAACACTTTGATTGATGGCGTGATTAACAATAAGCCAATGCGAACAAAAATAGCGCGACCAATGCTTTTTTCATTAAAAAGCGTTGACACTAGATCGAACCTCCCTATAATACGGCTCCACACAGCGAGGTCGATTAGCTCAGCTGGGAGAGCACCTCCCTTACAAGGAGGGGGTCACTGGTTCGAGCCCAGTATCGACCACCATAGCTTTATTAAATAATAATGTTATGGTTTACAAGCCGTTATATCCCAGGTCGCTTAGCTCAGCTGGGAGAGCACCTCCCTTACAAGGAGGGGGTCACTGGTTCGAGCCCAGTAGCGACCACCATATAACGCTTTAACTGTATAAGTCATTCCCAGGTCGCTTAGCTCAGCTGGGAGAGCACCTCCCTTACAAGGAGGGGGTCACTGGTTCGACCCCAGTAGCGACCACCATTCATCATATGAATAATGACTTAGCCTTGTGTATGTAAGAATTCCCAGGTCGCTTAGCTCAGCTGGGAGAGCACCTCCCTTACAAGGAGGGGGTCACTGGTTCGAGCCCAGTAGCGACCACCATATTCTGCAATACTCAATTTATCCCAGGTCGCTTAGCTCAGCTGGGAGAGCACCTCCCTTACAAGGAGGGGGTCACTGGTTCGAGCCCAGTAGCGACCACCATATTCTGCAATACTCAATTTATCCCAGGTCGCTTAGCTCAGCTGGGAGAGCACCTCCCTTACAAGGAGGGGGTCACTGGTTCGAGCCCAGTAGCGACCACCATATTCTGCAATACTCAATTTATCCCAGGTCGCTTAGCTCAGCTGGGAGAGCACCTCCCTTACAAGGAGGGGGTCACTGGTTCGAGCCCAGTAGCGACCACCATATTCTGCAATACTCAATTTATCCCAGGTCGCTTAGCTCAGCTGGGAGAGCACCTCCCTTACAAGGAGGGGGTCACTGGTTCGAGCCCAGTAGCGACCACCATATTCTGCAATACTCAATTTATCCCAGGTCGCTTAGCTCAGCTGGGAGAGCACCTCCCTTACAAGGAGGGGGTCACTGGTTCGAGCCCAGTAGCGACCACCATACTTTTTCCCCCATAAACTTTACCCTCAGCCCGACTCAACTATGCTTGATCTAGATCAGCGCGTATTTAATTGGTTATTTCACGTTTAATACTCCCGTTAAATACCAAATACGATTGCAACCCTTGCCTGATCACACTCTGCCTTTGGCATACTTGGAGATCAACACTATGGCCAGTGTCAGCCAATCCGCCTCCTTAACCCATATTGCGGCTTACCTAAAACACACCCACGCCTGCGATGAGCAAACCGCCCTAAAGGAAGCGCGGGAAGTCATGCAGAATCTGGTGAGCATGCGCCAAAAAGGCTATATCACAGGTTGGTATTTCGATGAACGCGGCCACTTAGAACTGCTTCCGAGCGATGCAATTCTTAAACGCATAGGCGCTGACGACGACTGATTTTTCAACGCTCTATAACTCAGAGCTAGATATTATTTCCTTCAATACGGCTTTCTCCTCGCTTAAACCAGGGCATCAACCTTTTAAACTCAGTCATTTTTTAAACTCATTTTGATCTAAAAATAACTAATTACGCTTACTTAATCAGCAATGACAGAATACTCATCAGCAAAGCTGAAATAACCATTTGGGTGGATTTCCACCCAAAGCCAAAATAATCGTGAGCGAGATCTCACCCATTAAACTAAAAGTGTGACAAACATCAAATCAACTACACTTTAGTAACCAAACACTTACAGAAAGCTGCGTAAGTTGGCGTGGTATTTGCCTTTAGTAAGACAGACCTCAGGGAAATCAAGGCTGTATTCCTACTCACACTTGGTAACAAACTAACCAAGACTGGGGACAAATCCTAACAACAGAAAAAGGAACTCAAAATGACATTAAATCAACAGATTGGAATCACCCGCCCATTGAAAACCGTTGCAAAAATGCTCGCCCTCGCCTCGGTGTTCGCAACTAGCTTTAACCTGTTCGCCGCCCCAGTTGAAATCAAATTTTCCCACGTTGTTGCGGAAAATACCCCAAAGGGCCAAATGGCACTTAAATTTAAAGAACTAGTCGAGCAACGCTTACCGGGTGAATACACTGTCAGCGTATTCCCTAACTCACAGTTATTTGGGGATAACAATGAGTTAGCAGCACTTTTGTTAAACGATGTGCAATTTGTGGCCCCTTCACTCTCTAAATTTGAGCGTTACACTAAACGTCTACAAGTATTTGATTTACCATTTTTATTTAATGATATGGACGCTGTAAACCGTTTCCAACAAGGTGAAGCAGGCCAAACGCTGCTGAACTCTATGAGCCGCAAGGGAATTGTCGGTTTAGGCTATCTGCACAATGGTATGAAACAATTCTCTGCCAATACCCCGCTGAAGCAACCTACCGATGCTAAGGGTCTTAAGTTCCGTGTTATGGCCTCTGACGTTTTAGCGGCTCAGTTTGATGCCGTCGGTGCCATCCCAGTGAAAAAACCTTTCTCTGAAGTGTTCACCCTGCTACAAACCCGCGCCATCGATGGTCAAGAAAATACTTGGTCTAACACTTACTCACAAAAATTCTATGAAGTTCAAAGCCATATTACTGAAAGTAACCATGGTGTCTTAGATTACATGGTCGTGACTTCTGATGCGTTCTGGAAAGGCTTACCCGCTGACAAACGTAAGATCATCAAAGAAGCATTAGATGAATCCATTGCCTTGGGTAATAAAATCGCGGCCGAGAAAGACAACGAAGATAAGAAGTTAATCCTTGATTCTAAACGCTCTGCCCTAGTGACTTTAACACCTGCTGAACGCCAACAATGGGTCGATGTAATGAAGCCAGTTTGGGCTAAGTTTGAAGATCAAGTCGGTAAAGATGTGATTGAAGCCGCTGTTGCAGCAAATAAACAATAATGACAATAAGCCGCTTAACTCTATTCCGGGGTTAAGCGGTATTTGAGCGAGGGGTACAGCTGTGATATCGCGAATTTTTGGTTACTTTGAAGAAGGTGTGCTCAATCTATTGATCACCTTAATGACACTACTCGTTTTTACCGAGGTCGTAGCCCGATTTTTCTTCAATTCCGGTTTTTTATGGATCCAAGAACTCACATTAACCCTCTGTGGTTGGTTTGTGTTATTTGGCATGTCCTATGGCGTAAAAGTCGGTGCGCACATTGGTGTAGATGCCTTTGTGAAAAACCTGCCACCTAAGGCTAAGAAGATCACATCCTTAATTACAGCCTTAATTTGCTTAACCTACTGTGGACTCTTTCTAAAAGGTAGTTGGTCTTACCTATCGCAAATGTACCAAGTCGGTGTGCCAATGGAAGATATCCACTTCCCGAGTATCCTGCTAAGCAATTTAGACCCTGACTTTGCATGGAATACCCTGAAAATCGATGTTGAAGATGGTGCAGTGCCCATATGGTTATCTCAAAGTATTCTGCTGATTGGCTTTAGTATGCTCACCTGGCGTTTTCTGGAGCTCTTTATTGCCATTTTACGCAACCAAGTTTCTGGCCTCCAATTTGCCGATGAAGCGAAGGAAAGTATGCATTTAATTGATGAAAGTGCTCAACAGGCACATACCGCTCTGACATCGGATACTGATAACAAGGAGGCTAAATAATGGCTATTGCAACTCTATTTACCGCCCTGCTCGTCTGTATGTTTTTAGGCATGCCAATCGCAATTGCGTTGGGTTTTTCTAGCATGCTGACGATTTTATTTTTCTCCAATGACTCTCTAGCCTCAATTGCACTAAAACTCTATGAGTCTTCATCTGAGCATTATACGTTGTTGGCTATTCCTTTCTTTATTCTGTCTTCAGCCTTCCTCTCCACCGGCGGTGTTGCTAGACGGATTATCGATTTTGCGATGGACAGTATTGGCCATATTCGTGGTGGTTTAGCCATGGCATCCGTGATGGCCTGTATGCTATTTGCCGCAGTTTCAGGTTCATCCCCTGCGACCGTTGCGGCGATTGGCTCTATCGTTATCGTGGGAATGGTGAAAGCGGGTTACCCCGAAAAATTCGCTGCAGGCGTGATTACCACTTCGGGTACGCTGGGCATTTTGATCCCACCTTCAATTGTAATGCTGGTTTATGCGGCGGCAACGGAAGTGTCAGCGGCCAGAATATTTATGGCAGGCTTAATTCCAGGTTTACTGCTGGGATTTTTAATCATGATAGTGATCTACATTGTCGCAAGAATTAAAAATCTGCCTTCTCGCCCCTTCCCTGGCTTTAAAAAATTGGGGATTTCCAGTGCAAAAGCAATTGGCGGTTTAGCACTAATTTTCATTGTATTAGGGTCAATCTACGGTGGTGTAGCCAGCCCGACCGAAGCCTCCGCTGTGGCTTGTATATATGCGTACTTTATTGCGGTATTTGGCTACCGTGATATTGGTCCATTGAAAAATGTCCCATGGCGCAACCCGAATGAAGCCATTTCAAGCGCTATCGCTCGTAACTTAGGCCATATGGTGCTTGGGCTGATTAAAACACCTATCGATAAAGAGATCCGCCATGTAGTGCATGATGGTGCCAAAGTTAGCATTATGCTGCTGTTTATCATCGCTAACGCTATGCTGTTTGCCCATGTGTTAACCACAGAGCGCATTCCACACATTATTGCCGAATATATAGTAAGTATGGGCTTACCCGCTTGGGGCTTCCTGATCATCGTTAACTTACTGCTACTGGCTGCGGGTAACTTTATGGAGCCTTCGGCCATTGTGCTGATTATGGCGCCAATCCTTTTCCCTATAGCAACTCAATTGGGGATTGATCCTATCCATTTAGGCATCATCATGGTGGTGAATATGGAGATTGGGATGCTAACACCGCCGGTGGGACTCAACCTCTTTGTGACGACGGGGATCACAGGCCGCAGTATTGGTTGGGTTATTCAATCCGTGATCCCATGGTTGGCCGTGATGTTGGCTTTCCTCATCCTTATCACCTATGTACCACAAATATCACTATTTTTACCCGAACTGCTCGATAAGCTGAGCGGATATTAATCTCAAGGGATAAAGATTATCCCTTGATTCTAGTTAGTTTTTAAGCGAGCCTACTCAGGCTCGCTTTGTTTTGCCTTAAGTGATAATCAGGATTACCCGCAATGCTACCCATGACGCCCAAAGCCAAGAAACGTCTTCTGCTGACCATAGCGCTACTCGCGGGCCTATTTGCCATTTTGAAATTAACCTATTGGGTACATCTGCATCAGGGTAAAGTGGAGATCCAACAGCAATCGGAAAAACAGTTAAAGGAACTCGTTAGCTTTTTAGATGGCGCCCTCTCCCGCTACGAAAGCATTCCCCATGTGCTCTCAACAAATCCTATGCTGGCAAATGTGCTTAACGATCAGCGAAACCCGAACAAAATCCAAGAATTAAACCTCTATTTAGAGGAAATACAGCATGTTACAGAAGCATCAGATATTTATCTTATCGATGCATTAGGGATTGCCATTGCCGCCAGTAACTGGCAACAGATCTTCTCTTTTATCGGTAAAGACTATTCCTTCAGACCCTATTACACCGATGCCATCTCGGGAAATTTAGGCCGTTACTATGCGGTGGGAACCAGCTCAGATAAACGCGGTTTTTACTTTTCATATCCCATTTATCAACGGGGAGGCAAAGGCATACTCGGTGCCATTATCGTCAAAGTGGATATTGCCGATATAGAACAGCAAAGCACTAGCATAGCGATGGCGGGCCAATATCAGTTTTTGATCAGCGATCCCGACGACATAGTGTTTATTTCCAGCGTCGACGAATGGCGCCTAAGATCTCTCACGCCGCTAACGCAAGCAAAACAGTACGCACTGAACGCCTCAAAACGCTACGCCGAACGCCCCATAGGGGAATTGTTAATGAAACCCCAATACCAAGAAAAGGGTAACAACGGCGATCATATTTATCAAATACGCACGGGCAATGACCTAGCCCAGTATATGGACACCCATCATTTGATGACCAAGGCAGGTTGGCGCGTGCATATTCTCTCTCCGATGAAGCCACTGCTCGAGTCTATGCCTGCAATGATGTTATTGTCGGCCTCCATTTATCTGTTACTGGCACTGGGCATCCTCTTTAGCAGTGAGCGACGTCGCAACCTGCAACGCATGCAGCTGGCGCAAAACCTGCTTGAACAACGGGTTGAAGAGCGAACTCAAGATCTGCTACAGGCAAACAATCGCCTAAAAGATACCCAAGATGAGTTGATCCAAGCGGCAAAATTAACCGTGATAGGCAGTCTGTCCGCCAGTATTAACCATGAACTCAACCAGCCCTTAGCCGCCCTACGCAGCTATGCGCAGAATACTCAAACTTTTCTTGCACGGAATATGCAGGATAAGGCATTGGATAATCTTAAGATTATTATCGAACTCACAGATAGGCTCGCCGATATTGTCGGCCAATTTAAAAGTTTTACCCGCAAGAGCCAGGGCACCGACAGCGCCACCGATATTAACCGCTGTATTAGGCAGGCATTGACGATAGTACAACCCGAAATTGACAAGCAAGGGGTTGAATTAGATGTACAATTGCCCGAAGGACAATACCAAGTCTGGGGCGATAAGGTGAGATTACAGCAAGTGTTTGTCAATATTATGAGTAACGCCATTGTCGCCATGCAACTCTCGGTTAAACGGCGTTTAATTATTCGCGTCACCAGTGAAGATAAATTCTGTATCAGCATCCAAGATTCCGGCCCCGGGGTCAGGGAAAGCCAAATGGAAAAAATCTTCGAGCCCTATTTCACCACTAACGAACGCCATGGCCTTGGGCTAGGATTATCTATCTCACAACGTATTATTGAATCTATGCAGGGTCAGATCAATGTCGCCAATGCCGAAGACGGCGGCGCTATTTTTCACATTATTTTACCGATTTATTTGCTCGAGGAACGCCCGTCAATATGAGTTTGCCCACATCAATCCAAGACTATTCGGTGCTTATCATCGATGATGAGCCTCATATAGGCACTGTCTTAGTACAGCTATTTGAACTCGAAGGCATTAAAGCATTCGCCACTACCGATCCTAAAGGGATAGCCAAATTACTCGACAGAGACTGGGCTGGGGTCGTGATCTCCGACGTCAATATGCCACAACTCGATGGCATCAGCCTGATGCAGCAAATTCGCCAACAGGACCCCGATCTCCCCGTAGTGCTACTCACAGGTTTTGGTGATATTGCCATGGCGGTCTGCGCATTAAAGCAAGGCGCCTATGATTTCCTCGAAAAACCCTTCAACAACGAACATATGCTCGATGTGGTGAAACGCGCCCTTGACAAACGTAGCTTAACCTTAGAAAACCGTAAATTAAAGAAAGAGTTAGAAAGTCAAAGTATTCCGGGGCCGCGGATTTTAGGTCACAGTGCTGGCATTAACCGTATGCGCCATATCATAGATCAAGTGATAGATACCCCCGCCGATGTGTTAATTGAAGGCGAAACTGGCACAGGCAAAGAGCTCGTTGCCCGTTATTTACATGACCATAGCAGCCGCAACCAAGCCAATTTCGTTGCCATTAACTGTGGCGCCATCCCTGAAAATCTTATTGAAAGCGAGCTATTTGGTGCCGAAGCTGGCGCCTTTACCGGCGTAGATAAAATGCGTATAGGTAAATTTGAATACGCTAATGGCGGCACGTTATTTTTAGATGAGATTGAAAGTACGCCGCTATCGCTGCAAGTCAAACTGCTGCGGGTACTTGAGGATCGTAAGGTTGAACGCTTAGGTTCAAACAAGAGTATCAATTTAGATATTCGGGTGATTGCTGCCACTAAGGTGGATTTAAAGAGCCTGTGCGACACGGGGGAATTTCGCCAAGACTTACTCTACCGCTTAAACTTAGTCACAGTGCCAATCCCGCCGCTGAGGGATCGCCGCGAAGATATCCCCCTGTTATTTTTACACTTTGCTCGAGTCGCTTCGGCGCGATACCACAAGGCGCTTATCCCCCTCAATGCCGAGCAAAATGCCATTATCACCTCACACGACTGGCCGGGTAATGTGCGCGAGCTCAGGAATCTCGCCGAGCGTTACGTGCTCCTCGGGGGAGAAGCCGCCTTTGCAGGTAGTCTAGGAAATACCCCTAGCCTGCACTCCAGCATGTCATTGCTGCAACGGGTCGAATTTTTTGAGCGGGTGCTGATTGAAGAAGCCTTAAGTCATAATAAGGGCAGCATTAAACTGACGATGGAGCAACTCGAACTGCCCCGTAAAACCTTATACGACAAAATGCGTAAATATGATTTAGACCGAAAACAGTATGTGAATTTAGAAGAGTAATAAACAAAACCCCGCGTAATTTACGCGGGGTTTCTCTTGGTAAAATAAATAGTTATCTTAACGAAGCCCAATATCAAAAATAGTTGGCAACTATTCCCATCTCGACAACTATTCCATCGCCGATTCGACGACACACATTCCCTTTTGATTTTTCACATAGGGCGCAAGTATCGGCATCATGCCCTTCATCACCTGCAGTGGCAGCGCCGAGGTAAAGCTAAAATCATCGGACTTACTGCCCGGCACAAAGGCCGTTAGGGTACCAAAATAGTTATCCCCTAAATAAAACACAAAGGTGGCAGTGCGATTCATCGCCGTCGTGGCGACTTTTCGGCCCTGCTGCATTTGGGTCACAATGCGGTTGTCCCCCGTGCCCGTTTTGCCGCCTATGGCCAACATGGCCCCATTCTCATCGGTGAAAATGCCTTTTAAACGCCTTGCTGTGCCATTTTGCACTACGTTACCCAATGCTGCCTTGAGGGCTTGAGCCACCTCATGGCGCATCACGCGCTCACCTTGGGTATGTTGATTTTGCAGCCGAACCTCGTAGGGAGTATCCGCCGCAAAATGCAATTGATTAATACGCACTGTGGCTAATCTGACGCCATCGTTCTGAATTATCCCCATCAGTTCGGCCAGCGCAGCGGGCCTGTCGCCCGAGCTGCCCAGCGCCGAACCTAAAGAAGGCACCATAGATTCAAAGGGATAGCCTAAACGCGCCCAACGTTGGTGAATATCGAGGAAGGCCTCGACTTCTAGCATCACCCGTACTCGCACATCACGGGCGTTCTTATGCCGAGTTCTAAAGAGCCAACGGTACACTTCCTGACGCTCATCCTTACTGGCCTCTTTCACATCGTTTAAGTTAGCCTCTGGATGTTGGTTTAAATAATCGAGTACCCATAGTTCTAAGGGATGAACCCGCGCGATATAGCCTTGATCGGGCAAGTTATATTTCTCTGGGCCGTACTTGTTATACAGCTCTTTAATGCGCTTATCGCTGTAGCTATTTTGTGGCAAGCGCTGCTGTAAAAAGGCCTTAAAGGAGGCGATAGACTCATTGGGCTGCAAATACCGATAGGCCGCAGTGAGCTGTTGCTCCGCTTGGGTTTGGCCATCAAAGAACAGCTCTAAGCGTTCGTTAGGCGCCACTTTCTTATATTTACGGTAAAACTTAGTCACAAAGGTATTGCCTTCACGGTCGGCAAATATCCGTAAATATTCCTCACGGCGGGGATCTTTATCATTACGCAGCAGCTGGGCCATATTGCCTTCGTTTTGCATACTGCTGCTGTAGTTCACTATGTCACGCATCAAGCGCACAAAGGGCAAGTTAATCGAGTCTTGCAGCGCCTGGTACATGGTCGGAGTTTTAAGATCCTCCGTCTTTTTAAAGTTATTAAACACATGTAATCCACCGCCAGTGAAGAACTGCTCATTTGGCGACGCGGAATATTCCCGTTGTAGGGCAGCATCTAACATGCGGTCGAGGCGTCTATCTGGATTGGCAATTAGATAATCGATAGCCCAGCGCGTTAGGTGATCCCGTGGTTCTATAATGATCGACTCTAATTCAATCCCGTGCTTTTTCGAATACTTATCGTGGATCTCAGCAATGATTTCCAGATAGGTCGCTAATACACGTAGTTTTGCGGTCGAGCCGAGTTCTAACTTACTTCCTTCATTGATATCAAAGGGTTGGTCGGTACTGTCGGTCTGCACCCGAACGCGGTTAGCCGTATCAGTACGCTCGTATAAGGTAAAACTATAGAGCACATTTTGCAGTTGGCTGGGTTCCAGTAAACGCTCGCCCAACAGGCCGACCTGCTCCGCAGTTGACACTTTTCCAAGGCTGCGCAAGTAATGGCTGACCTGTTGCTGCAATTCACTGTGCAGGCTGCTATTGACCGTAAGATCTAATCGGTCTAAATCATATAAGCCGACATTTAACATCCCTGCGGTGCGGATACGGATAGTGTTAACGCCCTTATCGGCCCCCGATGACTGGGTATTACGTTGGGGTTTAGCTACCTTAAATTGCAATCTTTGTGCTAATGCTGCATCCCTTAGGCCACGGTCTATCAGGTAGTATTGACCGAGCAATCGAATATGGCTATCGACTAAATTTTCAAGATCTTCATGGCCTTGTAACAAATAATAGGAAGGTCGACGCTGGGCAATCATCAGGGCAACCACTTGGCGGAACACTTGCCCACGCTTAGCCGCATTCGCTTTAATTTGGGGTGAGGCTAATAACTGATTTGCCGTATCGAAGTCGGTACCAAACCATGCCCAAAGTCCATCACCAATCCCATGCACTTCGCCGTGATTGGGCGCGGAGGATAAAGGCACAGTATTTAAATAATCTTGCACTATACGTTTACGGGCGGGTTCCGTTTTTTCACCCTGCTGGTACACACGCACAGTGGCAGAACCAATCTGCAATAATTTATCTTTAATGCTCAAGGTTAAACCTTGGGAAGAATGGCGAAACTTCTCAATCTGGGTCGCCAGTGTACTACCACCCGCGGTGGAGACATTCATCCCTAGCATTTCAGCAATTTGACTCATTCCCGCCACTACAAATCGTGGCCAATCGATCACTGGGTTAAGTTTTTCTTCGGTTGTCCATAACTCACGGTTTTCGATAAACAGTAAGGTATTGATGATCTCGTTAGGGATCTTATCGTCATCCTGATAGACACGTTTAGGGTAGGTAAACTCGTATAGATCGGTGTTACGGCAGTCGAGTAAAGTGAGTCCCGATTGCGCTTTCTCATGGTAAGGCGGGAAAAATCCTAATTGTGCGTATTCCTGCAATGCTGGCGAAAATGCCACTTGCTGAGTGATCTGAAAATTACGCTGCAATAATCTGTCGATATACTGGGGCAATTTGCTGTAACCATGGCGCTCATCGAATGGACCATAACTTGGGTAGATAACCGATGATGTTGGTTCGCTTCTCAACTCATAGGTGAGTTTTTGGGCATATTGGTTAATGTATTTTGCCTGATAAAAAGAAGTCTTAATCTCTTGACCAATTAAAATGGTTAAACAGAGTATCAAAATAAAAAATAGAAACCATGCACGTCCCTTAGATCTCGCCTTACGCTCAGGCTTGGCCTTAGGTTCGGGTTGCGGCGGACGAGGACGATAATTTTCGAACTTCATCTCTTGCGTAGAATTAGGCAAAACTGCTCCAAAAAATCACTAAAATCACTTTTTTACGTGGGGATCTGATAGCCCACTCATGCTAGCAACAGAGGTTGACGACCAAGTGCTTGGCCACTCAACCCTCAGACAGTGCTGGTTTCACCCATCGGAGGATTTCCTTTTCCTATACATCAACGATGACTTCCTTGGGTGTAATCCAATTTGTCGTCAGATTTTTCGCTATTTTGATGAGTTAACTCTTCATCTCAAAGTGGTTTACCTAAAAATATTCACCACTTCTCTTTTGAAATGATTGCCTCAGGCGCTAATGGGCTCATCCCAAATAAACTCACGAAAATGCTTACGGCAAACCGATTCATAACTTTCGTTACCACCAATCGCCACTTGCTCACCTTCGCGCATCACCTTGCCATCACCATCGAGGCGCACCACCATGTTAGCTTTGCGGCCACAATGACAGATAGTCTTCAACTCGACTAATTTATCGGCCCAAGCGAGCAAATAATGACTACCGCTAAACAGCTCCCCTTGAAAGTCTGTACGCAAACCGTAACACAGCACAGGAATATCTATATTATCAACAATATAGGTTAATTGCTTAACCTGTTCTTTACTTAAAAACTGACATTCATCCACCAAAACGCAACTCAGTGGCATTGCCTGATGTACTGTTTGGATCATCTCGACAAGGTTATCTTTGCTGCTAAAAACCTGTGCTTCAGTCTCAATTCCGATGCGGGAAGCCACTTTGCCTTTACCGTATCTGTCGTCGATCGAGGCCGTCATCACTAAGGTATTCATCCCGCGCTCGCGGTAGTTATAGGACGATTGTAATAAGGAAGTCGATTTACCCGCATTCATTGCTGAGTAGTAAAAATAAAGTTGTGCCAAAACCAATACCCTTAGAAACGTTATTTATCACGTCTGTCGCCAGCGCTAAATTGGGCAATAGTCTACCATCAGGCACCCTATCAGAATACTAGCTAGCCCCAAGCTTTAAGGGGAAATTCAGCAATGGCGCCATAAATCCCCCGTTTGCATGCCTAAAAATCCACCAACACCGCAGCTAACTGATTTGAACCATTGCCACGAATAACAGTATTTGTTAAATCAACGTAAATACGGTCAGTTGTTAAATTAACCTTAACCGAACCTTAAATATTGTTTTATAAGGGAAAAGTAATGGATACTAAATGTTAAAAATGAGATCTACCTCCAAAGTAATAGGTATAAATGCGGTAAAGTTCAAAAATTCAACAACCAATTAACTCTAATATCCACTTTGAGCCAATTTGTGCTCAATTAAAAAAATAAAGTATTCGATAGCTTGCAAATTAAAACTCGCGGTTCAAGGCACTAATCTCCCCTGCAAACTTTAGTGCTGCAATCCGTCCTTTATATGCATATTGGATCAATTGGAGATTATGATGAGAATTTTCACCTCTAAAAAACTGGCATATTTCGTTGCCTTAGCACTAACAGGTGCCCTTGTTGGTTGTGGCGATGATGGCAAAGATGGTGCCGATGGCGCACCAGGAACGCCCGGCATTCCAGGGACGCCTGGCACACCAGGAACACCTGGCGAGCCATGGACACCACCTGTAGTCACCAGTTCGACGGCAACCAATGTCAAAGTGCTAAGCTACAACTTCGATGAAGGTAGTATCACTTATGAATTCGAGATTACCGATGAAAATGGCAGCCCAATCAATGGATTGTTAAATGCTCAAGCTAAAGTAGCAGCCTTAACCGATAAGGGTTTTATCAACAACCGCACCGAAAGCGATATTAATGGGGTTGCAGATAATGTGCATATAGGTGGAGCGGCAACCGAAGCAACTGAAGGGGCCACGCTCACCGCCATTGACGATGGCAAATACCAATTTAAAGCACCAATGAAAGGTGTTAACCCAAGCACTGAAGGTATCGTTTGGTTACGTGTCGGTGGTAACGATGGTATTGCGACTTCTCAACCATTAGTGGTTAACAAACCTGAGGGCACCCATTCTACAACAACGGACAGTTGCTACTCTTGCCATATTGACTACTCAACCAGCCCACGTCGTCATGCGAGTTATGTTGCTAGCGGTATGGACAGCGAAGTCACCTTTGTTGAAGGTTGTTTAGCTTGTCACGGTTCAGTCAGCCGCGGCGCGAAAAACGCCGAAGGTTTCTCTATTGGTGGATATGCTACCAATACACTATCAAAAATTGGCCATGTTAATCACCAGAAATTTACCAAAGATTTCAGCGTGATGAACTGTACTTCCTGCCACGTTGAAGCGCCTAACAATATCAACGTCGCTGGACCTGGTTGTATTGACTGCCATAACAGCGGTGGTGTACCAGGCGCTATCATTCCAAGTAATGGTGCAGATTTGCGCATTATGCACGAAAGCAAAACAGGCATTACAGAGCGTCAAGCACTGCGTGCTAAATATAAACTGGAATTATCAACACCTGTCAAAGTGGATGATATTTCAACTAAAACTGACCACTATGCCCCAACAGGTGCTGCAGCCGCAGTGGTCGCCCCAGGCTGGTGTACCACGCTGACAGTGAAAGATACCGATGGTAACGTCTTTAGCATTAAAGACAACTTTAACTATTCTAGCCCGCTGGTATATGACGCTAAGAAACCCGTAGTTTATGCGGGCGCTTATTTACATTCCTATGAAAATGGCAGCTTAGTGGGTCGCCCAGGCAACCGCACTAACTACTACTATGGTTACAACACTGACGGCACTAAAAATATCTGTCACTTACTGACGGATATCACCCCAGTAAATGCTAACTATGTTTATTCTGCCCGCGTGACGTTCAGTACCCCAGGTTGGATGGAATACGATGGCAATCAACGTTACCAAAGCAATGGCAGTCTAAGAGCTAATGGCTATGACGGCTCTATGGGCGTTTCCTTTACCGCTTATTCTGATGTTGTTGACCCTGTGACCACTACCAAAGTCTCAGCCTTTGAACGTCGTACCGTCATCAGTGATAACAGCTGTACAACCTGCCACAATGATGCCACTGCGTTCCATAAAAATGGCGCCTTCGACGAAGGTGGTAGAGCCTGTGTGGCTTGCCATGACAACGGCATGGAACGTACATCAGCCGCGATAGGCGCTGGTTTTGGTCCTATGGTACACAGCTGGCACTGGGGTGAAGGTGCTAAAGTCGGTGAGGTTAAAGCCGATGGAACACAAGCGAAAACCGCTAACGGCGCAGGCGCAATTGAAGCTTCTACTAGCTGTGTTGCCTGTCACGAAACGGCTATTGATTTAAGCAAAATACCAAATCAATACATCGCTGAGCCAGGTAGCAAAATGACTAGCCCTGTTACTGCAAACTGCTTCGCTTGTCATAATAGCGATTCAGCTAAGGCACACATGGCAAGCAACGGTGGTGAAATCAGCGTACCAAAAGTTGCTGATTGGTTTAAACAACCGACCTCTGAATCTTGCGCTGTATGTCACGACACAGGAAGAAGTACTGGTATTGATAAATACCACAAGTTTACTCGCTAATTAATCATTTCATCATCGCATGATTAAGTAGTAAGTAAAAAGCGGTACCTATTTTCCCTGCAAGGAAATAGCAAAGGAGCCTCGCCCATGCGAGGCTCCTTTTTAGTTCGAATCACAAACTGTTACAAATCGCTTTAAGATCTGTTTAAGTTCTTTCAGACCTATTTAAGTTATTAAGGTTAGAGTTCTAAAAAACAACAATTCTAAGGAAGTCACTTAATTATGCATAAAAGTTTTATTGCCATCGCCATCGGCGCTACACTCGTTACGGGAACATTGGCAGGCTGCAGCACTAGCGATACAAAAGTGCAAAATGTCATTGCAATTCAAACTGATAATCCACTGCTACAAGCCAGCACTCTCCAATATCAAACACCTGATTTTAGTGTGATTAAAGATGAGCATTTTAAGCCCGCGCTTGAGCAAGGTATGGCGGAGCAGTATCAAGAAATTCTCACGATTGCGAACAATCCAGCCGCCCCCACCTTTGATAACACCATTGTCGCAATGGAAAAAAGTGGTGCCCTGCTCACCCGCGCATCGAGTGTGTTTTATAATTTAGCGGGTTCAAACAGCAATCCCGAACTGCGTAAAATCCAAGGTGAGATGGCCCCCAAAATGGCGGCCCACTCAGACAATATCAACTTAAACCCCGCACTCTTTGCCCGCATAGAAGCTATTTATAACGATCGCGCTAACCTAGGTTTAACCCCTGAAGCTGTGCGTTTAATTGAGGTTTACCATCAACGCTTTATCATGGCGGGCGCTAAGCTTACCGATGAGCAAAAAGTCAAAATTCGCGCCTTAAATGAAGAACAATCTACGCTCACTAACGAGTTTTCCCAACGCTTGCTGCGTTTGACCAAAGAAATCGCCGTGGTAGTGGATTCAAAAAGTGAGCTTGCAGGATTAACAGAAAGCGACATCACCGCGGCAGCAAACGATGCAAAAGCCGCTGGCCACGATGGCAAGTACCTGATTAACATCACCAACACCACTCGCCAGCCCGTATTGGCCTCACTGGAAAGCCGTGAGCTGCGCCAGCGGATTTGGGAAGCGTCAGCGAACCGTGGCTTAAGCGGTGAAAACGAAACCGCTTCACTGGTATCGCGTTTAGCACAGCTACGTGCCGAGCGAGCAGCACTGCTAGGGTATGAAAACTGGGCAACTTATCGCTTAGCACCGCAAATGGCAAAAACACCGGAAGCGGTATACAGCATGTTTGGCTCTATGGTGCCTGCAGTAGTTGCCAACACAGAGAAAGAAGCGGCCGATATCCAAGCGATGATCGACAAGACTGGTGGCAAGTTTGAACTCGCCCCCTGGGACTGGGAGTTCTACGTCGAAAAAGTCCGCCAAGAAAAATACGCCCTCGATGCCAATAGTATTCGCCCTTACTTCGAGTTTAACCGCGTATTAGAAGACGGCGTGTTCTACACCCTTAAAGAACTCTATGGTGTTACCCTAAAACCCCGCCCAGATTTACCAGTTTACCACCCAGATGTAAAAGCCTACGAAATGTTTGATGCCGATGGCTCAAGCATGGCGATTTTCTACGCCGACTACTTTGCCCGCGAAGGTAAACGCGGCGGAGCTTGGATGAGCTCATTCGTTGGTCAATCCCACCTCGAAGGGACAAAACCTGTGGTGGTTAACGTAATGAACATCAAGAAAGCACCCGAAGGTCAACCCACTTTCGTCAGCTATAACGAAGTCACTACAATGTTCCATGAAATGGGCCATGGCACCCACGGCATGTTCTCTAAAGTGACATATCCAAGCCTGGCGGGCACCTCGGTTTCACGGGACTTTGTCGAATTTCCATCGACCTTTGAAGAAGATTGGGCCGCCCATCCTAAAGTCTTAGCAAATTACGCTAAACACTATGAAACCGGCCAACCCATCCCCGATGAACTGCTGCAAAAACTACTGAAATCCGGCAGTTTTAACCAAGGGTTTGACACCTTGGAATATATGGCCGCCGCATTAGTGGATATGGAGTGGCATTCATTAAGCCCAGATGCACCGCTGCAAGATGTGGCCACCTTTGAGGCCAATGCCCTGAAGAAGCACGGCTTAAACATCAGCGCAGTGCCGCCACGCTATAAGTCGACCTACTTTGCCCACGCCTTCCCCGGCGGTTACTCGGCAAGTTATTACGCCTATATGTGGAGTGAGATTTTAGCGGCAGATGCCTTTGCCTATGTACAAACCCAAGGCGGGCTCAATCGTGACATCGGTATGAAATACCGCAAAACTATCCGTGAAGTGGGTAATAGCATAGCGCCAATGGAAGCCTACAAAAACTTCCGCGGACAAGAGCCGACCACAGAGGGCCTATTAAACCGTCGCGGTTTAAAGAAAACCCTATAGTCATAACTTCTTAAGCCATAAAAAAATCAGCCAGCAATATGCTGGCTGATTTTTAACTGAAACCTCAAGCTAAATCACTACTTTGCCACACGATTAGACTGTATTCGCAACCAAATAATGCAGATAACAAACAATAAGCTACAGGTTGCTAAGCCCGCATTGACCGACTCTGTAAAACCGAGCACCACATAACCCACCATGCTGATAAAGGCAACAATCAAGGCGTAGGGTAACTGGGTGACCACATGGTCGATATGGTGACAACTCGCACCCGTGGACGACAAAATAGTGGTATCAGAAATCGGCGAGCAATGATCGCCAAATACCGCCCCCGCGAGGACAGAGGCCAGCATAGGTAACATCATGCTAGTGTGGCTTCCCATCGCCATATCGGCGGCAATCGGCAGCATAATACCGAAAGTGCCCCAGCTCGTTCCGGTAGAAAATGCCGTTAATCCCGCTAACACAAACATTAAAGCGGGGAGAAACGCGAAGGGAATATTTCCTGTTGCTAAACTCGCCATAAACTTACCGGTTTCGAGTTGGCCAATAACCCCAGCGATTGTCCAAGCGAATAGCAGAATATAAATTGCCGGCAACATAGAGCGAGCACCCTGCACAACGCCTTTAACCACCATCGCTTTCTCAACCCCTTGCGCAAGGTTAACCACTAAGGCAACCACTAAACCTGCTAAAGAACCGAAGAATAATGACGAGCTAACATCTGTCTTCTCAAAGGCTGAAATAATATTAAATTCAATACCTTCTTTTGCCAAAACCTGAGCGCCACTGTTGATCATAAAATACAGGGTCGCAAATACCAACACAGTGATCGGCAGAAATAGGCCTAAGATTTTACCGCTTTCCGCTTCCGGGAGATCGGCATTGGCACCAGGGGGCAATCCTTTGGTCTCATCATATAAATTACCGCGCAGGGCATTGAGTTCATGCTCGCGCATAGGGCCAATATCTAGCCCCATAAAAGCAACACAGAGTAATAACAACAGCGAGAAAATTGCGTAGAAATTCATTGGGATCATTTGAATAAATACACTCAAATGGCCCGTGTCAGCAAAACCGTGCGCCGTTAAAATCCCGCCTATTAACGCAATAATATAAGCTCCCCAGCTCGAAACGGGGGAAATAACGCACACAGGCGCCGCCGTTGAATCCAATAAATACGCCAACTTAGCGCGGGAAACATAATAGCGGTCGGTAACGGGTCTAGCGACGGAACCAACGACTAAGCTATTGAAATAGTCGTCAATAAAGACAACACAGCCTAAGAACATGGTCAGTAATTTTGCATCACGTTTATTGCGAATATGTAAACGCGCCCAATCGGCGAATGCCCGGGCACTCCCACTGACAGTAATCAGTGCGGTGATCATACCCAGTACGATTAAGAAACCGAGAATATATAAGTTCCAAGAATTAACAGCACCATCGGCCCAAAAAAGTCCCTTAATGCTATTAAATAAAAACTCACCACTGGCAAGAGGCGAAAATTGATTGAGCAATAAAACCCCAATCACGATGCCTAAACCTAAGGAGAGGAGTACACGGCGAGTTAAAATCGCCAATACAATAGCTACCACTGGCGGCAGCAAAGAAAGCGCCGAATCGGCATAACTCATAACAGTCATTGATTATTTCTTCGTCAAAAATACGAATGGAGGGCGACTGAACTGGTGGGGAAAAGGCAATAGATACCCAAGGTCACCTGTCCTATCAGTAGCGCTCCATAGTAACTATTTCTAATATCCATATCAGAAAATACTATGGCAGTGCTGCACCTATTAAGTACAACCCCAGCAGTTGATCGTGATAAATCGAACCACTTCGGCACCAAATCCTTTCGCAATCGATCAACGGAATCACCCTACTGATCACTACTGATATTTGGCGCGCCTCTACTTCTAAGAACGCCCATGCGCGGGCGTGAGGCACATAAAAACATAAGCGGCTAAGCAGATGCTACCGCAAAGCCGCTTACTGTGACCTAGATCACAGATAAAATCAACCGAGACTCGCAATCAACTCAGGAACAGCATCAAACAGGTCGGCTTCGAGGCCATAATCGGCCACTTGGAAAATGGGTGCTTCGGGATCTTTATTGATAGCAACGATGACTTTCGCGTCTTTCATGCCCGCTAAATGCTGGATCGCACCGGAAATACCGACGGCAATATACAGGTTTGGCGCAACGATTTTTCCGGTTTGACCCACTTGTAAATCGTTAGGTACAAAGCCAGCGTCAACCGCGGCCCGTGATGCACCAACTGCGGCACCAAGCTTATCAGCCAGCTGTTCTAACATACCGAAGTTTTCACCACTGCCCATACCGCGACCACCGGAAACGATAATCCCAGCATTACCTAATTCAGGACGTGCAGAAACCGTTAAGGATTGAGAAACAAACTGCGTTTTCGCCTCAAACACTTTATCGACTATCGTCACGGCTGCATTGTTACCCTCGGCCGTGGCATCAAATGCACTGGCACGCACAGTCATGACTTTTATCGCATCGTGGCTTTGTACTGTCGCTAGGGCATTACCCGCATAAATAGGGCGCACAAAAGTGTCGGCATTAACAATGGCAATCACCTCTGAGAGTTGTGCCACGTCTAATAATGCCGCTACCCTTGGCATAGCATCTTTGCCAAAGCTCGATGCGGCAGCAAGTATATGGCTGTAATTAGGCGCTAAATCCACCAGCAATTTTGAGACATTTTCCGCAAGGTGCGCTTCATAGACACTGGCATCGGCAAGCAAAACTTGGCTAACACCTTGTAATGTTTGCGCAGATTGGGCAACGGCACTGCATTGATGACCGACAACTAATACATGCACATCCTCACCGATGGCACGCGCCGCAGTGACAACCTTGGCGGTATCGAGTTTCAGAGCCGCATTATCATGTTCAGCTAATACTAAAATGGCCATTTAGATCACCTTCGCTTCATTTTTTAACTTTTCGACTAGCTCAGCTACCGACGCTACCATAATACCTGCTTTACGCTCTGCAGGTGGCGTCACTTTCACGAGGGTTTGATGGTTTTTCAAGGTCACACCCAAATCGGCAATCGTCATGACATCCAAAGGCTTACGTTTTGCCTTCATAATGTTTGGTAATGAAGCGTAACGGGGTTCATTCAAACGTAAATCGGCCGTCACTACAGCCGGTAATGGCAGACTCAGGGTTTGCATACCACCATCGATTTCACGGGAGACTTGCACCGACTGACCTTCGACTTTAATTTCGGAGGCAAACGTCGCTTGCGGCATATCCGTTAATGCCGCAAACATTTGCCCAGTTTGGTTATTGTCACCATCGATAGACTGCTTACCAAAAATCACCAATTCGGCCTGCTCTTTTTCCTGTACAGCCTTAAGGAGTTTGGCGATAGATAAAGGCACTAGCTCGTCTTCGGTATCGATGTGGATTGCACGGTCTGCACCGAGTGCCAGCGCAGTACGTAATTGTTCTTGAACGGCTTTATTACCGATACTAACGACCACCACTTCAGTAGCACTGCCCGCTTCTTTCAAACGAACCGCTTCTTCTACTGCGATTTCACAAAAAGGGTTCAACGCCATTTTGAGGTTTGCGGTATCAACGCTTGTGTTGTCAGCTTTGACCCTGACCTTCACATTGGCATCAACAACACGCTTAACAGGCACCAATACTTTCATAGGGTTTCCTTCCTACACTTTCATGTACATGGACAAAACATTGGTCGTTACCAATGCAGGATAGAGCAACTTTACGTCCTGTTAACGTTAACGTCAACTAAAGTCAAACGCCTGTTTGCATTTTTTAATACAGGGCTGTTGGCCACATTTTTGAACACTTATTTGCCATATATAAAAAAGTTCAAAATTTAAATAATATTTAATTTCTCAATATTGCGTAATTTTATTTGATTCGAGCTATATTAGTTTCTATCATTTAGGGGTTGTTCACCATTATCCTGTATTAAAAATAGAGTGGGACGAAAATAGATATGAGCGAATTTTTAGAAATATTAACTCACGGTCGTCGTTTTAAAGCTGCGGTAAAAGATCTCAGCGTAGAAGAACTGCGTGATTTAGCCGCTAAACTAGATAAAATTCTAGTTGAACGTGAATCAATGGAAGAAGAAGAACAGCAAGCCATCGCTGCTCGTAACGCTAAGATTGAAGAAATCCGTCAACAAATGGAAGCTGTTGGTTTATCCATCGATGACTTAGGTGGTGTAGCGGTTAAAGCGGCCAGCAAAAAGCGTGCTCCTCGTCCAGCAAAATATCAAATTGAAGTTGACGGTGAAATGGTTCAGTGGACAGGCCAAGGCCGTATGCCAACCGTATTTAAGAACGAGATCAACAAAGGTCGTTCTATGGATGATTTCTTAATCTAATCCAATTTAAAAGTACCGCACCGTAATAGCGATGACGCATTACAGTTAGGTAACATAAAAAAACTCGCCATTGGGCGAGTTTTTTTATGCCTCATTCGTTCAAAACAGACTGGCGTTCCGAATTACAGTCAATGCTAAAATTGCGTTACAATTCAGCCTTAGTATTTCCAGCGACTTTCAGTTACTCTTTATCCACCCTCCCCCATTAGAATAAAAACATGCAGATAAACAATAAGATAATAATAAGCTGCGGCATAATAACTAGCTTTGTTCCCCTCAGTATTTTTGCCCAAGGAAACCCAGTACAACCCGTTAGTAAGTTAACCGCCTTTACCCATGCCGAATTAATTGTCGCACCGGGGAAACGACTAACCGATGCCACTCTATTGGTTGAAAATAATAGAATTAAAGCCATTATTGAGCACGGAGATATACCCGCTTCAGCATTACAAATCGACCTCACGGGTTACACTATCTACCCAGGCTTTATCGACCCCTTCACTGATTATGGAATTGAGTTTGAATATCCCAAACTCGGCTTAACCCGTCCTGTATATGATATTAAACGTATAGGTGGCAATGCCGAAAATGGGGCAATTCATGCAGAAAAAGAATGGTTTAATTACGTTTATCCCAATAGAGAACGCGCAAAAGATTGGATCAATAACGGCTTTACCAGTGTGCAAAGTAGTAAGCTCGATGGCATTTTTCGCGGCACAGGTGTGAGTTTATCCTTAGCCGATAAAACCGCTAATGAAGTGATTTATCGGGCGCGAACTCAAGCTTTTATGGCATTTGATAAAGGCACATCCGAACAGGATTACCCCAATTCATTAATGGGAAGTATTGCACTGATCAGACAAACCTTTGCCGATGCCAACTGGTATAACCAAAATAAGCATAAATCCGCCAATAGCACAATAAACACCCCGTTTGAGTTTAATATCGCCTTTGAAAAATTAGATCATTTGGCCGAGAAGCCAATTGTGTTTGAAACGAAAAATCTCAATGATTTATTACGCGCGGCTCACCTACTCAAAGAACATCAACAGCCCGCCAATCTTTTAGGAAGCGGTCAAGAATACGCTCGCATTAACGAGCTAAAAGCCTTGAACTATCCCTTGATCCTACCGCTCAACTACCCACAAGCTCCAGACGTCGGTACCGATGATGCTGATCGTGATGTATCACTGGCAGACTTAAGACAATGGGAGCGTGCGCCAACAAATCCTGCCGCAGTCGCCAAAGCCGCAATTCCCTTTGCCTTAACTCAATACGGCATTAAGAGCGATGCTTTTTGGCCACGTTTACGCCAAGCCGTTGCCCAAGGGTTAACCGAAGAACAAGCCTTAGCGGCACTTACCATTCAAGCCGCCGAAATGGCGGGGACGGCGGATTTTACCGGCAAACTCGCCCCAGGCTATATGGCTGATTTTGTGGTCACTAAGGGGAATATCTTTAAAGATGGCCAGATCTATAGCGTTTGGTTACAGGGCCAAGAGCAGAGTATTCGCTCACTTTCGCAAGCTAAATTACTGGGTGATTACCAATTAAGTTTCAATAACCTCACGCTGGATTTATCGCTGCAAGATATCAGCAAAGACGATAAACCTAAGTTTCAGGGTAACTTGAGTAGCGGTGAACAAAGTATCTCGCTCACCAACCTCACACTAGAGGATGACGGTAGAGTCAGTTTTAATGCCAATCTTACCGCCGCCGGTATCCAAGGCATCAGCCGTTTTACCCTATGGCTGGCTAAGGATGGTGTTCAGGGGCGAATGATCGATGCCCAAAGCCGCAGCACCCATGTTGCCGGTGTGGCCATCACAGCAAACGATGGGCAAATAAAACCGCAAGACTCCAAAATAACGGCAAACACGGCTCTAGTGAGTCAACTCACCTACCCTAATGTTGCCTATGGTCTGAACGAAGCCCCAAAAGCCGAGAAACTCCATATTAAAAATGCCACCCTGTGGACTTCTGATAAACAGGGTATCTTGGAACATGCGGATCTGTTAATGGCCAATGGCCGCATCGAGAAAATTGGTCAACAACTCAGTACGCCTTCAGGTTATCAAGTGCTCGATGCAACGGGCAAACACCTAACTGCGGGCATTATCGATGAACATTCCCATATCGCCATCAATGGTGGCACGAATGAAGGCACTGATGCCGTCACCTCTGAGGTGCGTATTGGGGATGTGCTCAATCCCGAAGACATTTCAATCTACCGCGCCTTAGCGGGCGGAGTCACCAGCGCACAATTACTCCACGGCAGCGCGAATCCTATCGGTGGCCAATCGCAACTGATCAAGATGAAATGGGGAGAAAGCGCCGAGCAACTTAAATTTGCTAACGCGCCGACGAGTATCAAATTTGCCCTTGGTGAAAACGTAAAACAGAGCAACTGGGGCGAGAAGTTTGTGCAGCGCTACCCGCAGACTCGCATGGGGGTTAAAGCCTTATTTGCTGAAACCTTCGACGCCGCCATCGCCTATGAACATGCACTTAAGGCCTATGATGAGCTACGCAGCAGTGAGAAAAAGAAAACCATCGCACCGCGCCCAAGCTATCGCCTGCAGGCCGTCGCCGAGGTATTAAATCAACAGCGCGATGTGCATATCCACTCCTATGTGCAGTCAGAGATCTTAATGTTCCTGCGTTTAGCCGAAGCCTATCGCTTTAAAGTGCAAACCTTTACCCATGTGCTCGAAGGTTACAAAGTCGCCAGCGAGCTCGCCGCCCATGGTGCCGGCGCATCGACCTTTGCCGATTGGTGGGCCTATAAGTTTGAGGTATATGACGCTATTCCGCAAAACGCTTGCCTGATGCAAAACAAAGGCGTGACCACCAGCATTAACTCAGACGACTACGAAATGCAGCGTAGGCTCAACCAAGAAGCGGCTAAGTCTATGATGTATTGCAATATGTCAAAGGAAGATGCTTGGAATATGGTGACTATCAACCCAGCGAAGCAGTTAAGAGTCGATGAATACGTGGGCTCACTCACTCCTGGAAAAATGGCCGATATCGTGCTTTGGAACGCCGAGCCGCTATCGATTTACGCCAAAGTGACCCAGGCTTGGGTCGAAGGCAAACGCTATTTCGATCGAGACCAAGACCAACTTGCCCAAAAAGCCATAGTCAACGAGCGCGCCAAACTTATCCAAAAAATTCTCAGCAGTGATGATAACGCCAAGGCGGGTGAGAAAGTCACGCCACTTAACGAGCCACAATGGCACTGCGATACTCACTATCAGGCATGGGGCCACACTCATCAGGGAGCCAAATAATGCAACTTTTACCGACAACGCTCTTGTTTGCGGCATTACTGGGAGCCATCTCCACAGCGAGCGCCAACGATATAGTGCCAGCACCAAAGCAAAGCCACACTGTGCTGATTAAAAACGCCACAGTCCACACTGTTAGCCAAGGTGTGCTCAATAATACCGATGTGTTAATTGAGAATGGCAAAATTGCCGCTGTGGGGAGCCCAGTTAATACACCCGCCGCCGGGGGAACTGACATACATATCGTCGATGCGAGCGGTAAACATTTATATCCGGGGCTCATTGCCCTCGATACTAGCTTAGGTTTAGTCGAAATTGAGATGAGCCGTCCTACCGTCGATAACGCCGAGGTCGGTGATTTTAATCCACAAATTAGCACAGCAAGCGCCTATAATCCGGATTCAGAACTTATCCCCACCATACGCTATAACGGAATTACCCACGCCCAAATCGTCCCCAGCGGCGAGGGGTTAGCGGGGCAATCGGTGCTGGTCAATCTCGATGCGTGGACGATCGAGGACGCCCTACAACCAAGCGAAGGCCAATTCCATGTCTACTGGCCGCAAATCAAGCGCATGCCTGAGGATGAAAAAGAGAAAGCCAAGGCAATCGAGAAAAATCAACAGGCTATCGATAAACTCAACGCCGCCTTTGAGGATGGCTACCGTTACTTTTTAAGTGATCAACATAAAAGCGAGGATGAAGGCAATCAGTCCAGCAGTAAAAATCTGCGTTGGCAGACCATGTTGCCATTGTACCAAGGTAAAGCGACCCTATTCGCCCATGCCGATACGGTTGGACAAATTGAGCAAGTGATTGCCCTAGCGAAAAAATACCAATTCAAACTGGTAATTGTCGGCGGCTATGACGCATGGCGCTTGGCCTCAAGCCTGAGGGAAGTCAATGCCAGCGTTATTTATCCCCATACATTGAGCCTGCCTAAACGTAAAGATGAACCCGTGGATTTGCCCTTTAAGATCCCAGCATTGCTCGCCAATGCGGGTATCCCCTTTGCCCTGGGTTTCTCATCGGATTGGAATAGCCGCAACCTTCCCTATGCCGCAGGTTACAGCGCCGCCTATGGTTTAACACCGGAGCAAGCACTCAAATCTGTCACCTTAGATGCGGCAACCCTGTTAGGGGTGGAGGATTTAGGGGCGATAGCGGTGGGATACCAAGGCAGTGTCGTGCTGTCCGAGGGGGACATTCTCGACCCTATGACCAATAAGATTGTGGCTATCTGGATTGAAGGCCGGCAGATAGATCTGAATAATCGCCATCAGCAGCTTTATCAAAAGTACCTTAAGCGGTAGAATTTGCTCAGATAATAATATCGCATCGGCGCAGTCTTTAAGGCTGCGCAGTTTTCCCCTCAAACTCAGGTCAAACCATGAAGATGATCCTCTCAAGTGCATTAGTGCTACTGCTCAGTGCCTGTGCCAGCGACTATAGTTTTAACAGTAATTTGAACGGTGAGGCAATCGATGACTATTTCAAGGCCTCCGATGTTACCCTCTATGAAGGTGATACCCTGCCTAAAGGGCACTACGAATTAAAGGGGTTAGTTCAAGGCGAATCTTGCCAAGCCGATGTGAATGCCGTACCCGCGTCACTCGCGGATGCCAGAACTGAAGCTCGCCGCTCCGCCGCGGATAAAGGCGCCAACGGCATTATCATTAAGCAATGTGTGATGTTTGAAGAAGCGGCCCAAGGTTGTATCAGTCGCGCCCTATGCGTCGGCCAGGCCATCAAAACGGCTACCCCAGAGTAAGCTTCACGCATAGCAAGCGTACTGCTGCCGATTCGATGATCTGAGATTGCCCATATCAACCGCTTAACAATGAGCTTATGCGGTTGTTATATTTAGCCTTTTAGGTAATTTTTTGCATGACATTTACCAACCAAATTATCGCAGTGGCAACATGCCGCACTCCCTATAAACAAAAGTTTGGCATACCAAGGCAACCCGGACTGGTTGAAGCCCGTGGCTATGTCGAACTCGAACCCCATGTGAATCATATCGATGCGGTGCGTGGTATCGAGCAATATTCCCATCTCTGGTTACTATTTTGCTTCCATGAGAATCTTGCCCAAGGTTGGAAAACCACAGTGAGGCCACCCAGATTAGGCGGCAATGAAAAACTCGGCGTATTTGCCACTCGATCCACGTTTAGGCCCAATGGCATTGGTCAGTCGGTCGTTAAACTCCACGGCGTAGTGCAGCGTAAGGGCAAAGTTTGCCTTGAGATTTCCGGTATGGATCTCCTCGATGGCACACCGATTATCGATATTAAGCCCTACATTCCCTTCTCGGATTCCATTGCCGATGCAATAGGCGGTATCGCCCAGGAAGCGCCCCATTTAATTTCGGTGGTATTTTCTACCCATGCCAGCACCCAAATTGAACATTATGCCGAGCAGGAAAACTACACAGATTTAGCCCTGCTCATTCGCGGCGTACTCGGTCAAGATCCTCGGCCTGCCTACAAAAAAGCCAAAGATGACCCAAAGCTTTATCAAGTCGCTCTCTATGATTTAGATGTGTTTTGGCAGATGGCGGTCGATGATAATGAGCAAGAATACATCTTAGTATTAGAACTCAAACCGGGGAAATGTGGCTAAATGTCTGCGCCAACGCCTAGATCAGAGCAGGTATCTTTGCCTGACTATCAAAGCCAACATAAAAAGCGTCTATCTTGGATGCCTTGGCTGTATTTTTCTTTAAAAGAGAAACATTTAGTCTGGGCAAAACCCTGGCAGGATGAAATCCAAGCCACACTTTGTGCCCTCGAAACAGTGCAAATAGGCGAGCAGTGTTTTATCGCCCCCGAAGCCCAGCTATTTGCCGAACCCAATCGGGATATTCGCATCGGCAACCGCTGCTTGATCGCCGCCGACTGTTTTTTGCATGGCCCGATTACGATGGGGGATGAAGTGGCGATTAATCATGGTTGCTCCTTTGATGGCGGTAGAGTGGGTATCAAGATAGGTAATCAAACTCGCATCGCTAATAATGTGACTATCTATGCCTTTAACCATGGCATGGCGCCAGATACACCGATATATCAACAAGCTGCCAACTCCAAAGGCATTGTTATAGGCAAAGATGTGTGGATTGGCGCCCAGGCTGGCATAGTCGATGGTGTCACCATTGGCGATCACGCCGTGGTCGGCATGGGCTGCATAGTCACAAAAGACGTACCCGACTGGGCCATAGTCGCCGGTAGTCCTGCACGGGTGATTGGTGATCGGCGAGATAAGTAAGCAAGAAACGAAAATCTAGATATCAGCAGTGACGAAGTCACGCTCTAGCAGCGTAGCGCTCTTCCTTCCGTTATCCGTTATCCGTTATCCGTTATCCGTTATCCGTTATCCGTTATCCGTTATCCGTTATCCACATTAAAAAATGCCATTTATATCCCAGCTAACTGAATTTAACCTAAATCCCTAGGTGACATCATCGAAGCAGGTGATAAAATGGCGCCCATTCAACTCAAATTTGGACATCGGTAATGCGCGTTAGCAAATACCTACTTTCTACTCAAAAAGAAACACCTGCGAATGCAGAAGTCATCAGCCATCAATTAATGCTACGTGCTGGTATGATCCGCCGTAATGCGTCGGGCCTCTATAGCTACCTGCCCACGGGCTTGCGTGTACTGCGTAAAGTCGAAGCTATTGTTCGTGAAGAAATGAACAAAGCAGGCGCGATTGAAATATTAATGCCTATGGTACAACCGGCTGATTTGTGGGTAGAAACGGGTCGTTGGGATAAATTTGGTCCAGAATTGCTACGCTTTAAGGATCGCCATAACCGTGACTTCGTACTGGGCCCAACCCATGAAGAAGTGATCACCGATCTCATTCGCAAAGAAGTCAGCTCATATAAGCAACTACCGCTGAACCTTTACCAAATTCAAACCAAATTCCGCGATGAAGTGCGCCCCCGTTTTGGCGTAATGCGTTCACGTGAATTCTTGATGAAAGACGCCTACTCTTTCCACCTCGACGTGGATACCATGAATGCCACCTATGAGGCTATGTATCAAGCCTATAGCAACATTCTGTCGCGCATGGGCTTAGCCTTCCGCCCCGTATTAGCTGACACAGGTTCTATCGGTGGCAGCATGTCACACGAGTTCCATGTACTGGCACAAAGCGGTGAAGATTTAATTGCTTACTCGACCGGCAGTGATTATGCGGCCAATATCGAGAAAGCCGAATCACCTATGCCAACCGAGGCTCGCGGCACCGCCACTGAAGAGTTGCGTTTAGTCGATACCCCCAATGCTAAAACGATTGCCGAATTAGTTGAGCAGTTTGGTTTAGATATCACCAAAACCGTTAAAACCTTAATTGTTAAAGGTGCAACCGAAGCCGCTCCGCTAGTGGCATTAATTGTTCGTGGCGACCATGAACTGAACGAAATCAAGGCTGATAAGTTAGATTTAGTGGCATCACCCTTAGAATTTGCACCAGAAGCCCTTATTCGTGACGCCATTGGCGCAGGTCCTGGCTCACTCGGTCCTGTCGGCTTAACTATGCCAATTATTATCGATCACAGCGTTAGCGTGATGAGCGATTTTGCCGCCGGTGCTAACGTCGATGATAAACATTACTTTGGCATCAACTGGGAGCGGGATCTGCCGACAGCACAAGCTGCCGATATCCGTAACGTGGTTGAAGGCGAGCCAACACCCGATGGTTTAGGCACTTATGCTATGGCCCGAGGTATCGAAGTCGGCCATATCTTCCAACTCGGTACTAACTATTCTAAATCGATGAATGCAACTGTACTTGACGAAAACGGCAAGTCACAGGTGCTACTGATGGGTTGTTACGGTGTTGGCGTGAGCCGTATCGTGGCGGCAGCCATCGAGCAAAACTTCGATGATCGCGGCATCATTTGGCCAGAAGCTATTGCGCCTTTCAGTGTAGGCATTCTGCCAATGAATATGCACAAGTCACACCGCGTAACCGATATCGCCGAGCAGTTGTACAAGGACTTAACCGCAGCGGGTATCGACGTATTACTGGATGATCGTAAAGAGCGCCCAGGCGTGATGTTCGCCGATATGGAACTGATTGGACTCCCACACACTGTGGTGATTGGCGATCGTAATATCGATGCCGGCGTATATGAATACAAAAACCGCCGCACCGGTGAAAAGCAAGATATTCCATTTGATCAGCTGGTCGATTTCCTTAAAAGCCAGATTAAAGCCTAAGCTTTAGCTCTAGTCGAATAAACAAATTAAACGCACTTAGGTTGTACTTAAGTGCGTTTTTTTATGCACTTGTCACACAAATAGCCTTTCCATCATCAAGGTAAAAATGGATTGATGAAACGATTGAGCCAATGTCCTCAACTTCTTTGGCACTCTTGCCCTGAACCCAATATCGACTTTCCCCTAAAAACAAATCCACTGCTCAGACTTGCTTTTTAAGCACAGTCATTGCTTTAATAAAATCATTAAAACAATAAATTGAGTCTTGAGATTGCCAACATCAACTGCATTAGTCTTAGGTGGAGGTGGTGCCAGGGCCGCCTATCAAGTCGGCGTGTTAAAAGCACTGGTCCAGCTATATCCCCGCAATCACGGCATCCCCTTTAAAATCATCTGTGGTACTTCTGCTGGCGCGATAAATGGCACATCGATTGCGACCCACGCCTCTTGCTTTCACCTTGGCGTAAAAAAACTCGAATGGGTATGGCGGCATTTTGAAACCCGAAAAGTGTATCGTGCCTCCATTGCGGGGGTGTTAAGTCATTTAGCTAAAATGGCACTCAAGGGGATGCAGGATGATAAGGTCAATACCGATGCGGGCAGCTTGCTGGATAACGACCCACTGCGAACTCTACTGAATGAGCTTATCGACTTTAAACGCATCGATCGCAATATCCGCAGCGGAGCCCTCACAGCACTCAGTGTGGATGCCTCCTGTTATAACAACTCCCGCTCAGTCACCTTTTTTCAAGCCTCAAGGGACATAGAAAATTGGACCAGAGCGAGGCGTAGCGGCGAACGCATGATGCTCAACACAGAGCATTTACTCGCCAGCTCCGCGATTCCTATGGTGTTCCCATCAATTAAACTTAACCAAGCCTATTATGGCGATGGTTCGGTCCACCAGCTTGCACCGCTGTCGAGCCCCATTCACTTAGGAGCCAGTCGGCTACTAGTCATCAATTTGGATAGCCCCCACAAACATTACCCGATGGAACTAGAATATCATCCGAAAACAGCCACGATTGCGGGTCATCTACTCGACACTATCTTTTCAGACACCTTAAATAGCGATCTTGAACGGTTGCAACGTATTAATCACACCCTGAGTCTTATCCCTGAAGAGAGTCGAACTCAACTGACCTTGCAACCCATAAAGACCTTAGTGATCAAACCAAGCGAAGATTTAAGCAAAATAGCGGCACGTTTTTACGACGATATGCCCTGGGCCATTAAAACCTTACTGGGTTTTATTGGTATAGATAGGCAATCGGACTCGAGTATCGTGTCCTACTTACTATTCGAGAAATCCTATACCAGTGCGTTAATCGATTTAGGTTATAAGGATGCCATGGAACAACTCAGCGAAATAAAAACCTTCTTCAACTTAACTTAATCGTGCATGCATCCATGTTTAGTTAACTAGCCTAAGGAATGGTTTTGAATTGCTAAGGCGAAAATGGTATAAGATCAAGGTGTCCATCTTGGGCATAAATACTTAGCTGGAATGGTTAAACTCATTCTAAACTAAGGAATATTCTATAGCAGCTAAACAGCAAATCAGTCTAAAGTCTGAATACACAGATAGATTTGGCATTGATCATTTAAGTTGAATCACCTATCATGCTGTACTAGATTAGCTAAAAATTAGGTTAATTTTTTCTAAAAGGGAATCACGATGAAAAAATCTTCATTAGCACTTATTGCTGCTATTTCAATGTTAGGTTCAGTGGCTGCTCAAGCAGTTGATGGCGCTGGTACAACTACTGGTGGTACAACTCTTGGCGGTTCAACTGGTGTTATTGTTGGTGGTAGTATTGCTGCTGGTGCAGCTTTGACTGGCGTATTAGTTGCTGCAAACAGCTCTGATGGTAACCCAGTCACCAACACTGGTACTGGTACTGGTACTACTACTGGTACTGGTAACTAATCAGTTAAAACATTTTCTAAACAACCGCCTATTGGCGGTTGTTTTTTTTAAGCCCATTGAGAGAAAATCAAGCTCTGGTTATCGCTTGAAATCAGTCTCACATCTCTTTACATTTGACATTTATTACTATTGAGAATAAGCAATTCGGATGCGTATAAATAAAAAACTATTGCCGCTAGTCGCCCTCTCGGCCGTATTAGTGGGCATTTCTGGCTGTAGCCAACGAATTAGCGCCTTAAACGATACGATAAAGCTCGCTTTTATTGGGGATGACGACGTAAAACTCACCACAGAACAAGTAAAAGCCAATCCTTACGCCAGCATTTATGCCAAGCTTGACGACACACCTAGGGCATTTATCGCTTTAGCCTTTGCCGAACCCCAAATTACTCTATCTTCAGTAAGACCAACCCCAGATACACTCGAGCTTAAATGGTTGTCGGCGGATAAAGGGATGTTAGTGACAAGAAATGGTCGTTTAGTGAAAACCCATAACCTACTCGCGGGCAACTTAGTCGCAATAGCAAGCACACAACCCGACCCGATTCTATTAGGGCTGCATTTAAGTAGCACACCTAAAACGTGGACGCGCACCCTTGACTGGCAACCGGATTATCACTTTGGCTATACCGCGAGTTCACAGTTTAATTTTATTGCCGAAGAAAATATTCTTATCAATGATACGCCAACACAGGCGCTGCACTTCAGCGAAGTGGTTTCAATAGCCGCGCTTGATATCCACTATCAAAATGAATTTTGGATAAAACCGAATAATGGCCAAGTGATTAAGAGTCGCCAAAAGATAGCGCCTAATCTGCCCTTTATCGATATCACCTTACTTAAGCCATTCGCCTCTTAGTGGAGCCATTATGAGATCCTATTTCCCCCCTCTGGCACTGCTCGCTAGCACGTTCTTTTTATCGACAGTTCAAGCAGAAACTCAGCTATTTGTCGCGACCTCTTCGAGTAAAGAAGCCCAAGTACAAATCACCTATCCCAGCGCAATTCGCATCGGACAAGCGCTGCAGGACGGCTTAGCACAGCTGCCTCTCTATAATAAAACGACTCAAAATGAGATAGTGCCGATCTACTGGTTAGGTGCAGCCCTGCTCGATATTCAAAATACCGCAGCCCTAGAAACTAAGCGTCAGCAAGTGCTTAGTCAATTAGCTGAAATGGGACAAAAAGCAGATAACAGCGGCTATATTGCAAAACTGGCACAATTAGCGCAATTTTTGCGCCAAATGAAACTTGGCCAACGCGTTATCCAGCCTTTAGATGTGGATCTTGTCCGGATCACTGATGCCTATAATTCACTCCTCGATGGTCGTTTTTTACTGGTGTTGCCCCCCCGCCCAACCACAGTGACAGTCGTTGGCGCTGTCGCTCAAACAGGTGATATGGCATGGCAAAGCCAGATGGACAGCCAAGAATATCTTAAGCAAGCGGGCTTATTGGATAATGCCGAGACGAGTTTCGTCTGGGTAATTCAACCCGATGGCAAAGCGATTAAACAACCTATCGCCTATTGGAATCATCAAGTTCAGGATATTGCTCCTGGTGCAACACTTTTTGTTGAGTTTTCAAGCCTTTTTGATGGCCACTCTGATCTAAATGCAAACATAATTGAATTACTCAGGAATCGGGCTCTGTAATGAAAAAGTCTTCCCCTACCATCCATCGCTTAGGCCGTTTATCCGCACTGTCACTGGCGCTCTTACCGCTATTCAATGCGGCCGCCGATGAATTTTCATCCCCTCAACTGTTACCATCACAATCTGACTTTGGTGGTGTGGGTCTAATGCAAATGCCCACGGGACGTATGGCCCCCGAGGGTGAGTTTAATTTTGCAACTAGCTATAACGATGAATATCAACACTTTAGTGCATCGGTACAGTTATTCCCCTGGTTTGAAACCACAGTGCGATACACCCAAGTGCAAGATCTGTTATACAGCGATGATCCTAGTTTCAGTGGCAACACTAAATACACAGATAAAGGTATCGACTTTAAAATTCGTCTACTTGAAGAAACCAATTGGCTACCCGAAACCTCCATAGGTGTACGCGACTTTGGTGGCACAGGATTATTCGATGGCGAATTTATTGCCGCGACAAAAAGAGTCGGCCCATTAGATTTTACCTTAGGCATAGGTTGGGGCTATATAGGTAATAGCGGCAATCTCACCCAGGATAAAAAAGATCTCAACTATAACTGCGACAGGGACACTTCCTTTGGTGGCAAAGGTGGCACGGTCGATTACCAGCGCTGGTTTAAGGGCTGCGCGGCACTCTTTGGTGGCGTTGAATACCAAACCCCCTGGGACCCACTACGGTTAAAAGTGGAATACGACGGCAACGACTATCAATCCGACTTCCCTCTCGTCCAAGGCGGTATTCCAATGCCACAGGACAGCAAAGTTAACTATGGTATGTTATACCGCTTTGGTGATTGGGGGGATTTGCACTTAAGCTATGAGCGCGGTAATACTTGGACCTTAGGCTTTAGTCTGCAAACCAATTTTAATACCTTGTCGCAAATTAAACGCGACCCTGCGGCGGCTAAGTATCAGCCTCTGCCTGCAGCGCCTTTAACACAAGTCTCAACCGAACCAGAGCCTATTAGCGCTACGCCTTCTTCGGCCAGTGCAGTGACGAGCACGAAAGTAGAACCCACAGCTGAAATTGCCACTGAAGTTACTACGGAAGTTGTCACTGCAGAGGTCTCAATACAGCCTCAAATCGTCGCAAACACAGTAGATTGGACAAAAGTGGCGCAGCAACTGGGAGAGATTGCAGGTTACTACAATGCCAAAATTTATCTCGATACCGACAGTATTACCGTAATTGGTGAGCAGACGCGATTTAGAGATAGAAATGAAGCCCATCATAGGGCCGCGACTATCATAGCAAACAATACCGATATCACTCGCATTAAAGAATATCGTTTAATCGAAACCCACTATAACCAGCCGATGACCGAAACACGCATCGATGCACAAAAATTTGCCAGCGTCGCAAGCTATGGTTATCTCAATGCCAAAATGACGGATGTGAGCGAAGTGAGTGTCCCAAGCTTGCCGCAAGGGCAACTGATGACCAGCACAGATAAAGATTGGTTAGATAACTTAGGTTTTGATATCTCTCCGACTATGGTGCAATCCTTTGGCGGCTCCGAAGGCTTCTACATGTTTAATATTGGGGTAACAGGCACAGCAAGTTATCGATTTACCGATAATTTTGAGTTTGCGGGCTCAATTTACCTTAACCTCTACGATAACTACGATAAGTTTCTCTATGACGTGCCACCCGACAGTAATGATTTAAAACGCGTTCGCACCTTGATCCGCCAATATGTTCATGACAATCCAATGCGAATCAATAACCTGCAAATGACTTGGATGGATAATCTTAGCGAAAATATCTCCTACCAAGCCTATGGTGGATATTTAGAAATGATGTATGGCGGTGTGGGAACTGAGTTTATGTATCGCCCACTCAATAGCCAATGGGCCTTCGGATTTGATGTTAACTATGCAAAACAACGTGATCCCGATAGTATGCTTGGCTTCTTCGAAGATGAGCATCAATTTGATCCGATCACTGGACGAGCATATCGCGTACAAACGGGTGTTGTTACGGGACATGTAACAGCCTATTACCAACCCGAGTGGTTCCCAACTACCTTGTTAAAGGTGAGCGCTGGCCAATATCTCGCCGAAGATAAAGGTGTGACTGTCGATTTCTCGAAACAGTTTGATAGCGGTGTGATTGTCGGTGCATTTGCGACTAAGACTGACCTGTCGGCGGAAGAATATGGCGAAGGCAGCTTTACTAAGGGCTTCTATATTTCGGTGCCATTCGATCTGATGACCATCAAGTCGACCCACAGCCGCGCCTTCCTATCATGGATGCCGCTGACCCGCGACGGTGGTCAAATGCTCGGCCGTAAGTACAACTTATTTGATGTCACTGACGCTCGCGCGCCCTGGTATACCAGACCGAGTGTTGAACCAGCAAAATAGCGAGTAACTAGCTAAAATGAAAAACGGGCAAGAATTATCTTGCCCGTTTTGTTTTTGCCCCTAACAGAGATTAAAAATCACAAACCCAATGCCAGCGATGAATAACAAGTTAAGCGCTCTACTCTATTGGTGATTTAATCCCATGGGGCGATGAGCGTAAATACTGTGGCGGCGCTTTGACCGTTGCACCTAATGTTGCCGCCGCATGCCAAGGCCAATGTGGGTCATAGAGCATAGTGCGAGCGAGCGCGATAGCATCAGCTTGCCCCTGTGCCAGAATCATTTCCGCTTTATTAGCATCCGTGATTAACCCCACGGCAATCACTGGCATATTGACCTCAGCTTTAATGGCATCGGCAAAAGGCACTTGAAAGTGTTCTGCCACAGGGATTTGCTGCACTGGACTTAACCCGCCGGTACTCACATGGATAAAATCACAGCCTCGGGCCTCTAATGCCTTTGCCAAGACTAGGCTTTGGGCTAAATCCCAACCGCCATCGACCCAATCGGTTGCCGAAATCCGCACACCGAGCACCATTTTAGGCGATATAACGGCCTTAATGGCATCAAACACGGCTAACAATAAGCGCAGGCGATTCTCTAAGCTACCACCATATTTATCGGTACGTTGGTTCGATAATGGTGATAAAAACTGATGCAGCAAATAACCATGGGCAGCATGAATTTCAATTCCATCAAGCCCTAATCGCTCGGCTCTTTGTGCAGAACTAACAAATGCCGCGATAAGCTCATCAATGTCATCGAATGTCATCGCCCGGGGTAACACGGCGTCTTGATAAAATGCCTGTGCTGAAGGGGCTATCGTTTGCCAACCATTAAGTTCATCGGGTGCAATAGTGCCGCCACCTTCCCAAGGTTTTCGAGTTGATGCTTTACGTCCCGCATGGGCAAGTTGTATCACCATCGGCATATTTGAATACTTGCGGATAGATTTGAGGGTTTTATCTAAGGCCGCTTCCGTTTTGTCATCCCACAGGCCTAAATCTGCATAGGAGATCCGGCCATTGGGCAAAACAGCAGTCGCCTCTAAAATGAGCATTCCTGCTCCCGATAACGCCATGCTGCCTAAATGAATCGTATGCCAATCGGTTGCTTGGCCATTTTCCGCCGAATACTGGCACATAGGCGCAATAATAATCCGGTTTGCTAACTCAAGTTGACCTAAGGTCAAAGGAGAAAATAATAAGCTCATTGTCATTCCTTCTAATACAAAGCCTGATTGGTTTTATGATGCGGCGCTGGCGTAGCTATCCCGCGTCGATAAAATCGGTGCATCTAGCAAGGGCCAATCGATGGCAAAGTCGGCATGGTCCCAAGCAAGCACATATTCATCCTGCGGCGAGTAATAATCGGTGCAACGGTAAATCACATCGGCATAATCACTCAGCACGTAAAAACCGTGGGCAAAACCAGGTGGGATCCACATCTGTAAGTGATTATCGGCCGATAATATTCGACCGACCCATTTCCCATAGGCCGATGAATTTTCACGAATATCCACGGCAACATCGAAAATACTTCCGGCACACACTCGCACAAGTTTTCCTTGGGGTTGCAGCAATTGATAATGTAATCCCCGTAGAACATTTTGCTGCGAGCGGCTGTGATTCTCCTGTACAAAAACAGCGGCAGGGAGCCCTCGATTGGCAAGGCAATCGTCAAAATAAGATTGCCTAAAGGTTTCCATAAAAAAGCCGCGTTCATCGCCAAATACCTGGGGCTCAAATAGCAGCACCTCTGCTAGCTCAGTTTCAATACACTTCATTAAATACCTGTTTATTAAGCAGTCCTAACAAATACTCACCATAACCACTTTTCAATAAAGGTTGCGCCAAGGTTTGTAGCTGTACAGCATCAATCCAGCCTAGATAAAATGCTGTTTCTTCAGGGCAATTGATTTTGAGCCCTTGGCGTTTTTCAATCGCGGCAATAAATTGTGTTGCCTCAGCCATAGCGTCGGGCGTCCCAGTATCAAGCCAGGCGGTTCCTCGACCCATAATCTCAACCTGTAGTTCACCTAAACTTAAATATAGGCTGATCACATCGACAATCTCTAACTCTCCCCGCGCCGAATCCCCCAACGGGTGCCATCCCCTAGCAGGACACTGAAAAGAGGTAAATCATGGGGAGTACAAATGATCAGTATCTCCCGAATGCCAGCCTGCATTAGGGTGACAAGGGGATAATAAATCATAGGTTTATCATAGATTGGCAGCAGTTGCTTACACACCACCTGCGTCATAGGATAGAGCCGAGAGCCTGTGCCTCCCGCCAGTAAAATGCCTTTTCTCATTGATATATCTAGGATTAGTGAATCAACTAAAGTGCAAAGATTGTAGCATACAAACGCAAGGAAAGCAGACCGGCCAAAGGCCTGCGAGGTTCTAGGCTCTAGGTTCTAGAAGTTGCGAAGCAACGCCCTAGATGACAGAACACTTCGTTTACGGTTGACAGATTACCGAACGCTCACAAGCTCACTCACCGTCAGGGCGAAGCCCGTTCTGTAAACCGTAAGTCACGCAGTGACGTTCCGTAGCCGCAAAGCGGCGTTCGTAGAAACTAGAGCGCTTCGCTGCTAGAGTCTATAGCCACACAGCGGTGTTCTAGAGCGAGCCTACGAGCGTCCTCTTTACCGCTCGGGGATCTGAATTTCGACTTTTACGCCTTGATTGGGAGAGGAAGTCAGCAAAATACTGCCATTTAATTTCTGCGTCACCAGATTATAAATAATCGACATACCAAGCCCAGTGCCGCCTTCCTTACGCGCGGTAGTAAAAAAGGGCTCAAACGCCTTCGCCTTAACCTCATCGGACATACCCACACCGTTATCCTGATACATCATTCGAATTTGTTCATTGAGCTTGTCAACCCGAATAGTGATTGCTTTATCTCCAGTAAAATCATCAGGAAAACCATGGCGAAAACTATTAGCCACTAAGTTAGTAAATATTTGCGCAATTGCACCGGGATAAGAGTCGATAAAAATATTGTCATCTAACTCAACGGTTAAGGTGATATTTTTCTTACGCATTAAAGGTCTTAACGAGCTAAAAATTTGGAATATATAGGTCTTTAGATTAAAGCGTTCACGCTCCAGAACGGACTGATCGGCCGCCGTACGTTTAAAGTTATGCACTAACTCAGCCGCCCGTGAAAGATTGCGTTCAATTAACCCTAAGCCATCTTGCATAGTATTGATAAAACTTAAAAACTTGTCTTCATCCAGTTCATTACGCTCAAAAAATCCCTTCAATAACGCCAGTTCATCTAAACAATGGGTTACCGACGTTACCGCTATCCCCAATGGTGTATTGACCTCATGGGCGACCCCAGCGACTAAGCTTCCCAGTGCCGCCATTTTTTCATTCTCGACGAGGTGGTTTTGGGTCGCACTCAGGTTAGCTAATGCCGCCTCTAATTCTTTTGTTCTATGCTCAACTTGGCTTTCAAGATCCGCATTGATGGCCTTTAATTGTTGTTGATAATCAAAAATTTCCTTCGCACTCATTGCACGCGCAAATAAATCGGCTAGCGCGGACGCAAATGCTTTTTCATCCCGAGTCCACTCACGGGGTGTGCCTCGATGTTCAGAGCAAATAATCCCAACCATCTTGCCACTGCGTCGTATTGGGCTATCGAGCATTGAGGTGATGTGATTTGGCTGCAAATACCCAGCCAAAAACTCATGGGTAGCAAGATCCGTTTGCGCGTTATTAGCAACGATAGTGCGTTCGTTATCTAGCAAGCTGAAATAATGAGGATATTGGCTGCGGGTTATGACTAATGGCTCCTGCACGCGCGCATTATCGAGCAGGAAAAAACACTGAATACTTTGGTGATCTTCACTCCACAGCCAGATCCCGGCGCGGGAAATATTAAGTCCCTTGCAGACGGATGACACAATCAACTGCGATGCCTGTGTTAAATCCCCTTGATCGATCACCTGGGACTTACTCACATCGAATAGAATTCTGTCTAACATGCGCGTCATAATGATATTGATCCACCTAAAGATTCTGTATTGTTTTTCGATAACGCCACAAGCGCACCTCTCAAGCGCTAAGAGATAGATTTTAGTATAGATTCAAACTAGGAAGTGACGAGGCCATGTTGACATTTCGAGATTAAATTTTGTTCTCGATTGCCAATTCATAAACACGAAACGAGGGGTGAAGTGCCATTATTCAACTCAAATGATGAGTCGCTAGAGTGAAAAATCAGAGCGAGAGCATGCAATCACTTCAACAATTTATCTTCACCAAGGGCAAGTTCCATCAGCTAAATAAACAATCAAGATGCAAATAACACATTGTTATAACATGATAATAAGAGAAATTTTGCTCAATACACCTTGCCGAGTATGATAACAACTGACATGCTAAATTTTACTCAACAAATGGGATCGAGTATGAACAAATCACTCTTAACAATCACCTTTTTAGCCCTGTTCACCACCGCCTGCTCAGAGCCCGCACAACCAAGTGCAAATACGGCGGCACAAACCGAGGCAACGGCCAGCATTCCCCTTGGCGATACCAGCCAAAATTCACTCGACTGGCCCGGTGAATATGAAGGCGTCGTTCCCTGTGCAAGCTGTGAGGGGATCCAAACCCATATCAGCCTGCGGGCAGATAACAGCTTCGAGCTAAAGACTGTTTATTTAGGCAAAGATGAGCGGATTTTCAAAGTAACAGGCACCGCAGTTTGGGATGCTCAAGGGCGCAACATCACCCTAGCGGATGGTAGCCAATATTTAGTCGGTGAAAACCAACTCATCATGCTAGACACTGAAGGCAAACGCATTACCGGTGAACTTGCCGAGCATTATGTATTGAAGAAGAAAGGTTGATAAAAAACATGCTACTTATCCGTTATCGGGAATGCCCATCAACACCATGGAAAAATGGCGGCGGCAGTACCAAACAGTTACTGATTTCCCCAAGCCATGCGGATTTATCTGATTTTGATTATCGGATAAGCATAGCCAGCGTTTCGAGCAGCGGCCCTTTCTCACAATTTATCGGCATCGATAGGCAACTATGCTTGCTCGAAGGCGAAGGACTAAAACTGCACATTCAAGGGGATAATCTCGATAGCGGCACCCTATTAACCCCCAATGATGCCCCGTTTAATTTTAAGGGTGAAACTCAAATTCAGAGCCAATTATTGGATGACTCAGTTCTCGATTTCAATGTTATGACCAAACGGGGCAAATACAGCTCCAATATCGAAAAAATCTGCATTAACGACACTTTTATCTTTGATTCAAGCGGAAACACACTCGACACAACACAGGAGCAAAACGTTTGCATGCCACTGCAATTACTCTTATGTTTAGAACCCGTTATATGGGACCAGAATGGTCATTTAACTGAGCTTGAACGCTACGATTTATTGCTCTGCCCCCCTGGCGAACCGCTCAATTTCAAAAGTGATAACCCAACCAAATGGCTCTGCATTAGCCTTAGTAGGGACAAAGGGACGTCCTAAAAATTGCAAAGTCACCTTCCTAGATAACAGAACGCGTAGTTCACAGTTGACTGAACGCTGCGCTGACGGAGGACGGATTACGGAAAAAGCCGAACGTTTTGCTCTTACGCTGTCATCCTAGCCACTCTTAGGCTGTCATCCTCCCCCTTTACACAGTCATCCTCGCCCTTTACACAGTCATCCTCGCGGACGACTGCATGGTTAATTTTGTTCCATACAAAATATGACATTTCCACCCTCCATGGTGGTCAGATGCAGGAGGTAGAATGCTTTAATGAGAAAGAGTGCAAGAGCAGTTATCGACGCGGGGATCTAGCTATTACCGTATACCATAAATCTTGCCACGTTGGATTTTGTGAATTAATCAGCTCAACGTTCCATTCACGACGCCATTTTTTCAGCTGTTTTTCTCTAGTGATAGCCTCATACATAGATTGATGAGACTCAAAGTACACTAACTGATCAACTTTATATTTATGGGTAAATCCATCAATAATGGCGTTTTTATGCTGCCATATCCGCTACTCTAGATGACTCGTTACGGCATAGACTGAACTAGAATATGCATAAACTAAATGTTTGACTTTGGTTTGATGACATCCCTCAAGAATTTTTAGGTGACCAACAAGGTTTGCATCCGCATAAACGTGAGGGTTTTCTATCGAATAACGCACACCTGCCTGTGCAGCAAGATGGATCACACGATCGAATTGCTCAGTTTCAAATAACTGAGCCATAGCCCCACGATTAGCTATATAAGCATTAATAAAAGTGAGAGTATAAAAAGATCTGTGTAAGTGGCATTCTATCCATGTATTTGAAAGGAAAAAAGAATGCCAGTATCAGACCAGCTTATCGATCAGTTATTAGCTGATTACAAATCCCCTCAAGACCTGCTTGGTGAGCAAGGTATCCTTAAGCAGTTGACTAAAAAGCTTGCTGAGCGTGCTTTTGAAGCCGAGATGGAGCAGCATCTTGGTTATGCCAAACATGATGCGGTCGGTAAAAATACTGGCAACTCCCTTAACAGTAAAAGCCGTAAATCAGTACGCACTATTCACGGCGACATTGAGCTTGAAACCCTGCGAGACCGAAATGGCAGCTTTGAGCCTAAGCTCATCAAGAAAGGCGAGAAACAGCTCGGCGGGTTTGATGAGCGCATCGTCTCGCTTTACGCCAGAGGCATGTCTACCCGTGATATCCAAGCCCACTTTGAAGAAACCTATGGTGTTGAAGTCTCGCCGACCTTTATCTCACAAGTAACTAATGCCGTACTTATTCGCTTTGGCTCATAAGCTATGGTCGGAGAATTTCGCGCTGTTCGTTAAAAACCGCGGTGTAGAAGATATCTTGATCGCCTGCGTTGATGGCCTTAAGGGCTTCCCGGATGCGATATAAGCGGTTTACCCTAAAACGCAGGTAGAGCTGTGCATCGTGCATCAAATCCGCAACAGCCTGCGCTTTGTCAGTTGGAAAGAGCGTAAAGCCGTTGCAGCAAGCCGAACTATCTCTGAAGCAATTTGCCGATACGTAGGATAAGCAGCAACCAAGTATCAGCAAATCTTGGCGCGAAAACTGGACAAGGCTTAGCGTTTTCTTCGACTATCCCCCGGAAATCCGCAAGGTGATTTACACCACCAACACCATCGAATCACTCAATGCCAGCCTACGTCAGGTGACCAAGACCAGGCGGTCGTTTCCGAGTGATGACGCGGTGCTGAAGTTGCTGTATCTGGCTTTACACCAGATTGCTAAAAAGTGGACAATGCCACTACGAGATTGGAAGCCTGCCATGAGGCAGTTTATGCTCATGTACAGCAACCGTGTGTCGTTATAATAAATAGCCTTTTATAGTCTCTAACTCTCATATTTTGAAGACGATGTGTCAGATCTAGTCTGAACTAATACATTAAAGGGCGTTTAGACAGCATGCTTAGACATTTAATTTTAGCCTGATGCTGAATTCCGAACGCCCTACTAGCAATACTAAATCTCACTAATAACCATATTGACTAACTGGTTGCCAGTGTTTCTTAACATCATTCTGAATAAACTTTTGTTTTTCTTTAATTAAATCAGTCTCAACTAACCCTATTGCTTGATGGGCCTTTTCCTTAGTACTGATATCTGGATAGCTAACTTGAGTAACGTTAAGTTGCTTCAATATTCCAGCGAGCAGATGACGTGCTTCGTTCGCTTGTTCAATGGCTTTATCTAAAAGCTGCTTACCTTCTTGTGGATTATGTGCATACAAACCATGTGAAGACATGGCAAAGTCCCAGCGCCACTGACTGTGTCGTATCGCCATAATGGGCTCATTCATATTCTCCCATTTAGCACCGGCATCCCATGCTGCTTTGGCTTCGTAATGAGCCTTGACGAGTAAAGCTTCCACTTCGCGGGCTTTTGTTTCAATAGTTAACTTATTCGCCGCGAGTTTAGTTTCGATTTTGGTTTTGCTGCTATGGCAGCCGCTGCAGCTACTATCAAAGTGCGGTAAGGCCTTATCAACTTTATGGCTCGTAAATTCAACACCTTTTGCATCCTGCTGGGTAGGCATATGGCAGGTAATGCAAGTGACACCGACTTCGGCATGTTTACTGCGACTCCAGTGTTCAAACTCAGGATGACGTGCTTTGAGTATGGGCGTTTTCGAAAGAGGATGGATCCATTCGAAGAAGCGGCGAGTGTCATAGTATTTTTCAATATCATCAGCGGTATTGCCAAATATCCAGGGAATGTTGACAACATTACTTTTTTCCGGACGGAAATAGTAAGTGACATGACATTGACCACAAACCTGCGCACCTTGCATATTAATATCTTGTTTATCGAATGGCAGATGAATTTTAGCCATCGCATCTTGCGCATGAGGGCGAGGTAAGGCTAATTTATGAGTGCCAGATTCATGGCAGTCACTGCAATACACTACGCTTTGGATCTCTTTGCCCAGATCGGTAAAGTTTTTAGCGGAGTATCCTTCAAATCCCAGTTGTTCAATCAATCTAGGGGCATCCGGTGTCTTGCAGGTCCAACAACTGGCGGATAACCCATTCTCTCCTGCTTTAGGTGGCGTACCCGTACGTAAAGTATGCGTCACATCGGCAACGGCAAAATGGTGTCCACGTGGGCTATGGTACTCTTTGGCATAGGAAGATCCTGCCCAGAGTATGATGCTGGCGGGATAATTGGCGAGCATATCCTCGCGTTCAACTTGTTCAGAGGTGGCTTGCCAAGATTGATATTGGTTAGGATATTTTTGTTGATGGCTAGTATCGGAAGCCGCTACAGATGTACATGTAGTGATGACGAACAAGCAAATCAATTTTAGCAATGTAACTGTTTTAAAATAAGTTTTCACTTTGTAACCTTTTGTCCTAACATCAATATTAACCTGGGCGCCCATCAATACGAGGGCGAGAGAGTATTGGCAAATAGTGCCATACAAACAGTGCAAATGCGATAAACCAGCAAGTGCCAGCCAACCATAACCATACTTGGGAGTGGGCCGGAAACCAGATGGGCATCAATGCCCTGAGCAGTGCCGCTAATGGTAGGCAGATAAATGCTAAGATCATTTTCGGGCCTTCATAAATATTTCGACTTGTGTGCCCGAGTGACACTCTGGAGATCATCGAAAGACACAGGGTAGCCATACAACCAATAGCAAATAGGTGAAGCAGGCTGCGATAGGCATATTCATTATCGAGATACCAACTCATGGCTAACAGGCTAAGTGGCAACATTAAATAGGCAAGATGCAAGGACCACAGCATAGGTTCCGTCAGTGTTTTATGGGGTAACCAGCGTACAAATCGGACTAGATGCAAGAGCCCTGTAATGAGTAGTAAGCCTCGCTCGACTTCCTGAGGTATAAGGTGGATGAGTGATTGAATGACGAGCAAGATCATCGTCAGGATCAGCGGGTATTCAACCCAAGTTAAGGGATCTGCTTTAGTGGCCTTAATGCGCATCGCGGTAAAGAATGGAATGACACGCCCACCGACTATGGTGATAAGTAAGGCTAACCACCATAACATGGCCTGCCAAATTTGATTGGCAAGGATGAAGTCGCGTTCAAATAAAGCGTAATAGCTGACATTGTTAATCACGAGTGCGGCAAACAACATAATCGGAAAACCAATATTGCGCCATTGCTTCACCTTATAAATGCAGCGACATAGGGTAAGGCTTGCCATACCAAGGAACAATGAATCAAATAATGCCGGCAAAATTAGTGGAACTTGAATAGGGAGTAACAGTAATAATCGTGCCAGCAACCAGCAACTAAAGGTCAACGCAAGTGGCCATCCCTTTAATGTGGGTTGATTTGTCCAATTTTGAACAGCAGTAAGTAAAAAACCACAGACAATTGCGATTGCAAAACCGAACAACATTTCATGTGGATGCCACCATAGGGGCAATACTTTACTCCAAAAAGATGAAGGAAAAAAACTATATTGAGGAGTAAACCAAGTTAGTAACCACAAAGGGATATATAACGCAGCTAATATTGCTCCCCCAAGAAAAAAAGGTCTAAAGCCTAGTCGCCATAACGCATGAGTTCGTTCGGTTTGTGTAGGATCATCAATATTTAGCATAGTTTTCAGCCTAGTTGCAGACGACAGATAAGACGCATTAATCATACGCCTTATATTGAGCTGTTATGACCTTCAATTCAAACCAATCTAAAAAAAAGTAGAAAAACAGGCTGCTTAAATCGGTCAATGATGACAACTAGCTTGAAAAACGCAGAGACCTTACTGAAGAAGTCCAATGATCCCGACGCTAAATTGTATTAGTTCAGACTAGATCTGAGCTAGTACATATAAGCCTAAAGCACTTGTTACCCAGTAATCCACTAGACTAGCTGCAGTTCACCAGAGGGATCCCTACCTTAACGAGTGAACCATCAGCTCCACTTATTATTTGTTAGGTTGTTAGTCACTCTCGCCATGTATTATCTGGCTGCCAATTTGCAACCCAATCTGGAATGCCCTTGCCCATCATTGGCCTAGCAATCGCGTATCCTTGCGCAAATTCACAGCCTAATTGCAATAGAGCAACACCATGTGCAATCGTCTCTACCCCCTCAGCAATGACTTTACGATCAAATGACTTAGCCAATATCACAACACTTTCGACAATTGCCAAGTCATCAGGATCAACCAACATGTCATATACAAAGGTCTGATCTATTTTTATAAAACTTGCAGGTAAACGCCTAAGGTAACTGAGTGAAGAATAACCAGTTCCAAAGTCATCTAACGCAAAATTAACGCCAAGCGCAATACACTCGTGCATGGTTTTTGATACTTGTAACAAATCACCTATAGCACTGGTTTCGAGCACTTCTAATTCTAAAGCACTAGGATTAATCTCTGGATAGGCGGCTAATAATCCTGCTAAGCGAGTGACAAAATCCTCACTCTGTAATTGAAGTGCACTAATATTAACACTAATAGGAATATCTAGCCCGAGAGTTTTCCATGCTTCAATTTGGCTCAATGCAGTGCTAATGACCCATTCGCCGACCTCTATAACGAGAACATTATTCTCAATAATGGGTAAAAACTCATTCGGGCTAACTAAACCAAGCTCGGGAGATTGCCAACGGATCAATGCTTCAACACCTATCACTGCTCCCGTTCTCATATTTACCTTAGGTTGGTAATAAAGTAAAAACTCCGAATTTTTCAATGCATTGCGAATGCTATCCAACTTTTTATGTTGGATAACCATCGCAGTATTATGTGCTGAATCAAATAAATGGTAACGATTCTTACCCTGTTGTTTAGCGACATACATGGCTTGATCTGCATTACGCATAAGTTGGTCTGCATCTACACCGTCTTCAGGATAAATGGCCACACCAATACTGGCCGAAATATCTAATCTGATCCCATTAATATCAATCGGCGCCGATGCCGCCAACAGCATCCGCTCTAAAATAGGTTCACAATCCGATACCGTAGCTATATTTTCGATCACAGCCACAAACTCATCGCCGCCGATACGCGCCACCGTACCTTTATCACGCAGTGCTTCTTTTAGACGGGTTGAAACCTCTATTAATAACTCATCACCAATAATATGCCCGTAGCAATCATTAACTTTTTTGAATCTATCCAAATCCAAAAAGGCAACTGCGACTAATGAGTGTTGGCGTTGGCCTCGAATCATTGATTGCGATAAGCGGTCAGCTAATAATGTTCGATTAGGTAAGTTCGTTAACATATCATAGTGAGCAATCCGCTCTAGTTGTTTCTGATGTGTTTTAATCGCTGTGATATCGTTAAATAGGGCAACGTAGTTTTGCACTACGCCATTATCATCGAGCACGGTGCTTATGGTAAGGATCTCAGGAAATACTTCACCATTCTTACGTTTATTCCAAATCTCCCCGCTCCAATGGCCTTTTTGTTGTAGAGCGGTCCACATATCAGCATAAAACTCAGGCAAGTGATTTCCTGATTTAAGGAGCCGTGGGTTTTTCCCTATCACTTCATCACGGGTATAGCCAGTAATGGACGTAAATGCTGCATTAACCTCTATAATCATACCCGCTGTATCGGTGATAGTGATCCCCTCTCTGGCATAAGTGAATACACTGGCTGCAAGCTTACGTACATCATCTGCTTGCTTTGCTTTAGTAATATCTTGATACGTACCTGACATGCGCATAGGCTTTTCATCAGCTGTCCATTCAACCACCCTGCCACGATCGAGTATCCAGATCCAAGAGCCGTTCTTGTGCTTAACCCGAAATTCGGACTCCAAATTATCGATCTGACTCTTGAGACATTTATTAACCAGATGTTTAATATAATTGACGTCGTCTGGATGCATTAATGTCTGCCAGATATCAATGGCTTTGTTTCCTAAATCAGTTGAACTAAAACCATAGCTGGTGATCTGATCGGCATAGCCTATCAACTCACCCATCAATCGTGTCAAAACCTCGCTATAAAACAACTAACTGGAAGCAATACAATCAAGCCTTAATTAATCGTGGCTCACTTACCTTCTGGATTGATGAGGACGCTATCGCCCAGTGGAAAGCTAAGGCTGAGCAACCAAGGAAAGGTCGCCCACACGTATTTAGCGACTTAGCCATTACCACCGCACTAATGGTTAAACGTGTTTTCTCTATGCCACTGCGAGCGTTACAAGGCTTTATCAACTCGGTGTTTAAACTGGCTGATATTCCGCTTTCGTGCCCACATTACACTTGTATCAGCAAACGAGCGAAAGCCGTCAAGATTGCTTTTAAAACCAAGACGCGTGGCACCATTGAGCACTTGGCTATCGATTCGACAGGCTTGAAGGTTTATGGCGAAGGTGAGTGGAAAGTGAAGAAACATGGCACAGATGGCAAGCGCCGCGTGTGGCGTAAGCTGCATATCGCCGTCGATACCCATAGCCATGAAATTATTGCAGCAGAACTGAGTTTATCCGGCGTCACTGATGCTGAAGTTATGCCGAATTTGCTCAAGCAAACCCATCGAAAAATCCGAAATATTTCAGGTGATGGTGCTTACGACACAAGAGCCTGTCACGATGCGGTTCGTAGAAAACGCGCTTTAGTACTCATTCCACCGAGGGACGGTGCTGCACTCTGGGAACACGGACATCCGCGTAACTTAGCGGTCAGTTGGCAACAGCTTTATGGTTCAAATAAGCAGTGGAAAAAACGGTATGGTTATCATCGGCGGTCAATCTCAGAAACTGCCATGTACAGGGTAAAGCAATTACTTGGTGGTAGATTGAGCCTGCGAAATTATAACGGTCAGGTGGGAGAAACTTACGCGATGATAAAGGCTTTGAACAAGCTTACAGGGCTAGGCATGCCTGAAACTTACCGTGTAGTTTGATATTTAGACGATTATGAGGGGCTTTGTTCGCTGAATCGATTTAGGAAACAAAGCCGATATCAATGTCAATAGATCTAAGCTGTTGTTCACTGTAACCTAAGATCTCTGCGACTCGCTGATTGAATATAATATCACCGGTTTGTACATTCCATTCCCATGTACCGATATTAGCCGCCCAGATTACTTCTGCATAGCGCTGACTTTGCTCACGAAATTTCTTTTCAGTCTCCTCTAAAGCCATTTGGGTACGTATTTTTTCGGTAACATCTAGGATCAATGACGTCACACCAATAATGCCACCGTTATTATTAACGATTGGCGTATTATGCCATTCACAGATAATGGTTCTACCATCTTTTGTTATATTCTCATTGAGATTAATGCTGATTGATTTTTTATTGCTTTTAAACATAGCTTTACAGACATTTTTAATCTCATGTCTACTTTCTTCTGGTACTAATAACTCTAGTAAATCATGTCCTCGAACTTCATCGGCAGAGTACCCGAATATCGCTTCTGCGGATCTATTCATTTCAGTAAAGAATCCGCCTTCTTAGAAGGCGGCTTTGACTTGCCCCTGGAAGGGGCTATTCCAAGAACCTACATCATCTGCAACGACAATTGAGCCTCATGTGCCTGATCTTGTTTATCTTGATGGCGCACATATCGTCTAATGATTTCTTCATTAATCCCTACTGTATCTACAAAATAACCTCTGGCCCAAAAGCTATTGCCCCATAGCTTTTTACGTACATGAGGGAATTTATTAAACAGCCTTATCGCACTTCTTCCTTTCAATACTCCCATCAGCGTTGATACTGACAGCTTCGGCGGGATTATGACAACCAAGTGAACGTGGTCTATCTGAACGTTTAATTCTAAAACCTCACAACCCTTCATATTGCAAAGGATATAAATTGACCTGTATAACTCCTTACCAAGGTTTCCTTTTAAAATTTTAAAACGGTACTTCGGAGTCCAAACAATATGATATTTGCAACGCCAATAAACATGTGATGAACTTCTATAATCGCCCATGCTTTTCGTTTCCTCTTACTTGTGGTGAATAAGAAGTCTCTTTTAGCATGGGCGTAATTCAGGCTATAGCCTCAAGGAACAATCACCACCGCCAGAGGCGGTGGTTTTGGGATGACAATAAAATTTACATTTTGATCCCATGAAATATATCCGAGCGGTGTATTTTGTACATGGTGAGACAACATTGCTTCACTAACCTGTAATTTCATCGCAGTTGTGTGGCGTTCAGTTACATCGCGAATAAAACCCATGTAACCCTGAATTTGGTCATCAGCATCTTTTATCACTATTCTAACGGTTTCACCGATAACGATATTGCCATTCTTGTGCAGATAGTTTACTTCATACGGTTTGACTTTCTCACCAGCGCTAAGATTAAAATACATCCGACCATGTCGTTCGTATTCCGCATCACTCTCATAAATTATCGATGCTTTCTTTCCTACTAGTTCATCTTCAAAGTACCCAAGAATATCAGTAAAAGATTGATTTACTGAGAGGATAATTCTATGTTGGTTAACAAAAATGAATCCATCCGTGGAGCAATTATAGATTGAGGTGAACAACATTTGGGTATTAACAGCTGCTATTTTAGCTCCATCCAAAGCGCGCTGTGTTTCTTCGCGTTCATAAAGCTCTCTAGGTAACCAATGCTTTATAAGAAGCCAGATAACCAGTAAACCTGCTATAATATTAATTAATTTGAAGATAATTAACCAAGATGGGGATGACAATAAGTCGTTTATCGTTTTAGGTGTCAACCCATATAGAGAGTTTAAATATAAACCATAATAAACACTGTCTATAATGGTTCTAGCAGCATCAATACTTAGAACAATAAAGAGAATGGCAATGCTTCTATCAATTGCGCCTTTAATTTTCTTTAATTGTTTCAGTTTTAACAGATAAATACCGACAATAACTAACCATAAGATAGTTAATATCCAGTATGATATTGGTGCAATAAGTTCAAAAATTTCTGCATCCTCTCACTCAATCATTGTTAGACGCCCCCACGCATAACAATTAACAATTAACAATTAACAATTAACAATCAACAATTAACAATTAACAATAGAAAAGCATACCCTAGAGATATGCCGAATATTAGTCATAAAAAGTTAAACCTTAAATTGATCAACTAGTTCTTTTAGCTGTTCTGATAAATGTGCTATTTCACTCGTTGATGCTCTTGTTTGGTTTGCAGCAATCGCATTTTCTTCAGCTATATTTTTTACATTAATTACATTCTCATTAATGCTCTCTGCAACAGAGCTTTGTTGCTCGGATGCACTTGCTATCTGAATATTCATGTCATTGATGACACTAATAGCTTGAGTAATTGCCTGTAATGTTCGCCCTGTGTCATTTGCTTGTTCTACGCACTCTGCAGCTTGATTTCTCCCATGCGCCATCACTATTACCGTGCTTTGTGTTCCTGCTTGAAGCTGCTCAATCATATGTTGAATTTCTTGAGTAGACCCCTGCGTTCGCAGAGCCAGCGAGCGAACTTCATCGGCGACAACAGCAAAGCCACGCCCCTGTTCGCCTGCTCGAGCGGCTTCAATCGCAGCATTAAGTGCCAGTAAATTAGTTTGGTCGGCAATGCCTCGGATTACATCCAAAATTTTGACGATATTGATAGTCGCCAATTCAACCTCTTCGAGCTTCTCCGAAGATTCATTTACACTATCAGCAAGCGAATTAATTGCTAAAATCGTTCTTTGAACCACCTGACTACCCAACTGTGCATCTTTGTCAGCTGTATTAGCAGCCATGGCTGCATTAGCTGCATTACTGGCAACATCATTAACGGTCGTTGCCATTTCATTCATCGCCGTTGCGACCAAATCCGTTTCAATACGCTGGTTCGCTACCCCCTGACTTGATTGCTCAGTGACCACAGCCAACTCTTGTGAAGCAGAAGCAAGCTCAATGCTGGCACCTGATATCGTAGCAATAATATTTCTCAGGTTAGTTGCGGTACCTTGAATAGATGCAATCAACTGCCCCGTTTCATCTTGACTAGAATGACTGAATTCAATGGTCAAGTCTCCCTTGGCCAATTGGTTAGCGGCTTCTACTGCTAGGCGGATTGGACGAGTAATGGAGGTAGTCAACAAATAGGCTGCAATGGCTCCCATTATGATGGCAATAAAAGATAGAAGAAGAGTGAGATTGATACTGTTTTTTGTATTCACTTTAACGTCTGAGCCTAATAAATCTTGTTCTGCCATAACAGACAGTTTTAAATCTTCTACACTTTGCGCTACCTGTGGACCAATGATACTCAATGTATTATCAAATAACTGATTTTTTCTTTTAATAAGTTGATGAATATCATTGAAGCTATTCATATAATTCTGATGTGCCGTCAAGAATTCTGATAATAATGACTGATGAACTGGATTTGACAAGTATTGCTTGAGCTCTGCTGCCTCATTTCTCAATTTGGTGTCTATCGCATTGATAGCTACTGCATAATCTTGCTGACTATGAGAATTAAGGAACTTTGACACAAATAAGCGTCCAAACAATAATCGCTCTTGGACATGGGAAGCGTGATAGATAGCTTGATTATCATCTTCAATGTAAGCCGATTTAATAATTGAAGCGATAGCTTTACCCATTATATCTCCCTGAGGGATAAGCTGTTCATTGAGGACACTGTTTTGTTGCTGCGTTAAAGACACCACGATAGAAAAAGTATTGTTATATTCGGTGATAGCTGAATCGAGACTGTCAATAATTTGTGCACGTTCTGGTTGTTGAATTTCCTTTTTGCTCTGAACTAATAAGGCATTAATTTTATCAAAGTAGTCTTTATATTGAGTAAGATTATTATCACTTTGAGTATTTAGATAACCCAACACATTAATTCTAACCATTAACATATTTGCCTGCAAACGCCCAGAGAGATTAGTTTCATTGGCTAGGGCTTCGTATGTCGTGATTCCGTCATTAGCTTTTTTAAGTGCAAAAACACCTATAACGAGAACAATTGAAAGGATAGCTAACACGAAAAAAAGCTTAAACCAATTTTTAATCCTAATCGTAAATTTCTGAACATACACCCGCCAAATACTTATCCATTAAAATAGTAAAGAATCCGCCTTCTTAGAAGGCGGCTTTGACATGCCCCTGGAAGGGGCTATTCCAAGAACCTACATCATCTGCAACGACAATTGAGCCTCATGTGCCTGATCTTGTTTATCTTGATGGCGCACATATCGTCTAATGATTTCTTCATTAACCCCTACTGTATCTACAAAATAACCTCTGGCCCAAAAGCTATTGCCCCATAGCTTTTTACGTACATGAGGGAATTTATTGAATAGCCTTATCGCACTTCTTCCTTTCAATACTCCCATCAGCGTTGATACTGACAGCTTCGGCGGGATTATGACAACCAAGTGAACGTGGTCTATCTGAACGTTTAATTCTAAAACCTCACAACCCTTCATATTGCAAAGGATATAAATTGACCTGTATAACTCCTTACCAAGGTTTCCTTTTAAAATTTTAAAACGGTACTTCGGAGTCCAAACAATATGATATTTGCAACGCCAATAAACATGTGATGAACTTCTATAATCGCCCATGCTTTTCGTTTCCTCTTACTTGTGGTGAATAAGAAGTCTCTTTTAGCATGGGCGTAATTCAGGCTATAGCCTCAAGGAACAATCACCACCGCCAGAGGCGGTGGTTTTGGGATGACAATAAAATGCCCAAACAAAATCTACTTTATTATACAACTCACTTATATCATTTGGATGGTATGGACCTAAAAATTTAATATTCTTGAAATTTTCCGACTCACTTACAATCACATCTACAAAACTCCCCCTTCCAGACAAATATAATTCATAAGATGGAAATTTTTTTACAAACTCAATCAACTCCAGCAATCCTCTAGATGAGTCAAGAGTACCAAAATAACCTATTCTCTTTACATCTTCACTTCTATTTTCAATCTTACTACCGACGAAGACACCTGTAGAATTAATAGAAATTTCAGGTACATTTTCCAAAACTATATAATTATCACTAGGTATGTTCCACTTAAGATTAAGTCTATCTAAATAAAATTGAACTCGATTTTCAAGAGGAAGTATAACATCTCCTCTATATTTAATAATAAAAATTTCAATAAAATCAAAAATCTTATTGAATTTAAACTTTGAGAAACGTGTTTGAGATATCGGGTCAACAATGTCTAAAACAACCTTATTCCCAACAAGTTTAGAACCCAAATAAACAGGAATAAACGTATCAAGATCCATGCAAATTGAAATACTTCCTTTTTTCACTTTAAATAGTGAATACATTAGCAAATAAATCAAATATAAAGGATATACGAGAAATTTAGAAAATCTTTTTTTTCCAAGCTTGATAATTTCTAATCCAGAACTATTAGAATAATAGTCCTCCCAACAATTAAAAATAACATTACCTTTTAATAAATTTTTATATCTTACCGTTCTTGAATCTTGCTGGTAAGGGACTGCTCTAAATACATAAACATCATTCACGAGTTAAAGACTCCTTTTTTACAAAACAGCCAACAAAAATAACAAACCATACAAAATTAGAAAAAATAAAAAACGATTTAAGTGAAAAAAACAATACAAAAACATAAAACAAAATTAAAAAATATAGATATTTAGACTCTAAGAATTGCAAATTTACGATTGACTTAAACGTGAAATAAAAATAAATTAAAATAAAAAAAGCGAGTTGAACCAATCCTCCGGAGACTAGAAATCTCATATATATAGAGTCACTAGGATGATATCCAATATCAAGATACTCTTGCCTATTTAATGTAAAAACTCCCTTCCCCAAAATATTTTCATTAAATGTGTTTAACCAATAAAAATGCCTACTAAATGTATCAGAACTAGACTCAGATAAATCTTTACCATGAAATAAATTAATAAAGGGCTCGAATGCCCAATCAAACATTTCAGGGTTCAACGTCAAAAGAATCGCTGATGCTGTAAACACTAGTAGCGAAGTGGATATAAGTATTTTTATTTTACTAAAAAAATTTGACAGAAAAAATATAAATATCAGAAAAGAAAAAATTAGAAATAATCCACTTCTCCCAGACATCATAGCACAAGCAATAAGTAAAGTCAGAAAGGAAAAATAGCATATTCCGTTAAATTTTTCTCTAGAGAGAATGAGTAAACAAAAAGCGAATGAAAAGATCACCGACTGATCAGCAAATAAAAAACCTGAAACGCCAAAATTGCGGAATGGCGAGAACAATCTTTCTTCTATTGTAAATAATTCTTTAGATTGGTCAACAACAAAAGAAAACCATAAACTTTTGAATTCCGGAAGTAACACTTGAAAAAGAATAATAAAAGCATGAATAAGACATGCATAAATAATTATCCTTAATACCAATCTTATATCTGGAATGTAAAAAATTAGCAATTTTGCAAAAAAATATGAAGTTAAAACCTTTAAGAACAATACAAGTAAATAGCTTACCTCACCAAAATATATAAAGACAGAAAAAATATAAATTAAAAAAGAAACAAAATAAATAACAATCCATTTTTCAACTTTTCTAAAAATACTTAAAAGTGATACAGATAGCACCAAAAATTGAGTAGACATGCTAACAATTGTGAAAGGGAAAATAAACAAAAAAACTAATAAGCTAAACAAAAATATACTAAACTCGTTCACAACAGAATATATTTTAATGTTTTTTTTCATACATTTTTTTTAATAGTAGTTTAACTTTTCTCACCATCAAAAATAAAATAGTGAAGTTTCTATCAATTAAATTCCTTAAGTGTATACCATATAAATTACTTAATTCACTGTAATCTATTAACCTTTTAGAAATCAAATCTATATCATGACTATTAAGTGTATATTCTTTGCACTTAATACCCTCTAAAGTCAAATCAGCTTCTTCAAATACCTCCCTCAAGGTTACTCCATCTCTGCTTATAAAATTTTCGTAAACGTAAGTACCCAATGAGTAATCAATGGTTTGATAGAGCCATGTATATCTATAATTAGAAGGAACAATATCGAAAAAAACATCAACAATTAAAGTTGGAATACTGAGCTTACCACCTTCTAAAACTGAAGTCCCCATTGCAATCAGTACATCTACATTCTCTGTTAAAAAATTATCTAGATCAGCTGCAGCGACTTCACCTATAAATTCTACTAACAAACGATCTGTTGAAGTACATTTTGATATAACATCTTTTAACTGAGGACCGTTTCCAACTATTACATAATGTAAATCAATGTTCAAAGCTTTAGACAAATTAACTAAGTCATTATATATATGGAGTATGCTATTAACTTTTAGATCAGCAACTCTACCTAACCATGCAAAACAAAATCGCCGCTTTGTATTAACTCTGACTTTATGAATTGAATTATCTAAGCCAATTACAGGTATTGGTAAGTATTTCTTACAAAGCTCCAAATTAAATAAATTTACAGCTGATGAATAATTTGTGTAGTCCATATGTATATATGCCCCACACTCATCTATAATCTTTACAACTTTTCTAAATTTATCATATGAATAAGGCAATAAACATTTATAAAAAAGCCTTCTTGACTTATAACTTTTATTTACAACAAGTGAATGTAAAGGAAAAACAGATTCAATATTAAGAGGATGAATAGACCAAAATAAAACTTTTAAATTATCAGAAAAAAAGTAGTTATCATACAGATCCATCATTAAATTAGGAGGTAAAACTAATAAGTCAACATTTAATATATCATCTTCTTTATATTGAATAAAATTAATTCCGTTATTCATTGCAAAGTTAGATAATAATCCATCTTTATAATCAATGAGATAAACGGAGTATAGCTTACTTAAAGCCAACGACATTCGACAAAAAAGTAATTCAGCACCACCTAGTGTATAGCTTGGGTAGTAAAATGCTATACTTCTTATCTTACTCATATAAATTAACTGCATTAATAATTTGATTTACTTCTGTTTCTTCCATAAATGGTCCAATAGGCAAACTTAAAACTCGCTTGTGAATACCTTCTGTAATAGGGAGAACAAAATCTTTATACTCGGTATATGCTTGTTGCTTATGAGGTGCTTTGGGATAATGAATCATTGTTTCGATTCCCTTGCTTAATAAAAACTCATGTAGATTGTCTCTGTGTTCAGTTTCAATAACAAATAGATGAAAAACGTGATCAGAATCTCCGCCCCAAGTAGGTAAGGAAACTAAAGGATTGATAATCTCACCGATATATCTTTTTGCAATATTTCGTCTATTATTGGTTTCATCTTCTAAGTACCGCAATTTTACTCTTAACATCGCTGCTTGAATTTCATCTAACCTTGAATTAACTCCTTTATATAAATTTTCATATTTTTTATGAGACCCATAGTTACGCAAAGCTTTTAGTACTGAAGCAAGTTCCTTGTCATTAGTAGTAATAGCTCCAGCATCACCTAAAGCTCCCAAATTCTTTCCTGGATAAAAACTAAATGCTCCAGCATCTCCCCAATTACCTGCTCGTTTACCATTAATTTCAGCACCATGTGCTTGAGCACAATCCTCTAAAACGAGTAAATTATTTTCTTTAGCAATTGCCATTAATTCAGGCATAGGAGAAAGCAATCCATATAGATGGACTGACAAAATTGCTTTAGTTTTAATTGTTATAGCTTTTTCAGTATTTTTTGGACATAAATTGTAAGTTTTAGGATCAGGCTCTACCAATACTGGGACTAAATCATTTTCCGATATAGCTAGAATCGATGCTATGTAAGTATTTGCTGGAACAATTATCTCATCACCAGGTTTTAATTTTCCCATCTCCTTCCAAGCTCGAATAACTAAAGCCAGTGCATCTAAACCATTTGCAACACCCACTGCATATTTAACATTGCAGAAATCAGCAAATTCCTGTTCGAAAGTTTCTAATTCCTGACCTAAAATATACCAACCAGAGTCAATAACACGGTTACATGCATCAGATAATTCACGTTTATAATTATTATTAACCATTTTCAAATCAAGAAATTTAATCATTTATTTAATACCCATGTTTCCTTTAATGAATTAGAGCAACCAATCATTTGCTTATAGTCATTCAAACCAATGGACAATTTACCATTTTCACTGCTCGGGCCTATATCCATGTGTTTATAACCTTTATCTTTGAAAAATTTCACTAGTTCAAAAGGTAAAAAATACATAGAATTTGATTTCTCCCCTATCTCGTTTGCCCCCCAATAAATAACTTGAACAACTTCTCGATTAACTTCAAACACTATAGCGGCAGCGGCATCATGACCATCAATAGTGGTATAGAAGTAAAAAGCTTTTGCTACGTTCGAAGTTGTAAGGAAGATTTCCTCCCAGGACATTCGTAATGGATAACCGTTCATGTCTCTGTTTTCTTTTATTATTTTATAAGCCCTTAATTTTTCCTCTTCACTGTTACAAAGAACCATCTCATTATTATACTTAGCAGCGGTTCTAATTGCCTTTTTAGTTACTGACGGCATTAAATCTAACTTAATATCATCAAGATTAATATGGGAATTTACATCTCTATAACTTAACTGAAATCCTAAATCGTTGAAGCTATGGGATATTTTAGAAATCAAAGATTCATCATAAAAATATGGTGGCAAAGATATTTTCAAACTATCTAAATTAGACGCGAAAAAATTTTCTTTCAACGATTTAAAAAAATCATGTACATGTGAATATTTAATATATTTTGAACTATATCTAATAAATGAAAATGGCGCACTAAACGGGGCTAACAAACAGGAATTTTTAACTCCGAAAATCATCGACATCTTATTATCATAATGAGTATATATAAACTCACACTTATCTTTATTAAAATAATTAAATCTTGAAGAAGAAAAAACTAAATCATTAGGTGAATTTTGAGTTTCATTGATTGCAGAACGCGCTACCTGTGAATTATCAAATATCATAATTTTCAATCCTTATAGCTTTCGCCATCGCACCTACAATAATGCTTCCTTTAACGAACTCTCCTCTGACCACACTATTTGCACCTACTATACACCTGTCTGATAAAATCGTCCCAGGAAGCAGCACTGCACCAGCTCCGATCCAACAATCATTACCTATTATTATTGGAAACTTCTCAATTGGAAATAATTTCTGTAGAACAGTGCTCATATTTGGTCCTGAATCAGCCATTAAATTAACATTCTGAGCTATACTAACATTATTACCTATAGTGATTTGTTGGCTAAATCCATTTATTATCGAATTCATACCTATATAGCAATCATCGCCAATTGATAACACGTATTGACTCGAACCATAAATTGAGCAATTTTTAGCAACTTTACATCTGTTTCCAAATCTTACATTATTAATGGAGGAAGATGGATCAATGTAAACGTTATTGCCAAGCAATATATTACTACATATCATATCTCGTCACTCATGAATTTAAAAACCAAATTATATAAATAAATTAAATCTAATTCACTCATATTATAATTTACTGGAATAAAAAAAGCATTTTCTCCATAAAAAAAACTGCACTCAACTCCATTTTTCTGCAATTTTTCTTTTAAATTTTCTTTATAAATCATAGGTAAATTAAACATAAAAACGCTTGGTACTTCGTTTTTTTCATAATCAAACCTAGCGCTAATTGATTTTTTATTGAACATACTTTCTAATTGCAAATAATTTAACTTTTGTTTTTCAACTAATGATGAAATGTTTTCTAAATAAAAAGAAATAACATTTTGTATATAATTAATCTGTTTATTATTTAGGGATGTAGATAAATCATTTCTAATTCTTTTTTTTGTAAGCAAGGCTCCCCCGTACTGAATGGGAAATGACTTAGGAAAACTTATTATCAAATAATCAGATTGAATAGAATGTTTTGGAGTAGATAAAAAAGCATGAGCATAATCTTCTATAATGGGGAGATTTAGTTTTGATAGCATATCCATATCTGAATAAATTTTGCCGAATTCATGTATAACGAATAAGACAGAAGTTGCATCAGTTACCTCTCTATTCCATTTACAGTATTTCTCTATTATTGTTGTCACGCAACTACTTACATACTTATTATTTGATGGTGTTAAAATTGTAACGATTGAATTTTTGTCTAAGGATAAATCCCTTAAAGCTAAATCTATAGCTTCCCTACCACCTGAAGTAATTGATATTTCGCTAACGTTATTATATTTTGTTTTTAATACACTAGCTAAATCGCCGTTACATGAAGATATAGCTTGATTTTTACTAAGATATTCTGTTCTAAATGGGCTGACTCTATAACTTGGGACCATAAAGAAATCCGCATCAATAAAATACATTTCACTAAAATCTTTCATGCGTTTTACTCAGCTCAATAAAGATATTATAGTCCCTAATATAATCATTTTCATTATAATAATCATCAGCTAATACCATTAGAACACAATCTTCTGAAAAATCATACATTTCATGCCATTGCATCGCATCGATTAATAAACCTTTATCTGGGGTTGACAAAATCACCTCCTGCTTATCTTTCCCATCATCCATCACAAAGCGGCAAGATCCTTTAAGACAAATGGCTATTTGCTTTAGTGCTTTATGAGCATGAAAACCTCTAGCGACATCTTGTGCAGTGCCATAAATATAATAAACCCGCTTAATATCAAATGGGATCTGGCAGTGTGCTTCCAGTGCGACTAGAGCGCCGCGTCCATCACCTAGTACTGGAAAATCAATTATAGTAATCAGGCTCATGCTATCCCTTTTGTTTACCTAATAAATCAAACAAATATTGGCCATAACTATTTTTTGCCATCTGAGTAGCTGTTGCGAATATTTGTTTATCCGTCAACCAATTATTGCGCCATGCTATTTCTTCTAAGCAGGCAATTTTATAACCTTGTCTTTTTTCAATCGTTTCAACAAATGAAGCGGCTTCTAATAGACTTCCATAAGTACCGGTATCTAACCAAGCAAAACCACGCCCAAGTAACTCTACATCTAATTCACCCATTTCGAGGTAAGCTTGATTAATGCTGGTAATTTCTAATTCCCCACGAGCAGAAGGTTTGACATTTTGAGCTATTTTTACAACCCTATTATCGTAAAAATAAAGGCCTGTAACAGCAAAATTAGATTTCGGTTTTAGGGGTTTTTCTTCAATCGAAATAACTCTTTGGTCTTGATCGAATTCAACCACTCCGAAACGTTCAGGGTCGTTGACTTGATATCCAAATACTGATGCACCTGCTAACCTTCCGGTCGCTTTTTTGAGTATCGATGAAAAACCTTGGCCCCAAAAGATGTTATCCCCAAGCGCTAAACACACATTGTCATTACCGATAAAGTCTTCACCAATAATAAATGCTTGCGCTAGGCCATCAGGCGTTGCTTGAACTGCATATTGCAAATTGATACCAAAATCACAACCATCTCCAAGAAGACGTTGAAACGAAGATTGATCTTCGGGTGTTGTAATAATCAAAATATCACGGATCCCCGCCAACATAAGCACTGAAATGGGGTAGTAAATCATTGGCTTATCGTAGACTGGTAATAATTGCTTAGATACGCCTTTAGTAATGGGATACAAACGCGTACCAGAGCCACCAGCGAGGATAATACCTTTGGTATTGTGAGTTTTAAGTGTTGAGTTTTGAGTGTTTAATTCCATTTTTTACTTCTTTTGATTCTGCTGTGCAATTTTCACAATGATTGTAAGAATTTGAATTAGTTCTTCACTCTGAGCTAATAGAACTTTAGTGTGTTCATCTTGTGAGTTTAGAGAGTCCACTGCACATAGAAGACGCAACCAATAGTAAGTTTCCCTTGACTATTTACTAGCAATAGCCATTTTTGCAATAAAATCGGCGTGGCTTTGTGCAGCTTGAGCTTCATTGATATTAGCGCCAATTGATGTACCACTTCGCAACAATTGCTTAGAAAGCACATATTCCCTATACGTGTTTACTAAATACTGCTGTAATTTAAAAATGCAAATGGCGGACTGAAAAGCTTTGTCGAGAATATTATTTTCACTCATTTTTCGCGCCTAATTAGTAAGCAATATTAAATGCTGAGTGATTAATGCTTAGTGATACATTCACAACTCACCACTAAAGTGCGCCTAAGCGCTCACGCTGATAAGTCCCATCCTGTACATGCTTACACCAATCTTGGTTAGCTAAATACCACTCGACTGTTTTACGTAGACCAGTCTCGAACGTCTCTTGTGGCTGCCAATCAAGCTCTGTACTCATTTTGCTTGCGTCGATGGCATAACGGCGATCATGGCCTGGTCTATCGGCAACTTCAGTGATTAATGATGAATGCTGAGTGTTAAGTGGGTAACCACGCTCGTGCATTGGCGCGAGTTCATCCAAAATTGAACAGATGGTTTTGACAACTTCAATATTCTGTTTTTCGTTATGACCACCAATATTGTAGGTTTCGCCAATTTTGCCCTCAGTAACCACTTTGTATAGTGCGCGAGCATGGTCTTCGACATATAGCCAATCGCGGATCTGTTCGCCTTTACCATAAATTGGTAATGGCTTGCCTTCGAGTGCATTCAGAATGACCAATGGGATCAACTTTTCTGGAAAGTGGTATGGACCATAATTATTGGAACAGTTGGTCACAATCGTAGGTAAACCGTAAGTACGTAGCCATGCACGTACTAAATGATCGCTTGATGCTTTAGAGGCAGAATAAGGGCTGCTAGGCGCATAAGGCGTTACCTCGGTAAACAACGGCAATGTTGAGTGTTCAGAGTTGTTTAACTCATCATTCTCCATTGAGCATCCAACACTAATTTCATCTGGATGTGGCAAATCACCATACACTTCATCAGTTGAAATATGATGGAAACGAAATGCCGCTTTACCTTCAGCATCAAGTTGCATCCAATAATTGCGGGCTGCTTCAAGTAACATGTACGTGCCAACAATATTGGTTTGAATAAAATCAGCCGGGCCAGCAATTGAACGGTCAACATGGGACTCGGCCGCCAAATGCATTACCACATGGGGTTGGTGTTGTGAAAAGACTCTATCTAACTCAGCACGATCGCAAATATCCACTTGTTCGAAAATATATCGCTCACTTGCCTCTACGCTTACCAGAGATTCTAAATTACCTGCATAAGTCAGTTTATCAAGGTTAATTACACTATCTTCAGTATTTCTGATAATATGTCGAACAACTGCTGAACCAATAAAACCGGCACCGCCAGTAACAAGAATTATTTTTCCCAAAACAAGTACCTTAAAACAATAAGTAACATAAAAATAAATGATAAAAAATAGTTAAGAGCAAAAGCGTAGCTTAGTCCAACAAACCCGGAATGTGTTATAAAAAACATAGAAAACAGTACAGATGTAACTGAAAAAATAACTTCTGACAAAACAAATAACTTAGTCATAGCTTTTGCTAACAATACATAAACTAAAAGCCAAGTAAATATTTTAACCACATCACCTACCAATTGCCATTTAAATAATTCTAACATTGGCTCAAATTCAGCAGAGAATAGAATATTAACGATCAGATGCTTTGAATAGAAAATAGTCACCGCCAAAAATAAAACTAGCGGCAAAATTAACCGCCCCCCTCTCAAAAGCTCTAATTTAATGTCATCCTTATCCTTTAACTCTGAGATTCTCGGTAAAAAATACGTTGAGAGCATAGTTGTTATTACCATCAAGTACATCGAAGATATATATACCATAGCTTGCCAATAACCAGCGTAATCCCAGGATAAATGGCTTCCAATATAATTTCTAATAATGGTCGATGATATTGGATAACAAAGAGCAGAAACTAAGGCCATAAAAGAATAGCTCAATAATTTTTTTGAAACATTACGATTAAATCTTTCTGAAAAATTACTTATTATAATTTCTTTGTGACCTTTCAACTTAAACAAAATAATTACAAAGACTATAGCTTGGTTAGTTACTAAAGAAATCAACGCACCATCTATACCAAAAAACAAAATAAGTGTCCCAGTAAACAGCAGACTACTTAAACTTTGCATTATATTTATTTGGATGAATAAGCTTATTTCTTTCAAACCATTAATTATAGATAATAACAATTGATTTACTGAAAAAAACACTAAAGTCAATCCAAAAACGATAAAGACATAGCTATAATCAAGAGAAGAGAATAAGTATGATGATATATTCTCAGAAAAAAATAACAAAAAAACACTTGTAACAGAAGAACAAATTAAAGTTAATCTTAAAGATGTGCCCCACAATTTTTTTTTGCTATCTAAATCTTCTCCATATTCTGAAGTATACTTAATCACACCATTGTTAATTCCTGCACTAGAAAAACTATTAGCTAATAACGTTGCATTTTGAAATTGACCAATCACTGCCAAACCTGTAGGCCCAATAAATAAAGCTACAAACTTATTTATAATCAAATTTACAAGCATTTTTATCGCCGTAGCAATAAAACTAAGTATTGAAGTTTTAACCAAATTCAAAATTTATTTTCTCAATGCATTCATAATATTATTACAAGCCAACCCATCTCCATATGGGTTATGAGCAAAACTCATTTTTTTGTAAGACTCTTCATCAGTTAACAATATATTAATACTATCCACAATAATAGCAACATCTGTCCCAACTAACTTTACTGTTCCAGCCTCAACAGCCTCAGGTCGTTCTGTGGTGTCTCGCATCACCAACACAGGCTTACCCAGTGACGGTGCTTCTTCTTGGATGCCACCAGAATCAGTTAAAATAATAAAGCTTCGCATCATTAAATAAATAAAGGGTAAATATTCCTGTGGCTCAATCAAAATAATGTTTTCGATACAACCTAAAATGCGGTTAACCGGTTCACGCACATTAGGGTTTAAGTGCATTGGATAAAGAATTTGTACATTAGGATTTGCTTTTGCTGTAATTGCTAAGGCTTCACAAATTCGCTCAAAACCGCCGCCAAAGCTTTCACGGCGATGACCAGTTACTAAAATAAGTTTTTTATTCTCTTCCAAAAAAGGAAACTGTGCTGCAAGACTATCCTTAAGATCATTATCTTGCTCAATTTTAGCTTTAACCATTAATAATGCGTCTATTACAGTATTACCTGTAACGACTACATTTGCTTCAGCATAGTTTTCTTTTAACAAGTTATCTTTAGAAGTTTTTGTCGGGGCAAAATGATATGTTGCTAAAGCGCCCGTTAATTTTCTATTTGCTTCTTCTGGCCAAGGAGAATAAATATTACCCGTACGTAAACCAGCTTCAACATGGCCGACTGCTATTTGTTCGTAATAGGCGGCGAGACTTGAAGCAAAAGTTGTGGCGGTATCACCATGAACTAGGACAACATCAGGTTTAAATTCTTGCAGAACCGGTTTTAACTCAAGCAGAATACGCGAGGTAATATCGTTAAGCGTTTGACCAGCTTTCATTAGATTCAAATCATAATCAGGAGTGATTTCAAATAACGATAACACTTGATCTAACATTTCACGATGCTGAGCAGTTACGCAGACCTTAGCTTCAAAGCGATCATCCGAGGCTAATGCGTGTACCAATGGCGCCATTTTAATCGCTTCTGGTCGTGTACCAAAAACTGTAAGCACTTTCTTTTTCGTCATTACTTAAGACCTAATTTAGAACAATTTCTAAAAAAGAAATTGAAGTATTACACATTTTCATCTCAGACTTCCAAACCAAACTGAGACACTTTTTATCTATTTTGAGACAGCTACATCTTCGCTATCCCTTGTAAAATCAAGGTTTTACTGCTTTTCTTCAAACTGTCCCAATAGGCCAACCCTAGAACCAAATTCCTGAGAACTGGATCCTCGCGTTCGCGAGGATAACGGATTGCAGAAGGTTCTAGGACCTAGATTCTAGTTTTGCTCTTTTCTCATAAAATGTCTTACTAAAACTATCATCACGCCGAGCATGCCGCCAAGCATAGTACCTAATACACAAATTAATGCACGTTTGGGTTTAGCCTTTTCTTCAGGCGCTAATGCGGGATCGATGGTTTTAAATACGTATTCATCGCGAACTTCGGCAAACATAATAGTTTTAGCTTGTTCTTCAATCAGTTTGTAAAGTACTGTTTTAATATCGGCAACATTAGTTAGAGCTATTTGTTTATTTAAAAACTCAGTACTGCGGTGCGCTTCAGCAACATCGCGATCCTTCATCACTTTATTAATATCTTGAATTAACCAGGTAACCCATTGCTGCGCGACTGTTGGGGATAAATGCTCTACCGATAAGGTTACCATACCAGTATCTTTCGCTTTATTAACAACGATCATTTTACTAAAGACTTTATAGGCCTCTTGCATCGACGGCTCAGGTTTAAATGGCGCTTTAACTTCACGCATCCAGGTATTGGTTTGCTCGTTGTAAAGCTCAGGATCATAGATAATTTTATCTGCATCCCTGTCCCATTTCTCTGCCGCCATTAAATCAGCAAGGATAGTGTGCTTTTGAATAAACTCGCTAGTAAACTGGCGCGACTTTAATACCTCAATTGCCAATTCGGTTTTATCTGTGCCGCCTTTGCCACCAAGATTAACTCCCGCAAGGCTAGCTAAACCACCAAATTGAGATGCCAAAGCACTCAAGCCACCACCTTGTTCCTCGGATGCTGGTGCTAGCAGGGCCTCAGATTTGTAGATATTGGGCTGTTTGATGGCAAATACCACTGCACCAACTGTAAATAGGAGCGTAATTGCCAAAATGCTCCATTTACCGCGCCAGATAACAGCAAAAAGCTCTCTCAAATCAATCTCATCTTCGCTTGTAGTTTGAGAGAATCTTATATCCTTAAACTCTTGTGGCATGTTTTGGTTATTCATTACTTTATCTTTTGATTTGATTGAGTGCTGAGAGCGCTTTGCTTCTAGGATGCTTCGCGGCTAGAACGCTTCTATAAAGGTAAAGCTAAAAGCTAAGAAAAGAGCGTCGCTCGATAACTGCTCCTGCACTCTTGCTAATTAAAGCATTCTACCTTCTGCATCTGACCACCATGGAGGGTGGAAATGTCATATTTTGTATGGAACAAAATTGACCATGCAGTCGTTCGCTCATTCTAAAGTCTAGATTTTAGAGTGAGCTTGCGAGCGTCCTAGCAGTTGCGAAAACGCCTTAGATTCTTCGTTTTATAGGCCCGCGATGGCTGAGATTGCGACTGCGGTATTATAGATAATGCCAGTGACTTGCGACCAAAGGGTTAGATTATCTGTGTATTCGGTATCTAACGGAACAATCACTGTATCACCCGGTTGCAATTGATCTCCACTGCTAAACCAGCTCGAATTACTCAGCATTGACACTGAACCATTAGCTTGGATCACATAGGTACGATCTGCATCAGCTCGCTCCCTTGCTCCACCCGACATGGCTAGATACTGATCGAGTGTCAAGCCTTCCTTATATCTGTGCGTGGCCGGATGTTGCACTTCGCCCATTACCGCGATGGTTTGCTTAGTGGAAGGCACATATAAAATATCAGCATCTTCAAGCTGGAGATCGGCCTGTTTAATTCCGAGTGATATTGCGGGTAAATCGACCACTAAACGCCCAACGGCTTTGATATTTTCTAGATCTGCCAACATTAACTGGGCATCGGAGTAATTCACCACAGTGCCATCTTTGGATATACCACGGGTGGCAATATCACGACGCAGTTGATCGGCAAGCTTTTTAATTTCAATCTGTTCCTGCTGACGCACAGACTCACGCACAAATACCGCTGACGGCAAAGATGCATAGTCAGTGAAGCCGCCGACACGGGTAATTAAATCGCTTAGTGTTTCACCTCGACGAATACTATAGCGACCAGGGAATTTCACTTCACCACGGATTTCAACGACTTTACTTTCTTGCCAATCTGGCGTTGTCATCACTGTGAGTATATCTCTACCCACTAAACGCGCATTAGCCGTTTCATCCCCTTGCAGTGCTAACTCCAGATCAAGATTACGGTGCTCAACTTTTGAGCCCTCATTATCTGTCACTGTTGAGGTTAATTCCGCCCTAACAGTATAAGCGCCTTCTTTTAAGCCCCCTGCAGCGGTAACTAAATCGGATACTCTCCCACCGACAGACAAAGGATAAGCACCGGGTAATTTCACTTGACCATCGATGGCCACAATTTGGGTGCCTTTGCCTGCGCGGCCTTGGTTATTGAGTTTAACCATCACAGGATAGAGCAACTCTTGGCGACGCATCTGGTCGCTTAATTTAATTAGCTCGTTATCTTCAAAGAGATTTGCCAGCATTTTGCTGACCACCCCTTTAACAACTGTGGCTTGCTCATTTTTAGGAGCGTCATTCACCACGACACCGGCAATTTGAGCGCGTTTGCTAAGTTTGACATTTTCAAGCTGGACAAAGCCAGTATTGAATAAGTCAGAACCCGATAGACTTTCGCTATTGAGCGAAGTGACTTTAGCCACTCGCTGCTGTACCAATTTATTTAGTTCGTAACGGTTTTGCTCATCATCTGAGTAATTAAAAATGATAATTTTGTCACGCGGGTTTAAGGCTAAGTTTTGTTTACTATCCTTAGTGCCAATCGCCTTACCTGGTGCGAATTGATAGACCTCAATATCGCCGTATTGATTTACTTCTCGCACTAACAGACCGTAGTCCAAGTCAGCGGATATGGCTAAATCACCCCATAATGAAGGCAAAATATCACTGATCTTTTGGCCTCCAACCCACTGATATTTACCTGGGCGAACAACGGCACCAACAACGGTAACTGCACTTTCATACTGCTCTGATGCACTTTTTACGCGAATAACATCACCAGCCTTAGCGGGCGTCATTTTGCCCTGTTCAGAGGTGAGATCCACATTCACGATAGTTTTTAATGACTTACTATTATAACGCTCGACTGAACTGCTTTTTGGGTAGGCGCCTGGATTTAATCCTGCTGCCATAGCGATGACATCCGCCATGGTTTCATTTTTCTTCAATTCGTAGATAGCTGGGCGTCTTACCTCACCCGATACGCTGACCAAACCACCAATAGAGGGGATAAAGACAACGTCGCCAGAGTGTAGGCGTAGGTCACCCGATGCATCGCCTTTTAGCAATAAGTCATAGAGATCGAGCGTACCAACTAAGTTACCGTTGCGTTTTAACTGCACATTTCGCAGTGAGCCAATTTCATTGACACCACCGGCCACAAATAGAGCTTGGGTAATGGTCGATAAACTAGAAACAGTATAAGAGCCGGGTTTATAGGCATCACCAGCAACAAAAATGCGGATTGAGCGTAATTCACCCATGGTGATATTGGACTCAATACCGATCATCTGTTGTTGGATGCGTTGCGAAAGCGTGTCTCTAAGTTCTGAGAAACTCAACCCCATCACTGGGATCGGGCCTAGCTCAGGAAATTGGATCACACCTTCACGATTGATCACTAAATCGTATTCTTTGTTTTCTTTACCGTAGAGCTGAACTTTGATGTTATCACCTGGGCCAACTAAGTATTCTCCAGGCACGGGGACATCCGACACGGGTGCAAAAGTGCTCGGTTCGCCAGCAAACATTTCGTAGCCAAAGCGACGTAATTTTGAATTTGATGAATCAGCAGAAAAATCAAGCTCTGCTTTTTCTTTTTGTTCTGTCGATGCATTTATCGGCGTGACATCACGGGATGTAACCACTTCAGGATTAACAACTTGTTGCTGAGTTTGGCTACCCGAAATAATACTAGGGTCAATCCCATATTGCCTTGCTAACCGCTGTTGCTCAGCCTTAGGTAACTGCTTAAATTGCTCGATCATCTGCGGAGAGGGCGTAACGGCTTGCGCCTGAGCGCCCATCAATATAGTGGCACTCATGCCAACTAATATTACGGCTCTTGGAACCGCTTTGATGTATTTTTTGACTTGTTGTAACACCAGATATCTCCGATTGGATTGAAAATGTAAAATTGTTGAAAGCAGAGCGTCACTACGCGACTTCTAGGTTCTAGGTTCTAGGTTCTAGGTTCTAGGTTCTAGGTTCTAGGTTCTAGGTTCTAGGTTCTAGGTTCTAGGTTCTAGGTTCTAGGTTCTAGGTTCTAGGTTCTAGGTTCTAGGTTCTAGGTTCTAGCAGCGAAGCATAATCGCAGTTGCGCAGTAATGTTCTAGATGACAGAATGCTGCGCTTACCAAAAAAGTTGAGCGCTTTCACTTTAACGTTGTCATCCTCGCTTTTAAGCCGTCATCCTCGCGCTCGCGAACGCGGGGATCCAACTCTTGGGCTTTAAGTCACTACGCTTTAAACCAGCAAAAGACATTACTATGGATTCCCGCGTCGATAACTGCTCCTGCACTCTTTCTAATCAAAGAGTTCAACCTCCTGCATCTGACCACGATGGAGGGTGGAAATGTCATATTTTATATGGAACAAAATTGACCATGCAGTCGTTGCCGGGAATAGCAAAGAAATTTAGGACAAGAAGGAGAAAAGCGGCTTCGCCCTAGATTCTAGCAGCTGCGCTTTTTGCAGTGTCCTAGAGCCACGCAGTGGCGTTCTAGCAGGCCGAAGGCGTCCTTTCTTAGGTTTCAGACACGCTACCGATCCGCGTGGCGGGCGAGACGCCCTTCGGCGTCCGCTAAAAGACAGAAACTTTTCTGTCTTTTACCTTTCAGACACGCTACCGCCCATAGATTGCGGCCTCTAAATTGCCCTTCGCAACGCGAAAATCCATATTATTCAATGTGATATAAAAAATTAAATCTAGTACCTTAATTTGTTAAGAGTCCTAGTATCCTATTTATCTTGTGTATCTACATTGTGTTTCTAAACTTGCTTACGGCGGTAGGTCTGCGCTAAAGCTGACCATATTTCATACCGCACACCTTCAGCTTTTATCAGCTTTAAGTGACCATTTAAACGCCAAGTGGCTATGGCAACACTATCGTATTGGCTAATATTGGCAACCTATCTTAAATCCCTTGCTTACATCCCTTACTGCTGCATCACAGTAAAACTTTAGTTGCACAAAGAGATTTTAGCCGCAAAAAATCAATTTGCGGGATTCTACTGTAAACGACTTACATCGGCTGATTGATTTGTGCGCTAACACAAGCCACATAGTTCAAATTCCAACCAAATAAAAGTAACAAAAAATATTTATCAAAAATAAAACATATAATTCATTGAAAATCAAAAACTTAATCTAATGATTGATTTTCAAAAAACAAACACTTTTTATACTGCTATAGTCAATGTCTTACAAGCTACTAAGCATTATTCTTACTAAAACGCTTGAACTACAACATAAACTTAAATTCGTTCAACAGATTGCTCTGGAACAGTTAAGGTATTGACCTGTCCCATGATATTGAATAAAACATGGCAACGTTTATTTGGGCATTTTTCTTGAAAAATACCTTCTAAATCAACAAATGGGCCATCTTTAAAACGAATTTTTTCCCCCGTTTTTAGCTCTGGTTCATCGGCTAAAACAGTTTGGGAGGGCGTTAATTCTTTCATGCGAATGGCGTGAATAATGCGGTCGTCAATGGGGGTCATTTTTTCTTGGCAATTGACGATACGATTCACACCACGGGTAGAATGGACCTGCTTGACGCTTGTCTGGCTTGGGTCAAAATTGATGAACAGATAATTTGGGAATAGTGGTACGCGACAGATCCGTTTCTGACCACGTTGAGATTTCTCTTCAGAGACCATGGGTAAATAGGTTTCTAAATTTTGAAGTGCTAAGTTCTGTTGTGCCCTCGCTTCACTACGAGGTTTACAATACAAAAGGTACCATGCCTTCATCTACTGCTCTCACTACCCTATGTTAGGTGACGTCCATTCACGGGTCGCAATCATAGCAAAGTTGTTAAGATGGATGGAAGCAGTTTTTTGCTTCTTCGGCTTTGCTGAACGGTATGCAAGCAACTGCCAGATATATTAGCAAAATCAGCACTAATCGGTACTCGCAACTAATCGCTGATAATGTCGCCAGTTGGCAAGCCAAAATTGACTTTAGCTACTTTTAAGGGGTATATAAGGTGGGATTTTAGCGAAAATATTCAAATTAACGCCTAAAATATTACTTTTATTATAAAAACGTAACAATAACTCATACGTAACCTGCAGTAATACAACAATTTTATCCTGATTTTCTCGTTTAGGATAAACCTTGTTACTCAGGGCGAATATGGGATAAGCAACAACCATTTTTCTGTGGCGACATCATCCTGTTTCAGGGGCCCACAGGCAATCACGAGCTTAAGGTGGAAACTTCATGAACGTAGCAAAACCACAAGGGACAATGCTTGGGCATCCCAAAGGATTGTTCCTGCTATTTACAACAGAGCTATGGGAACGTTTTAGTTATTATGCAATGCGCGCCATTTTGGTGCTGTATTTAGTCGATAAAGTACAAAGTGAAGGCGGCCATGGCCTTGGATGGTCTGAGGCCGATGCTATTTCTTTATATGGTACATTTACTGGTCTTGTGTATCTTACGCCGCTGTTAGGTGGTTGGTTGGCTGATACCTTTTTGGGCCAGCGCCGTGCCATTATGATTGGCGGTACCTTAATGGCCGCAGGACAATTTATTTTAGGCACACCCCATACGTGGGTTGCGGGCATGTCCACTGAAGTATTTTATGTTGGCCTAGGTATTTTAATCCTTGGTAACGGCTTGTTTAAGCCAAATATTTCTACCATGGTTGGCGATCTTTACGAAGAAGGCGACCATCGCCGTGACGGTGCATTCACCATTTTCTATATGGGTATTAACGTTGGTGCTTTCCTTTCTGGCATTATCGTCGGTTCAGTAGTTGCTGCCTATGATGGCAATTTCCAGGCCGGCTTTATCTGTGCTGGTATTGGTATGATCCTGTCACTCATTATCCAGCTTGTATTTGCCCAGAAATTACTTGGCAATATCGGCCGAGTTCCAGCTGCAAGACTGGAGCGCGAAAAGGCGGCTGAAAAAGGCGAAGTTCGTAAAGAACCTCTGACAAAAGTGGAACGTGACCGTATCAAGGTCATTATGGTAATGGGTTTATTCACTATCATTTTCTGGGCAGGCTTTGAACAAGCTGGCGGCCTGATGAACCTATTCACCAACAATTTTACCGATCGAATGATTGGTGACTGGGAAGTGCCTACCACTTGGTTCCAATCTTTAAACGCAATGTTTATCGTGATTTTTGCCCCAGTTGTCGCGTCTATTTGGGTTCGCTTAGGTAAGAATGAACCAAACTCCCCCGTGAAGTTTGCCTTAGGTTTAGTCTTACTGGCTGTTGGCTTCTTATTTATGATTGGTGCCGTTGTCGAAATGGGCGGCGATGCATCAGCTAAATCAAGCATGTGGTGGTTAGTTGGCGCTTATTTCTTCCATACTATGGGCGAGCTGTGTTTATCACCTATTGGTTTATCTATGGTGACCAAACTCGCACCGCTGCGTATTGCATCGTTAATGATGGGCGCTTGGTTCCTATTCGTTGCCGCCGCTAACAAGATCGGTGGCGTTGTTGGTTCATTTATCGGCCATGGTGGCGAGGTAGAGGAACAGCTGGCTAATGCGATGGCGATTTTCTCAGGTATTGCGATTACTGCCGCACTGTCTGGCGTTATTCTGTACTTTATGGCGGATAAACTGGTTGATTGGATGCACGGTGCAGAAACTAAACATCACTCTGAAGCTGAAGCGTTAGAAGATGAAATTGCCGTCACTGGCGAGCACGAAGCAATTAAGAGATAAAGTAGAGCGTCACTAGGTTCTAGAGTCTAGGACGCTGCGCTGCTAGAGGGGGCTTCGCCCTGCTAGATAAAAGTAGAGCGTCGCTTCTCTCCTTCTAGATTCTAGAGCCACGTAGTAGCGCCCAGATTCTACACTGCTAATAATCTAAGATTGCGATCACAAAACGCTGCCATAAATGCAGCGTTTTTTGTTTTGTCCTAGTGCTCTGCCCTTCATGCTTATTACCCATCATCCTCGCAAATGCACAGCTTCGCCATAGATGACAGAACACTTAGTTTACGGTTGACGAAACGCTGCGCTTACAGAAAAGACGAAGAATTCAGCTCTTACACTGTCATACTCACGCACGCAGGAATAACAAAAGGAATTGGAATCGCAAACACTCTTCCCCATCGGAACGAAGCCCGTTCCGTTATCGGTGAGTCACGCAGTGACGTTCCATAGCCGCAAAGCGGCACGCTCAGAAGCTAGAGCGCCTCACTACTAGAGCCTAGAGCCACCTAGTGGCGTTCTAGAGCGAGCTTACGAGCGTTAGCAGCGCTTTTTGCAGCGCCCTAGCAGTTGCGAAGCAACGCCCTAGATTCTTCTTGCAGTGTCCTAGCAGGCCGAAGAGACCGTCCTCGCTTTAGCTTTCTATAAACTTAACTGCATAAATCCGCCTGCGGGGATAGTGGGATCATAAACCAAACCCTTAAATTTATTCTCCAATAGATACTGTTTATGCTGCACGTCACTGGTGGCAATACAGAGTTGTTCTTGTGGCAAGATAGTGCGGAATTGCATACTGGGTTTACCCCAATCGAGCATCCCCAGTTGTAAGCTATCCGAAAGGGCTAAAGGACTTAAACCTTCATCATTGCGTAAATAGCATCGCAGCCCCTTACCGGCTTGGGCAATGGCGGCGCGATACTTAGTCAATTCGATGGAGACATAGATGATATCGACTGTGATATCGAGTCCTGACTTCACCAGTCGCTCATTGAGGTAACTCAACATATTAAATGGCTCAATAATGGTTTGACTTTGGCCACTACGGTAGTTTTTAAGCTTTTGATTAACAAAACTTCTTAATAATACACAAGCAAAGGCGGCGCGATTATCCTCAGGATAAAGATGCGCCATATACATGATCAAGTGCTCGCTGCCCACCATAGTGGAGTCAATAAAATAGCTACTGATATCGCTATTTTTAAATAGACTGTAATCCACCTTAGCCGTTGGATAACTGATATTGGATGCGGGAAATAGCTGTTGCTGAACTTGCTTCGCGGCTTCGACACTTTGTTCTAATAGCGCTAAGTTATCGTTTAGCTCTTGGTGGGACAAGGCATCAAAATCCACCCACATGGGATCATCGTTGTGGGTACGTTGTAAACCTTGACGAATGGATTGCTCAATAATAAACAAATCGGGGACGGGTTTAACCAAGTAATCACATGCGCCAATGCGTAATGCCTCAACGACATCCGCCATAACATTATTGCCCGATATCACAATGGCATGGACCAAAGGCTCAAGCTTAACCATTTCCTTAAGCATATCGAGCCCGCCCAGTTTGGGCATGCTTAAATCGGCTAAAACAATATCGAAACGTTGTTGCTTAAAAATGCTCAGCCCCTGCTCACCATCACAGGCTTGTACAACTTCGGCACCTCGCCCACTGAGAAACGTGGCGACAATTTGCCGAAACACAGGATCATCCTCGACCCAAAGAATTGACACACCATTTAACGCCATAAAGATTCCCGAATAAAATTCATTGCGGCGGCAATAACTCAATCATGACATCGGAAGAATCATTCAATACGGCAAGATCTTGACTGCTAAAAATGCTGGCAGCCAAGTACAGCGCATAGGTTTACTCAAGTTCCTGCATGTATTGATCGAGCAACTCATCATCATCTTGTTTTTGTGGAACATCACCATCATAGACCTTATAGTCCATATGCTGTATGTACGCATCTTTCACAAAGGTATAGGGATCAAGCGCATTATCGACAAGCCTTTCCTGATCAATTGCGGTTGCTCTAGCGTGAAGACTTTTTAGCCCCCATTTTACGACGGCTTGCCATACTGTTAGCTCTGATAGTGGAAAGTATAGACCATCCACCCAATCTGACGCGAGTTCTCGAACAACGTAGGGGCCCGCAAAAGGCGCCATAAAATACGGGCCATTAGGTACGCCATAGTAACCTAAGACTTCGTTAAAATCGTCCTGCTTGCGCGGCAGTCCCATCATATCTGCGACATCAATGACCCCTAACAGCCCGACCGTGGTATTGATCGTAAAACGGCCACCCGCATTAGCGGCCCAGCCCCACTTACCTTGCAAAGCGTTATTGACTAAGCTGCTTGGCTCCTCCAGATTTTGGATAAAGTTATTTACCCCGGTCTTGGCTGGCATAGGGATATAGTCGTTGTAACCATGGGCAATCGGGCGGTAAATGTATCTATCCAAATATAAATAGTTGAAGTCCCACATTACGCGGTTAAACCCCTCAAAGGGATCCTGTGGGTCATTGTAGGTAATTTTTACAGCCGAGGGGGTCTCTGTGGTCGTATCGGGCGTAGAAACTTCTGCCCCATAAACATTGGGCAATAGCATTAATCCTAAAAGTAACCCTATCCATCTCAACTTCATATTGCTCTCTTAATAAATGTACTGCTTCGATATCGAGTTTTCGCTAAAGTGACTATGGATAAGTGACGATATAGAGATCATTCACTTAGTGGCATACTCTAGCATGACAGAGAAATTGTCATCGTTTTCACAAAGCGCATAAGCATACTTGGCAAAATATTTTGGTCAATTGTTAATTTTTCAAAATAATATGCCAAAGGATAAACTAGTAAAGGTCTTTGTATGGAGTCAATTCCACTTATCAATACAGTCAATGCGCCGCGGGCCACTTCGGTGACACAGGTGGATGCCTCTAATGTATCCTCACGCCCAATCCCTGCTGAAGTGCTTGTTTCAGCAGATGGCGATAGTATTATTCTAAACGGTACAGAATATAATTTAAAGCTCGTAAATACGCAGCAAAGGCAAGCTTTGATCACCGCTAGCCATTTTTTAGTCACTCAAACGGCTACAACTGCAACTCAGGCAGCAACAACACACGCCAATCGAACGGCTCAACTGCTTGCCTTAGGCACATCCCTGACATTAAAGCTGCCCGAAGCGATAACACAGTTAGCGCAGCAAAATGGGATAACCTTAGAGCAACTCTATGCGCTTGCGGGACGTCCCCAAGGCTACCCCCTTCCCAATGTTGTTGTTATCAATAAAGAATTTCAATTTGCAAATGGGACTGTCATTCAACAGGATCCGAAGACTCAACTTAGTGCGGGGGAGTATCAAGCGAAAATAGCCCTATCCCAGGGACGGCCCATTTTAGTACTGACCCCAATACTGAGCAAACTCGAAATTCTTATTGGCGCCCCAATAAATGAAACTCAGGTTCCCATAATTGATAAACAATCTGCCAATGTTGTTATTGCTAAAACTGAGCCTGCCCAAATCATTGCGACCTTCCTTCGAAAACTGGAAGGCCTTGTTCCCCAAACAGAAGGTGCTTCCACAACTGGCGTCATAGCGAAAACGACAACCGCAGGTGCATTATCTTCTGGTGCTGCGGTAGCGCAATCAATAGCGACAAACCTTTCCGGACCAAATCTAGACTCGACATCAGCCACTGCCAAGGGTAGCCTAAATCTAGGGCAAATAAGTATAGATGCAGGGCAAGCGGGCCTGGCTAAATCAACACTAGGACTATTATCTGCGGGCACAGAACTCAAACTAACAACCCACAGTATCGATGGGAAAGCCGTGACGCCAGCCGATGCCGTATCAAACCATACTCTTACAACCAATTCTGTTTTAGCCAAGAGTGCCGCGCCTAACTTAACGCAGAACCCGGCTACCGCGGCATCACTTCAGGCGGGATTATTTCAAAACACTCCCCATCAAGAGATAGGAAGCAGCGCACCCGATAAAGCTCAACTTCAGCCAATAGCTCAAGCATCTGGAGCTCACTCAGCAAATCCTGCAACCTCAGTTAATTCAGCGTCAGTGCAATCCTTAGTGCCACAAATGGCAAATGGCCTGACTCCCAAGTCGAGTGACCCAGCGGCACAACTTTCCCCATTGCAATTCTTAACTCCTTTAGAAGGACAAGTTAGTGAGCAGAAGAGAAATAAGTCAGCTGAAGCGGGGATATCTGTTAATGAGGTTTTGCAAAAGGCCTTTAGTAAAACGGGGGCTTTACCCCTTGATCAGCTCACCCTACGCAATCATCTCAATTTAGCGGCTGAGCTGCTCAAACGTTTGCCACAATTAAGCCCCCAGCCCTTAAGTCAATTGAGCATTCCCGAGGCACTTAAAGCTGATCTTCTCGGGCTCGCTACACTTAATCTTGCAACGCCACAGCTTAATCAAGCGGCACTTTTTATGAATGCGAGTGCCATTAGCTCATTATTCCAATTGCTACTTGGCGTTAGGGCAAATAGCACGAATAATGTTGTCAGCCAGAAGCTGGCTAATTACCTCGAACAACTGCAAGCTAAAATAGGGCTTTCGACCAATCTACTCAACCAGCTCAGTAAGGCTGGCGGCCTCGAAACCATGGGGCAACTCGCCTCGAGTTTGCACCTTTACCAACAAGCGAGCAGTGAAACTAACGGTAATCTCGTATGGTATTTTGCACTGCCCTATGGAATAAATCAGCGCCATGAACAGCTCGAAGGAAAGTTTGAGCAAGATGCGGATCAGGATAAACAACAAAAACAGCAAGGCTGGCATTTACAGCTCAAGTTTAATCTGACACAGGGGCCGTTACTTATCAGTGCTCGCTGTCATCTGCAGACGTTAGACATTCAATTTAAAGGGAATAATCAACAGTTATTAAACAGGGTTGATAACTTTCTCCTGCCCTTAGGACAAAAGCTTTCACAAATTGGATTTACCCCAGGAGAACTCTCGACTCAAATAGCCCAAGTGCCAGCGACCTTACTCCCAGGCGACCACTTTCTTGTTAAAACAAAGGCATAGTTGGGTGAATCGTTGCAATAACAATCCGGACACTTTGATATGAATGAAGACAATAAAACCCGGCAGGCTGTCGCCTTAAGTTACGATGGCAAAAATGCCCCCAAAATTGTTGCCACTGGAGAGGGGCTTATCGCCGAAGAGATTATCACCCTTGCCAAGGCATCTGGCGTCTATATTCACCAAGATCCCCATCTGAGCCAATTCCTTAGCTTGTTGGAGCTGGGCGAAGAGATCCCAAAAGAACTGTATTTGCTTATCGCCGAGCTCATCGCTTTCGTCTATATGCTTGATGGTAAATTTCCCGAACAGTGGAATAATATGCATCAAAAGATTGTAGAAGAAGCTTAGGAGGGAAAAGCGGAGCAGACTCGGGCCCGCTAGGACGCTGCGCTTCTAGGATCTAGATTCTAGAGCGAGCTTGCGCGCATCCTAGAGCCACGAAGTGGCGTCCTAGTGCAACGCTTTTTGCTGCTTTCTAGCCGCAGAAGGCCGCCCTAGAATGACTATTTACGGTGTAGACGGATCAATAACTCAGCTTCCGCCTTAGGTAACTCACACTCTTTAATCAACTCATCGACCCCTGCCCCCAGGGCCACCATTTTCATCGCTCGAGTATAGAGTTTCGCCTGAGGGTCCTGCTGCGACGATTCCTCAATCCGCTCAGACTGTTGCTGTAGCCGCTTCTCAAGTTCAATCACGCGTCGGCCAACGCCTATGGTGCCACTGCGTAATTCCTGTAATTCCCGTTTAAAAGATTCACGCTGGCGGTCCCCTTCTTTGACTAAGACGGTTAACGCCTCGGCTTTATTGCGTAATTTACTCAACTGTTTCTGCAAATAGAGAACTAATCCTAAGCACGCAATAACATAGACTAACGCTGCGATTATAAATTCATCGCCCATCAAAAATCCTTATGCATCTCTATGATTGTCAAGATCCATCATGGAAAAGTGGTTCACAACCGTGTGGGTAGAATGCAAAACAAATCCCACTTTTCCATAGGTACACCGCAAATACTGAAAATATTGGTATTTGCAGTGTGGCACAGCGCCAACCGACACTTTATATCTGTGTTAGCTCGGCCCATTCTTCATCGGACAGCAACTTATCGAGGTCAACTAAAATCAGTAGCTCATTATCTCGGTTACTCACACCTTGAATAAACTTCGCACTTTCTTCAGTGCCGACATTTGGTGCGTTATCAATTTCAGAGCGGCGTAAATAAACCACTTCAGCAACACTATCGACTAAAATGCCGATGACTTGCTTTTCCGCTTCAATAATCACGATACGGGTCGAATCATCGACCTCAGCTGACTGCAGCCCAAAACGTGAACGTGTGTCGATAACCGTCACGACATTACCGCGTAAGTTAATGATACCCAAAACATAATGCGGAGCCCCTGGTACAGGAGCGATTTCGGTATAGCGCAGAACTTCCTGCACTTGCATCACATTTATACCGTAGGTTTCATTGTCTAGCTTAAAGGTAACCCATTGTAATACCGCATCATCTTTACTTGCAGCTACGGCTGCGACATTTCTTGTATCTTTCATGTTTACCTCAACCAATTGAGTCCTGACAACCTAAACCCGCATCAAGCATTTCAACTAAGGCTTGTACGTGCAAAATGCCACACATTTGTTCTTTTACGACACCAGCTAACCAAGGTCGTTTACCCGCTTTGCTACGCCAGTTTACTTGCGATTTATTAATTTTTACAGCATTGACTAAGGACTCACAAGTTAATCCCCAGTTACTGCCTTCTAACAATACAAGATATTGATAATTTACCGATTGCGCCAGTGTATCCGTGTATTTTTCTGGCATAACCCAGGCGCAGGTATCAACAATATTTAGCTGCTCTTCCCTGTGGGTTTGCACTCCTAAAAACCATGATGGACGACCAATAATATGATTGATCCGCTCCACTTTCACTATGCCACCCAGACTCACCAGCGGCACGGCTAAGGTGAGGCCCGCCACTTTAAAGAATAGTACTTGAAACTCATCATCGAGCACTTCCTGTAAATCTTTCGTAATACTGGGCGGTGCGATACCCACTTGAGTTTCTGGCGCCGTTATCGTATCGGCAATAGGAGGCTGATGCTGCGCAGCTGTCGATGCCAATGGAATGGTATCTTGAGCTAAATGAGCAGAACTCTCCTCCAGCGTAGCAACTTCTGGCACCTCAACGATTGGAGGTTCACTAAGAGGGTTGCTCTTAAATACTGGTGCAAGTAATTTCTCTAAGGCTTCTTTATTTACCTGAGGCGATAGTTCACTTAAAGGCGTGCTAAAGTGATGCTCTTTGCTCTTAGCAACTTGCACCTCGGCCGCAATAGTCACGCTTGCCTGAGGCTTGCTGCGGTTATGCTCAGCTAAGATGGCCTTATCGAGTAATTCAGCCTCATTGTCTTTAATACTCTTAAGTGAATGAGGTTTCTCCGCGTGAGAAATAGCAGGAGAGACATCATCTTCATGTAGCAATAATTCAAAAAAATCAAAAACAGTCTCATCAACCGATTTTGACATGGCCAAACTCCCCAGCTAATAAAAAATCTAACAATCTTTCGTAGGCTTTTACACCACGGCTACCACTTGCATAATGCGAAGCGGGTAAATGTGCCAAACTGGCATCTCTAAACTTAGTATCAACAGGGATCACATCCCGCCAAAGACTATCACCATATTGTTCACTGAGAACTTGCAGCGCCGCGGGAGACGCTTTAGTTCGCTTGTCGTACATGGTTGGCACAACGGTGTAGCTGTACCTCGTTTTTTTAGAGCGTCCCATAATCTCCATGGTTTTAACCATACGTTCTAACCCTTTAATGGCTAAAAACTCGGTTTGGACGGGAATGACAATATGCTGACTCGCCGCCAAAGCATTCACCATTAACACCCCTAAAACGGGCGGACAATCGACTATCGCCACATCGTATTCATCGGTAACCAGCGCAAGTAAATTACGAAGCACCAATCCCATCCCCTCTTGATGCCCTAGGGCACGGTCTAAGGTCGCTAATGCCATAGTCGCAGGCAGCAGATCGAGTCCATCGACTAAGGTGGGAACAACATGGGATAGAACAAGTTCTTTGGTTAAATCGCGATGGGCAAGAAAAACATCGAAGAGTGAACCAGGAACTTCTTCAGAATCTATTCCTAAGTAATAACCAAGCGAGGCATGGGGATCGGTGTCAATCATCAGCACACGCTTCCCCCGCTTAGTGAGCACGCCCGCTAAGCTGGCTACCGACGTGGTTTTACCCACACCGCCTTTTTGATTCGCTATCGTCCATACTTTCAAGAAGTGAGCCCTTAGTTAATCGAGTTATTCGCCAGCATTGACGCTGTCAGGATGGGATTGGCTAGTCGCCTTCCCGCGTTGTCACTCTTATACCGCCATTAGGTAAGCTGATAATTTTTACACCATCAGCATTCTCCGAGATAATCACAGGTACTGTACCAGTGCTGTTAATCGTATTAGATTGCTCGGGCATAAGCGGTGTCTGGGTTTGATTTTGCTCAGACGACTTATCCAACGATTTATCTAATAGCGGAGGAATATTATCTTCAGGTGCTGTTAACGTCTCAGGACCTAAGGTGACCGCTTTTTGCTCCCCCGGAGAAGCCAGTTTTAACATGGCTTTTGTTTGATCCGGATGGGAAGCAAGCCAAGTCGCAATCGCCTCGGCTTGTTCATCTGGTACCATGAGCAGCACCTGCGTAGACTCTAAGCGTTTGACTTCATCACGTAGCAGGTTAATTTTTCTATTATAATCAAGGCTCAACGCCCCAAGGCAAACAATAGCAATCCCCATTAGTACCATAATGAGCACAACATTAGTGCTCACGGGAGTCGTTACCTTAGCCACGCGCTGACTCTTTTAAAATGGATTCAGCCATATTGTCTAATGAAATAGACTGGGTCGCGATCCCCGCACTGGCAACCGCCTGCGGCATACCATAAACCACGCAACTGGCTTCATCCTGCGCCCAAATCGTCGCACCCGCAGATTTAAGCATACGCGCGCCTTCCCGCCCATCGGCGCCCATACCCGTTAAAACAACGGCAAGCACATCACCACCATAGGCCTTTGAGGCTGATGCAAATGTAATATCGACACAGGGCTTGTAATTCATTTCAGCACTGCCAGCGAGCACTTTAATGCGCCCACTCGAACCCGAGCGTTCTATCATCATCTGCATCCCACCGGGTGCAAGATATGCACAGCCTGGACGCAATAAATCGCCATTAACCGCTTCTTTGACTTCTATTTTACACAAACCATTTAAGCGATTAGCAAATGCCGGCGTAAATGCGGCGGGCATATGCTGAATAAGCAAAATAGGGTGTGGGTAATTAGCCGGAAACTGGGTCAGAATTTTTTGCAGCGCTACAGGTCCACCGGTCGATGTTCCAATCAACAATAACTTATATTGTTTTCCACTGGCACGAATCGAAGATGTCGTAGGTGTCCGCGCTGGCGCAGGTGTTGCTTGAGTGTGTGCGAGGGAGGATGAACCCAGTCCTGTGCTCACACTCGGGCGTGGCGCTGGTGTGGTAACCGCTGGGCGCGCTATCGGACGAAATATTCTGCGGCGGCCAAGGGCTTTAACCCTTTGCTGAAGCAAAAGAATGGCATCGTCTTTATTGGTCGCAATATCTTCAAAACGCTTAGGTAAAAAATCCAATGCTCCCGCATCAAGCGCATCTAAAGTTGCTTTAGCGCCGTCATGGGTTAATGAGGAAAACATTAAAATGGGAGCGGGACACTTTGCCATAATTTCACGGACGGCGGTAATACCGTCCATCACTGGCATTTCAATATCCATGGTAATGACTTGAGGATTAAGCTCAGCAGCCAACTTTACCGCTTCGGCCCCATTTGAGGCCGTGGCGATAACTTCCAGTTCAGGATCTTGATTGACTATTTCACTAACACGTCGTCTGAAAAAACTTGAGTCATCAACGACTAATACTTTAATGGCCATTCCATTCCTTAGCTTGGAAACTAACTTTTATTTTTTGCATAGTGCTTTAATAGTCCTGGCACATCTAAAATCAGTGCAATCCCGCCATCGGAGGTGATTGTCGCACCTGCCATACCAGGCGTGCCATGCAACATAGCGCCAAGTGGCTTAATCACGACCTCTTCTTGGCCAATTAACGCATCAACCACAAAACCAATTTGCATCATGCCTAGCTGCACAATAACCACATGACCATGCTTCTTATCGCCATGCTTAAAGGTCGTTTTATTACGATGCAACCAGTGTTCTAGATAGAATAATGGCACGGCTTTATTACGTACTATGACGGTAAGCTGACCATCGACAATATTGGTTTTAGTGAGATCGAGGTGGAAAATCTCATTCACGCTTGAGAGTGGTAAAGCAAACACTTGTTTAGCCACATCGACCATCAAGGTTGGCATAATCGCCAGCGTTAAGGGAACCTTAATTTCGAGTATGGTGCCCTTGCCCTTCATCGAATCGATATGCACTGTACCATTGAGTTGGGTAATGCGGGTTTTAACCACATCCATACCCACACCGCGGCCAGAAATATCCGAAATCTCAACCTTAGTTGAAAAACCAGGAGCAAAAATCAGATTATAAGCTTCGCTGTCCGTCATACGTGCTGCTGCATCTTCATCGAGCACCCCACGCTTGATAGCAATTTGCTTGAGCTTTTCAGGATCCATACCCGCGCCATCGTCTTCGATTTTCAGCAGTATATGGTCGCCCTCTTGGCTGGCGGATAAAGTAATAGTACCGGTTCTAGGCTTGCCGCTAGCCTCACGATCATCAGGCATTTCAATGCCATGATCGACAGAGTTACGCACTAAGTGGACCAAAGGGTCCGCGAGCGCTTCTACCAAGTTTTTATCGAGATCGGTTTCTTCACCGACCATGACTAAATCAATTTCTTTATTGAGTGTACGTGCTAAGTCTCGAACAACCCGAGGGAAACGACCGAAGACTTTCTTGATCGGTTGCATCCGAGTCTTCATCACCGCACCTTGTAAATCTGCGGTAACTAAATCTAAGTTAGCTAATGCTTTAGACATTTCTTCGTCATCACGACTCACGCCTAAACTCACCAACCGATTACGAACCAATACTAACTCACCCACCATATTCATGATTTGATCGAGTCTTGCAGTATCAACCCGAACGGTTGTTTCACCTTGTGGCACGTTTGCAGAAGCCGCCGCTTTCGCGGGGGCTTTCTCAGCAACAACGATTTCGGCCTTAGGTTTTACCACCGCGATAGGGGCTGGAGCAACCTTAGGAGCAGGTGTGGGAGCTGTAGGCGTTGGTGTAACTGGGCTAGTTTCAGCCTTTACGGCGACTTTAGCTGGCGCGCCACCTTTACCATGCAACTCATCGAGTAAACGCTCAAACTCATCATCGGTGATTTCATCCGCATCGACTGGCGCAGAAGGCGGCGTGACTGTGGCGGCTTTAGGCTTGGCGGGCGCTTCGACTTCCACTTTAAATTTGCCAGAGCCATGGAGTTCATCTAATAGCGCTTCAAATTCATCGTCGGTAATATCATCGCTGGCGGGCGCTGAACTCACGGGTGTTGCTGGTTTAGCTTTAGCTGGAGCGTCAATTGCAACATTCGCAGAAGCAGGACCTTTACCAGAGCCATGTAAGGCATCGAGTAAGGCTTCAAATTCCGCTTCGTCAATTTCATCTATGCTTGAATCGCCATTTTTTGTCACTTCAACGGGCATTTCGTCAACAACGATAGCAACTTCAGCTTCAACTATAGGTTCTGGTTCTGGTTCAGCCGCAACTTGACCTAATTCTGATGGCAGTGGCGCCCCTGAACTGAGCATTTTGAGCTTAGCTAATAAGGCTGGATCGGCTGGATCTTGCTGCTCGCCCTGCTGGGTTTGCGCAAACATGGTATTGATGGCATCCACAGCCTGCAAAATAATATCCATCAGCTCGGCATTGACGCTTCTTTTCCCTGTACGTAACAGGTCAAACGTGTTCTCCGCTTCATGGCAAACATCGACCATAGGGGTCAAACTGAGAAAGCCTGCGCCGCCTTTAACGGTATGAAATCCCCTGAAAATGGCATTCAGCAAGTCAGTATCATCAGGATTATTTTCAAGGGCAACAAGTTGCTCCTGCAGCAGTTCTAAAATCTCGCCTGCTTCGATTAAAAAGTCCTGGAGTATCTCTTCATCTACATCAAAGGCCATCAAATTGACTCCCAGTTAGAAACCCAGACTCGATAGAAGATCGTCCACTTCGTCTTGACCCGTTACCACATCTTGACGAAGCTCAGCATTCATTATCGGGCCTTCTGCTTCAATATTATTTTTCTGAGTAATCTGACTCTCAATTACCGGCTGCTCACCAAATACCGTCAGCATAGACACCAGATTACTTTCAACTTCCATCACCAGATCGATCACGCGGCGGATCATTTGCCCCGTGAGATCCTGAAAATCCTGCGCCATCAGTATTTGATTAAGTAACTCACGTAACCGATTCGAGTCCTGTTCACTACGCGACATCAAATGCTGCACATCGTGGCAAAGCACTTTAAAATCCGCTAATGCGATATCCCGGCGCATTAACTTTTCCCAAGATGGCATAACCCTTTCAATATTAGCGGTTAATGCATTGGCCAATGGCAAGCATTCTTCGACCGCATCCATGGTTTTATTTGCCGCTTGCTCCGTCATATCGATGACGTAACTTAATCGTTGTTTGGCGTCAGGTATTGCAGTATTGGCTAATTCCACTAATCGATTATCGACTTGGAAGTCCATTAACGCACTGTGAAGTTGTCGGGTTAGTTTACCGACTTCATCAAAGAGTTCTCTCTGTAGCGGAGCTGCGAGTTCCCGAAATAAATCATCAGCCTGAGATTGCTCACCCGCACTTAATAATTCAACTAAATGCCGAGCTTGCTCGAGCGTGATGAGCCCTGATGTATATGACTTCATAGCTCATCCTTGCTCAAGCGAGTCGTTCGAATATTTTATCTAACTTCTCTTTCAACGTAGCTGCGGTAAAAGGTTTAACCACATAGCCATTAACTCCCGCCTGCGCGGCAGCAATAATTTGTTCACGCTTTGCTTCAGCCGTGACCATTAATACGGGTAAATGCTTTAGCGAATCGTCTGCGCGAATAGCCTTTAACAGGTCAATTCCCTGCATGCCGGGCATATTCCAATCTGTAACAACGAAATCAAAATCCCCCTTTTGCAACATGGGCAGGGCGGTTGAGCCGTCGTCTGCTTCTTGGGTGTTATTAAACCCCAAGTCTCGCAACAAGTTCTTGATGATACGTCTCATTGTTGAAAAGTCGTCAACAATAAGAATCTTCATATTCTTGTCCAAGGTTTCCTCCGGTGAGCTGACATTCTGTGCTCGATTAATAATTATACTTATGTCCAGTGCTTGAGCTTGCCTTTGAGTCGCAACATTGCCTGACTTAATATCTGGCTAACTCGCGATTCGCTTACTTCAAGAATGGCGCCAATCTCTTTTAAATTCAATGCTTCATCGTAGTACAGCGATAACACTAACGCATCTCTTTCTGGCAATAATTTTATTGCCTCAACTAGCGCAGAATGAAATTGGGTCTCGGCTAATGCCTCAAACGTACCATCGTCAGACCTATCGCTCGGAGTTAGTATATCCTGCGATACGCCTAAGTCTTCTATCCCTATGATTTTTCCGACAGAAACATCGTTAAGGATATGATGGTACTCATCGAGCGTCATATCAAGTTTTTCTGCAATTTCTGTGTCGCGCGCATCACGACCCAAAACTTGCTCTAACTCATCAATAGCTTGCGCGACCCTACGGTTGTTACGATGAACGGAACGAGGAACCCAATCGCCACGGCGGATCTCATCCAGCATGGCACCGCGGATCCGTATACCGGCGAAGGTTTCAAATTTTGCACCTTTGCCACCATCAAACTTGGATGATGCTTCGAGTAATCCCATCATCCCAGCTTGCAGTAGGTCATCAAGCTGTACAGAGGCTGGTAATCTGGCGAGCAAATGATGTGCAATTCTTTTAACCAACGGAGCATACTGTTCAACGATAGATGATTTATTGTCTAAACAAGTATACGCTGCGGCTTTACTCACTCGTTTTTTCCTCTTGAAAATCTGGTCGTTGCACTAAACGTTCAACGAAAAACTCCAAATGCCCACCAGGTTGCTGCGGAACGGGCCAGCTCATGATTTTATTTGCCAACCCTTGGTACGCAATTGCAGCCGGAGACTTAGGATAAGCCTCTACCACTAACTTTTGCTTACGCACTGATTTACGCAGATTTTCATCAAATGGAATTGTCGCAACAAGCTCGAGTGCGACATCTAAAAATCTGTCGGTCACTTTACTGAGTTTAGCAAATAATTCCATACCTTCGCGTAAACTACGCACCATGTTTGCAACAATTTTAAAGCGGAAAACGCCGTGTTCACGGCTGAGGATTTTGATCAACGCATAGGCGTCGGTTATAGAGGTAGGTTCATCACACACCACGACTAAAACGTCCTGCGAGGCGCGGGAAAAACTGAGCACCATATCTGAGATCCCCGCAGCGGTATCCACCACTAGAATATCAAACTGAGTGCGCATCTCACTGAAAGCGCGAATCAAGCCAGCATGTTGCGCAGGGCTAAGTTCGACCATCCCTTGAGTACCCGAGGTAGCCGGAACTATGCCTATGCCCTTAGGACCGCGGACAATAATATCGTCAAGCTCCGCATCACCCGATAATACATGGGAGAGGTTACGCTCGGCACGGATCCCCAACATGACGTCAACATTGGCTAAGCCAAGGTCAGCATCGAGCACTAAGACTCGCTTGCCCTTCTCGGCTAATGCCACCGCGGTATTAATAGAGACACTGGTTTTACCCACGCCGCCTTTACCGCCCGTGACCGCAATTACTTTCACTTTTTCGTTATAGGGTTGATTCATCATACGTAAACCACTTGCTTGATCCAGGGTCATAACTCTACTCAAATGCACAGGCCATATTATCTGACCACGCTGTGTCTTGTAATGATTGTTGTTCTGTACTATCTAATGCCGCCAGCGCCTGCTGCGCTAACATTAAGGTATCCGCGACTTTCATATCTTCAGGAACGCGTTGACCATCAGTCACATAGCTTAATGGTAACCCACTTTGGATCAACACACTTAGTGCACCTGCTAAAGAAACAGATTCATCAAGTTTTGTGAGTACTGCACCAGATAAAGGAATACGTTTAAAATGATTAACTGCATCTTGCAGCACTCGGCGCTGCCCTGTGGCAGACAGTACCAGATAACTGCGAATTGGTATTCTGCTATTTGCAGTTAAATTATCAAGTTGCTGGTAGAGCCGCATATCCCTTTGTCCCATACCCGCGGTATCTATCAATACTAGCTTGCGATTTCTGAACTGATAAAGAATTTGCTCTAGCTCATGGAGATCATGGGCTTGTTTTACGGGGCAGCCCATTATTTTGCCATAGGTCGCCAATTGCTCATAGGCACCAATGCGATAATGATCCGTGGTAATTAACGCGACTTGCTCAGGACCGTGGTGAGCGGCAAAACGAGCGGCTAACTTTGCCAAGGAGGTCGTTTTCCCCACACCAGTGGGCCCTACCAAGGCAACCACGCCACCTTGACGAACAATATCATCACCTTGATTATCCAGCATATTAGCTAAACTTTGAGGCAAAGCTCTGACTAATTCGGCGGGGGTATAGTGCTGGCTTAATGCCGCCAGTTTTGCGGCAACCGCAGGGGAAAACTCGGCTTCAAGTAATTTAGACTCGAGCATAGCTCCAACGGGGTCGATACGTTTTTTATGCTCAGTCATCAAAGAGGACACTTGGTGTGTCAATAAATTACGCAATGAGGCTAACTCATCCCGCATAGCTTCGATATCGGCATTTTGCTTCTGGGATGTCTGTGGCTTCTTATCAAAGGTGGCTGGCGCTTCTCGACGTTCAGTTTTCGGCGCTGCCGGAGCCTGTAAACCTTTTGCCCATGCGGGTAATTCCGTATCAACTTGCTGATGCGATAATTGTTGATTTAAACGGCTTTGTTGCTTTTCAAGCAAAGCTTGCAACGAATCAGCGGGCGCCGCAGGCTTAGCACGAGTCTCGGCGCGAACGGGCTGCTTCCCACCAAGGGAGACAAGATCGTCACTCACATCCATAAAGGTCGGTGCTGGCGCGGTTGCGGGGGCTTTTGCCTTAGGCTCATCGTAGTCAACGGCGGCGACAATCTCTATGCCCCCATTCACTTTTTTATTTGACATGATCACGGCATCTGAGCCGAGTGTTTCTTTCACTTGGGCCAGTGCGGCACGCATGTCTTTGGCAAAAAATCGTTTAATCTTCACTTATGCGTCCTCTACTGGCCGACGGCAGATACGATGCGTATTTGCTTTTCATCGGGGATTTCTTGGTAAGAAATCACTCTGAGATTAGGAATAGTATGTTTAACAAAGCGCGATAAGGTTGCGCGTAACATACCAGACGTTAGCAATATGGCGGGCTGTCCGACCATTTCTTGCCTTTGAGCTGCATCGGCTAAGGACTGCTGCATACGCTCGGCAAGACCGGGTTCAATATTTGGACCATCACCACCGGTTGCTTGCATTGACTGATGCAACATCTGTTCCAACTCTGGCGCCAAAGTTATGACGGGGATTTCGAGTTCAGGACCCGAGATCTCTTGGACTATCATGCGCTTCAATGCAATACGAACTGCCGCGGTTAATACCTCGGTATCATTACTCTTAGTGCCGTATTCTAACAAAGTTTGCACTATGGTACGCAAGTCTCTGACCGAAACTCCTTCATTTAATAGGTTTTGCATCACTTTTACGACACTACCCAGCGGCATAACATCGGGAATAAAGCCATCCACTAACTTAGGCGAATGTTTGGCTAGCATATCCATCAGTTGTTGCACTTCTTCGTAACCGAGCAGTTTTGCCGCATTATTCGTCAGTAACTGGCTGATATGGGTCGCAACCACAGTCGCAGCATCCACCACTGTGTAACCTAAGGTTTGCGCATGTTCACGCAGTTCTGGCGCAATCCATACCGCTTCGAGTCCAAAGGCGGGATCGCGGGTTTCAATGCCATCGAGCTTGCCATAGACCTGACCTGGGTTGATAGCTAACTCGCAGTCATGGCGAATTTCGGCCTCGCCAACCACCACGCCCATCAGGGAGATACGGTAGGCATTAGGTGATAAATCTAAGTTATCGCGAATATGTACCGCAGGGACGAGAAAACCCAGCTCCTGCGACAATTTTTTACGTACACCTTTGATACGGCTCAGTAATTCACCACCTTGGCCTTTATCTACCAATGGAATTAACCGATACCCCACCTCTAAGCCGATAGTGTCCACATGGCGAACATCATCCCAGCTGAGCTCTTTTGGCTCCTTGTCGTGTCTTTCAATTGGACCGGACTTAACTTGCTCTAACGCTTTTAGGCGTTTGGTTTCATTGCGCTTAAACACAAAATAGGCCGCACCGGCGGTGATTGCCGCAAAGCTTAAAAATGCCATATGGGGCATGCCAGGCACTATCCCCATCACAAATAACACACCCGCTGCGATACCTAATGACTTATGACTGTCAAACATCTGACTCATCAGCATTTGACCCATATCGCCGGATTCATTTTGACGGGTCACCATTAGGGCGGCGGCAATGGAGAGTAACAGACCAGGGATCTGTGCGACTAGGCCATCACCTATGGTGAGTAGGGTATAAATTTCAACGGCCTGTGAAAAACTTAAACCATGCTGAACGATACCAATGATGAAACCACCGAGAATGTTAATCACGAGGATCATAATCCCGGCTATCGCATCCCCCTTAACAAATTTTGAGGCACCATCCATAGCGCCATAAAAGTCGGCTTCTCGGGTGACTTCCGCGCGGCGCAATCTGGCTTGTTCTTGGTTTAATGTTCCCGCATTGAGATCGGCATCAATGGCCATTTGCTTACCGGGCATAGCATCTAAAGTGAAGCGGGCACTCACTTCAGCAATACGACCAGCACCCTTAGTGACTACCGCAAAGTTGATAACAATCAAAATGATAAATACAACTAAACCGACGGCGTAGTTACCACCAATCACTACGGAACCGAAGGCCTCAATCACTTTACCCGCAGCATCTCCCCCATTATGGCCTTCGAGCAACACCACACGGGTAGAAGCCACGTTAAGGGCGAGACGTAACAGGGTGGCCACTAAGAGTACGGTTGGAAAAGCAGCGAAATCTAAGGGTCTATCGGTATAAATGGCCACTAGCAAGACAATCAATGCGAGCGCAATGTTAAAGGAAAATAACACGTCGAGTAAGAATGGCGGGATAGGCAATACAATCATAGCTAATGCTGCAAGCACTAACATAGGTGTACCTATGCCTTTGAAAGAGCTGAGCTTCATCTGCTTAACTTGACCTAGGGTCGCTTTAACATCCATTCACTGTTACCTAAACTTTGACGTATAACAGCACAAAAGCAAAAATCACGCCAATAAGGCAAGCATAGTTTGAAGGGTCAATATTTCAGCTCATCGGGTATGGGCTGATTCAATGGGATGGGGATAGGTTTACGGCCTCGGCCTTTTTGATATTGCCGTAACTGGAACACATAGGCTAATACCTGCGCCACAGCGGTAAACAGGCCTTCGGGGATTTGTTGATCTAACTTAGTGGTATGGTAAATGGCCCTCGCCAGCGGCGGCGCTGACACAATTGCAATGTTGTGTGCCCGGGCAATTTCACGAATTTTAAAGGCCACATCGTCCACGCCCTTTGCAATCACAAAGGGCGCGGCGGAACGAGTTACATCGTACTTTACCGCCACGGCATAATGCTCGGGGTTGACGACTATGACATCGGCATTAGGCACTTCAGCCATCATACGGCGCTGGGCTAATTCACGCTGCATTTGACGCACCCGGCCTTTGACCTCAGGCTTACCTTCAGTGTCTTTATATTCGTCCTTCACTTCCTGTTTGGTCATCTTTAACTGTTTGTTATGATTCCAAATTTGAAATGGCACATCGATGGCTACTATCAGTAACACTGAGGAGCAGAGCAAGATAAACATCCACACCAATAGATCTAGCGCATGATACACATTCCCTGGAAGATGATCGCTGGACAACAGTAAAATGTCATTAAAGTAATGGCTTAAGAGTAAATAGGCGGCGATAGCCACCACAGAAAATTTGGCGATCCCTTTGGTCAGTTCAACCAAAGCCTGTACCCCAAACATACGTTTAAAGCCGGCGATAGGACTCATTTTGCTGGCTTTGGGCATCATAGCTTGGGTTGAGAAATTCATCCCACCGAGGGAAACATTACCTATAAAGGCCACAACCACAATCAGCAACATAATTTGAAGCATGGGCCAGGCAATTTCCCCGGCAACAACGCCCCAGACATTAAACATATGGTTTGTATCGTAAATCTGAGCACGGTCCATGGTAAACACCCGCTCAAACACGCGGGCAAGTGCAGTAGCAATTCCGGGCCCTAACATATAAAACCCCGTTGCAGCCGACAGTAACACAGTGGCAGTGCCGAGCTCCTTAGAGCGAGCAATCTGTCCTTTTTCCCGCGCCTGTTCGAGGCGCCTCCCAGTGGGTTCCTCGCTGCGTTCGCCGCTACTTTCTTCTGCCATTGAGTACTCCCATTATGCTAGTGCAAGCCATCGACTTGACACTGAAGCCCCAAAACATCACAAAGCAAAAGCTGTGCCGCTATCCACACTTCATCGAAATGCGCCATAACGGGCGTCAGGGTTAACCAGAGGATCAGTAGCCCCCCAATCATAGTGATTGGAAAACCAATAGAAAAAATATTCAACTGTGGTGCCGCCCGCGTCATCACCCCGAAAGACAAGTTAACGAGGAGCAAAGCAATGATCGCCGAAATTGACATAGTCAACGCGGCGCCAAACATATAGGAACCCCAATCGGCTAAGGCTCGGTAGCTAGTGAGCGTTAACCCTTGGTTCGAAATCGGCAAGGTATCAAAACTGGCCACCAGCATACGGATCATCAGCAAATGGCCATCGACGGCGAGGAAAATCAAGGTGGAAAGTAGCAGGAAAAAGTTGCCTATTACTGGAGTCTGTTGCCCTGAACCAGGATCGACCATAGAGGCAAAACCTAAGCTAGTTTGCATACCAATAATTTGCCCAGTTAGCACAAAGGTTTGCATCAACATTTGTGTCACAAACCCCATGGCGACACCAATAATGATCTGCTGCGCAGTAATAAACACTGCACTTAAGGAAAACAAGTTGGCATTTTCAACCGGAGGTAAAACGGGTGCTATCGCAAAGGTAATTGCCATTGCAAGCAGTAGACGCACACGAGCCGGCGTGGTTGCCGCCCCAAATACCACCATCACCATTAGCATGCTTGCGACCCGAAATAACGGCCACATATAAGAGGCGATAGTCTGCATTAAGGTATCGAGCAGCAGCTCCATCGGCTCAACCTATCACTTGGGGAATGCGGTTAACCATCTCAAGAAAAAAATCTACTAGCGTTTGCACTAACCAGTGTCCTAAAAACATCAGCGCAAATAGGGTCACCAACAAACGAGGCAGAAAACTTAAGGTTTGTTCGTTAATCGAGGTTGCCGCTTGAAACACGGCAACAATTAAGCCAATCCCCAACCCCGGTAACACAATGGCGGAGACCATCAATACAATGACGGCCAAGGCTTCACGGAAGATATCAACTAGTGCTTCTGGAGTCATAGTGGCTTCCCCACTCGTCTAACCGAAACTGTTGGCTAGGGTTCCCATGACGAGTCCCCAACCATCGACGAGCACAAACAACATAATTTTAAAGGGCAATGACACTATCATAGGCGATAGCATCATCATCCCCATGGCCATCAAGATGCTGGCAACGACAAGATCTAATACCAAAAAAGGCACAAAGAGCATAAAGCCAATTTGAAAAGCGGTTTTAAGCTCGCTGGTGATGAAAGCGGGCACTAGCACACTCATGGGCGCTTCTTCAGGGGAGTTAATATTCTGATAACCTGAAATTTCAATAAAGGTTTTTAAATCCGTTGTCCGTACTTGGCCCAACATGAAAGCCCGCAGTGGCTCCTTACCCTTATCAAAGGCTTGTTGCAGCGTAAGTTGCTCATCAATATAGGGTTTAACACCTTGGTCATAAATTTTGTCAAACACGGGCGCCATGATAAAAAAGGTCATAAACAAACTCATCCCAATCAGCACTTGATTAGAAGGTGTCTGCTGCAGCCCTATCGCTTGGCGCAAAATTGACAGTACAACGATAATGCGGGTAAAGGACGTCAGCATAATGACCATAGCCGGTAAAAAACTCAGCGAGGTCATTAACAGCAGGATCTGCATAGTCACTGAGTATTCGGTCGAACCATCGGCCGCCGTTTTGACTGTAACCGCAGGCAGAACACCATCGGCCGCACCCGCCGATACGGCAAATAAAAGTGTACTAAGTCCGATTAAGCTGAGGATGAACTTCATCATTGTTTTAATTTCGCCTGCCGTAGCTTGTCCGCAAAGGATGCCGACTCAATTTGAATAGGTTCTGCTAATTTATCAATTAAATTCACTTGTTGTGCACTGACGCCCAACAAATACTGCTGCTCACCAACCTGCACCAGCACCAACCGCTCTTTTTGCCCAAGGGAGGTCACTGCAAGGGTTTTAAGCACATTATTATGTGTAGGGACTAAATTAAATCGCCTTAGCAAATAGGCCAAGGCGAAGATAAGCAGCAGAACGAGGATCAAACCACCGAGCATACTGGCAGCTGAGGCGAGTTGCGATGGCTCAGAAACCTTGGCCGCGGCTGCAACGGTTGCCTCTGCACCTTGATTGGCGACGGCGGTCACCCCCGCCTGAGTAGCTGACACTAAACTCAGTATTACCGATGTGCTCATCTCTCGTTCCAACTCGTCTAGCGGCTATTATTTAAGCTTTTTAATACGCTCGGTTTGGCTGATGACATCCGTTAAACGAATACCAAATTTATCGTTCACTACGACGACTTCACCATGGGCGATAAGTGTACCATTGACCATCACATCCAAAGGCTCACCCGCGACACGGTCCAGTTCGACCACCGAACCTTGGTTGAGCTGTAACAGATTACGAATACTGATGAAGCTACGCCCTACCTCCATTGAAATCGTTACAGGAATGTCTAAGATAGTGTCTAGCTTAGCCGCCTCGGCCTTACTAATAGGTTGAGAATCATCGACCAACTCATCGAGCGCAATCGCATTGGCTTCCTCTAGCGCTTGCTCAGCCATAGCTGCTGCCCAATCATCACCCGTATCTTCTGTACTCATCTCACTTCACCTTATAATTCTGATATATCTCTAGCTTTGCCTTTACGCGTCACTAATTGGAGTTCGGATTTCACCGTTTCTGGACGAGGGATCTTTTCACAGATTTTGAGTGCTAGATTATCCCGTGAGCGGCCCATTTTACAGCGATAAGTAGGTAAGTCTTCGATTTTCATCATAATATATTCCGGTAATTCTATCGGAATAATATCACCCGCTTTAAAGTTCATCACTTCTTTGAGCGTCAACTCATGCTCAACAATGCTCGCATCGAAGCCCACTTTCACATCCATGATCTCATCATGCAGTGCCTGTGACCAACGCATATCGGTATCTTGCTTATCGCTTTGCACACCGGCATCGAGTAACTCGCGAATGGGTTCAATCATCGAATAAGGCATAGTGATATGGAAGTCACCGCCGCCGCCATCCACCTCAATATGGAAGGAGTTAATGACCACCACTTCGGTTGGACTGACGATGTTTGCCATGGCAGGGTTAACTTCAGAGTCTAAATAATCAAACTCGACGTCCATCACTGGTGCCCAGGCATCTTTATAATCTTCAAAGATAATTTTTAAAAGCAACTGCACAATACGCCGCTCGGTCGGGGTAAATTCCCGCCCTTCAATCTTGGCATGAAAACGGCCATCGCCACCAAAAAAGTTATCCACTAGGATAAAGACCAGCCGGGCTTCCATGGTAATAAGTGCCGTCCCTTTGAGGGGGCTAAAGCGCACCATGTTTAAACTGGTTGGCACAAATAACGTATGTACGTACTCACCAAACTTAAGCATTTGCACGCCGTTAATCGACACTTCTGCCGCTCGGCGCATCATATTGAACATGCTAATACGTAGGTGACGTGCAAAGCGCTCGTTCACTATCTCCAGCGTAGGCATTCGCCCACGGACGATACGGTCTTGGGAGGAAAAGTCGTAGGAGCGAGCATCCTGCCCAGCGGCATCAAGCTCATCATCCTCATCGACGTCATCGACCCCGTGCAGTAGCGCATCAATTTCGTCTTGGCTTAATAAATCACTCACTGTATTGCCTTCGCCTCTTTAGGTGCTGAAGATAAAAAATTATTGCATCACAAAACCTGTAAATAGCACTTTTTCAACGACCTTACGCCCAGTGACCGATTGCAGGGTATTTTGAACGCTAAGGAGTGCTAACTGACGCAGTTCATCCTTACCCGCCTGCGTACTTAACTTTTGCACATCGGCACCACTGAAGGTTGTCAGCAGTGCATCTTCAATTAATGGAATGTGTTTTTGCGTCAACACATCATCAGCTCCCCTCACCATCAGTTGAACTTTAATTTCAACGAGGCGAGAACGATCCGGTCCCGGTAAATTGAATAAAAATGGACGGGGCATAGGTACATAGGATGCCATTGCAGCCTCACCCGTTACCGCAGGCGTCTCTGTCTGCGCGCCTTCTGCCGGAGCACTTGGAGTTTCATCCCCACTGCTGCCCATAAAAAACCATAATGCACCGCCAATTAACAGGGCGGCAAACACACCTGCGCCAATGAAAATAAAAAGTTTTCTCTTACTTTTAGGGGCGTCGGTGTTTTCAAGTTCTAACGATTCTTCCTTAGCCATTACAGTACTCTTTAGGTTAGGCTTAAGCATTGTCTATATCGAGTGACAAAAATGTCACAACCATCTCTAACGCTATAGGTTACCTGCTTAAGCGTAATAATCTATACCTGAATTTAAACTAGTTGCTTGATTTAACCCTAAATCTAATTCTTCTGCCGAGAAATCATCCACATTCGCGCCCCCGGAGCCGCCACCTTCACCAAAACTGCCCTCACGGCGCTGGCCCTGATCTCCTTGGGATACATGACTATCGGCAAGTTGCATTCCCTGTTCCTGTAGTAATTCCCGTAAACGAGGGATGGCCTGTTCGATCACATCACGGGTTTGAGACTGGGTCACATGGAACTGAACTTGAGTCTGATCGCCATGCACTTGGATTTTCACTAGCATATGGCCTAACTCGGGTGGATCTAGACGAATTTCGGCATGTTGAATACCTTGACTCACCATAGTCACTAATTGCTGCTTCATCACGGGGGAGAAACGTTGGATCATCTCCTGCATCTGATTTTGAGTCTCAACACCCTGACGCAAAGAAAGCTGTACTTGCTGCGGATCTTGACGGTTAATCTGCACCTGCCCTGCAGTTGAAGCGAGTGTCGACAACGATTTAAACTCAGTAGGCTTAAGCTCTATTGTGGATGCCGTATCCTCTTCAGCCCTATTTAATAATGTAGTCTCTTGACGCGTATCAAGTGTGACCGCCAACTTAGCATCTTTGAGTATCAGCCCTGCCTTAACGTCAGCATTTGCGGTTACATCTTCGGCCTGCTCTCCATTACTCGGTTCTGTTCCTAAAATATTTAGCGGCGGAGTTGATACCTCTGCCGTCAGTGGTTTTATGCCGATGTCTTGGTTAACATTGCTTACACGATTATCCGCGGCAGCACTCGCATTCACAATAAACTGAGAAGATGAAGCAAGATCGCCACTAACTTGTGCGCCCGTCGAACTATTCAGTTTTGCTTCAACTGACGTCACATTAAATCTGTCGTCCTCTATGGGTAAGATACGAAAACCCTTTCCATCTAACCCTTTGTTTTTTAGTTTTGCTTCATCTAAGCCAGCATCTTGATTTATGATCCCCAGCCCTCTATTAGCGCTGGAATTTTCACCTTGAGTCGGTAAAGCATTCACACTCTGAGGCTTTTGAACTTGCAAATTGCCTTGGTTAGTCAGACCCGCGCTAGCCTCTTCAGCCATATCAGCCGCGCCTTGGGGTGTGCGACTTTGTTCTACAGCGTTTAACGCCGCAGCGCCAAACTCAGACGCTTTACCCAGCTGGGCAGATTGTCCTGCGACAGCGATTTCATCTGTCGACATTGCCACCGCTGAGGCGCCAGCATTTAAGAGGGATTTGTCACTCACATCTGCACCATCCTGAGTCGCAGGAGCGGCCTCGGATAACTTGAGTAATTCAGCGGAAAAGTCTGTTTTTGCTAAGTCGCCTTTAACTAAATCACTTTCACCATCGCCACTCGCAGCACTCATATCAGCGTCAATACCTGAGCCAGCATCTGAGTCAGCATCGGATGGATTTAAGTTGTCCCCAAGGAAACCCACCATAGTCACATAGCAAGCCGCCTCTATAACTTCGGCGTCAATATTTTGCTCGCCAGCCACAGCAAGCGGCAAGTTATCGCCCTGAGCTGCCGCTTTTTTCATTTCACTTGCCATGTCAATCTGGGCAAAAATTAAATTAATATCCTTGTCATCATCTGGCTGTGCATCATTTGCCGTCTCCACTTTGGTGGATGCAGCCCCCATTTCCGATGATGTGGAAGACTTAACCGCTTTGGAAGACGTCGAACTAACGGAGGCTAATGCTGCAGAAAAGTCTTCACTATTAGCATCTTGAGTTAATGTCTTGCTCGAACCCGCGCCATTTAGCCCAGGCTTTGCTAATAAAATATTCGTCATTTGTTGCATATTCGCTCTCCAATATCACCCCCTAGGAAAATAGAAATGCCAGGGTAATACGTCAATTTATGCTGCGGTTACAGTGAGATTAATGACAAGTAAGCAAATAGGGTGCCAATTAAGTGGTTATAAACAAAGAGGATGGGTATCACCTTAAGATGAGTCTGCTATAACACCAGTTCACTCACTGGCTATTTCGAATTGTAGTGCGCTGGCGTGTCTGTGATACCTGCAATGGAACAGAACTAAATAGTCGATTCCAATTGTAGATCACATTATAGGGCGAGCAGGGTATCGGTAAGCTGGCCCTCTGCGCGGTGGATGGCGTGGTGGAACCCTCAGAGAAGAGTTCATGGCGTGCCTGCGAGCGATATCCTGCGATGTAGCATAATTAGGATCCGTTATTTAGGGTTCAACATTTCTATTGCTGCTGTTTGCGGCGATAAAACTGTTGGGAGGCAAATTCGTCGGTCATTTTTTGTTCTTTTTTCAGTTCAAGTACTTGGCGCTTCTTCTCTTTATTATCTAGCAGCAACTCCACCGCCTTACGCTTTTTTTGCTTCTCTAGCCAATGCTGCTGACGAAAGTTTTTTTGCTTTTCGCCATCGGCGACAACGCGATTCTGCTGCGCGATGGCCTCATCAATCTGGCGAATAAAACGATGAAATTGATGATAATGGCTGGCACTGATGGCTTGCCCCTGCTGGGACTGCATCTGCTTCATATAATCTAAGCGATAGTTGTTTAGAGCCGCCAATTGATTCTGACGTTTTTGACATTCCAATTGTGCCGCTTTGAGCAATAATGCAGCTTGCTCTTCGGCATCCTTGGCCAATTTTAAGACGAGTAGTAAGGGATCAGCGTTCGCCATTTTGGCCTCGATTATTTACATTGAGCGGCAAGTTGCCCCAGCATGGCTTGGCTATCTGCAAAACTAAAGGCATCACGCATAGTTTGCCTTAGGAAGGCATTCATCGCCGGTTGCAGACGTACCGCATTATCGATCCGAGGATCGCTTCCCTGGGCATAGGCCCCGATAGAAATCAAATCCCGATTCTGCTGATAGAGTGAATAGGTTTGTTTGACACGCCGCATTGCTTCGAGATGTTCATTGGAGATAACCATAGGGGCAACCCGGCTGATGGAGGCCTCAATATCAATCGCAGGATAATGTCCCGAATCGGCAAGCGCCCTCGACAGGACAATATGCCCATCGAGGATCGCCCGTGATGCATCGGCAATCGGATCCTGTTGGTCATCACCTTCGGTTAACACGGTATAAAATGCCGTGATTGAACCTTGCCCCGGACCGCCATTCCCCGCCCGTTCAACCAGGCGCGGCAATTTAGCAAACACCGATGGCGGATAACCTTTAGTGGCAGGAGGCTCGCCTACCGCTAAAGCAATTTCCCGTTGCGCCTGTGCATAGCGAGTCAAACTATCCATTAATAACAATACGTTATATCCAAGATCACGAAAATATTCGGCGATACGCGTTGAGGTTTCACAGGCTCGAAGCCGCATTAATGGCGAAGTATCTGCGGGTGCGGCCACCACAACGGAGCGGGCTCGGCCCTTTTCACCCAAGATTTCTTCGATAAATTCTTTGACTTCACGGCCCCGCTCGCCAACTAACCCAACCACAATAATGTCAGCGGTTGTGCCTCGGGTCATCATGCCTAAAAGCACGCTCTTACCCACACCAGAGCCCGCAAACAGCCCCATACGCTGGCCTTTGCCAACAGTCAGCATGGCATTGATGGCTCGCACACCCACGTCGAGGGGCTCGGTAATCGCGCGGCGCGATAAAGGGTTAATCGATATACTGTGCCTAGATGCCTGCTGATCGGTTTGCAAAGCCCCGAGTCCGTCGAGGGGAACGCCATTTCCATCAAGCACGCGGCCTAATAGCGACAGCCCAACATTGAGTCCCGTCTGCTCACCCAGCGGCACAACCCGTGCGCCAGGCAAAACACCGCGTAATTCTTCGATAGGCATTAAATAGAGTAATTCATCATCGAATCCAACGACTTCGGCAATCAGATCTCCAGCCATAGTTTCGATAGAGCACAGACTACCCACTGGGGCACGGCAACCACTCGCCTCTAGGGTTAAGCCCACCACTCGAACCAATTGGCCACTTGCCACAGAACGAAACGGCGGCACTTTATCTATATAGTGATGGAATTTATTCAGCAGTTGATGACGGCGATTTTGCATCTTGCTCTCCATGGCCTTGGAGCGTTTCGGTTTCAAGATCACTTAATGCTTCGCCGGAAGCACCAGACTCACTGCCATGGAGCACCTTAGCAGCATCTTCCAGCTCAAGCGCTTCTTGTCGCTGTTGCTGCTGGTGAGTAACATGGGCCTGTTGATTGCGAAGGGATTCAAACACGGCATCAATTCGAGATGAAAGGCTGAGATCCACCAGCGAACGTTGACTACTGATAATACAATCACCCGCATTTAGCGCTGGATCGACTTCAAGTTGCCATTGATTGCGCGCCAGTTGAGTATTGGAGTATAGCTGCTCGACTAAGGTAACATCATCCGGATGCAGACGAATAGTCACGCTCTGCTCTTTAATCGGTAAGGATTCGACCCCTAATCGCAGGGCCGACAGAATTTGCTCTGGGTGGGTCTTTAATTCGTGACCGATCACAGATTTAGCCAGTGCCATAGTGAGTGTCATTAGGGACAATTCAATATCCCCATCAAGCAGTTGTAGCGGTTTTTCAAACTGGCTTAATAGGCCTTCGAATCGACTGATTAAATGTTTGGCTTCGGCAAGCCCGGCTTCTAGTCCCTGTTCATGACCCTGCGAAAATCCTTCACTATGGCCCTGCTCTAATCCTTCAAGCCTTCCTTGCTCCAGCCCTTGGGTAAAACCTTGGGTTTTACCCTCATTAAATCCTTCGGCTTCAGCCTGAGCCCGAATGTCTTCAATTTCAGCCATGGTCGGCGGCGCAACCATTTCAACCGTCTCAGGCTTAGTATGCTGATGCCCCGAGTAGCCAAATAAGTTGGAGACGCTAGCATCTTCAACTTCGGTGACATCGGGTAAGTTCCAGTGACTAAACTCGATTTCAGTGTCACTGACGACCTTATTCGACAATTTATTGTCACTCGGATTAGAGGAACTCATCACCAGCACCACCGCCTAACATGATTTCACCACTATCGCTCAAACGACGGGCAATCGACAGAATTTCTTTTTGGGCAATTTCCACTTCGCTGATACGGATTGGGCCCATCGCCTCGAGATCGTCACGCAGTAACTCCGCGGCACGTTTAGACATATTGCCCAGAATTTTTTCCTTCAACTGATCGTCGGTGCCCTTGAGAGCCTTCATCAACACATCTTGCTGCACTTCACGCAGCAAGGTCTGAATGCCACGGTCGTCCACATCGATAAGGTTCTCGAATACGAACATAAGATCTTGGATCTGTTGCGCCATTTCCTCATCGGATTCGCGCATGGTTTCCATTAACTGGCTTTCGATACCCGTATCTAAGTAGTTCATAATGTTAGCAGCGGCTTTTAAACCACCCATCTTAGCCGCCTGCGCACCACCTTGACCGGCAAACTGTTTTTCCATGATATCGTTCAATTCCTGTAATGCTGCGGGCTGCACTTCTTCAAGATTCGCAATACGCATCATTAAGTCTAAACGGGTATTCTCGGGGAATTGGCCAAAAATCTCCGCGGCCTGGTCCGGCTCTAAATAAGATAAAACAATGGTTTGGATCTGCGGATGTTCATTTTGGATAATAGTGGCGACTTGGCGCGCATCCATCCATTTGAGTGAATCGAGGCCCTTAGCACCGCTGCCCATAATAATCTGTTCAATCAAATTACCGGCTTTGTCTTCACCTAAAGCTGCGGTCAATGCCTTACGAACGAACTCTTCGCTATTAAAACCAATGGAGGAATACTTTTGAATATCATCAAGAAACAGCTTATGCACGCCGATGACTTTGTCTTGCCCAAAGTCTTCCATTGCCGCCATGGCCATACCCACCTTCTGCACTTGCTTAGGTTCTAAGTGCTTGAGGATAGAGGCGGCATCGGCTTCGCTCAGACTTAAGAGTAAGATTGCCGTTTTTTCGATACCGCTCATGTCCTTCACATTAAAGCTTGGGACCTCGGCGACTTCTTTTGTTTTATTCTCAGCCATTGTCTTGTAACCAGTTTTTCACGACTTGAGTGGAAAGCTCGGGCTCATTCGCCACAAGCGCACGGATAGCTTTAATCATATCATCATCTTTATGAAGATTAGGGATAAGAATTGAACCATCATCGGCATAACTGTATTCAGCATCTTTAGTATTGAGCATACCTAAGGTATCGGCGGCGTATTGGTCTTCGATCTCCGCCAGTTCGTTACCTAATCTTGAGTCCTCTGGCATGTTCACGCTATCGGGGTAGATTAAGCGTTTTAGCATTGGACGAACCACAGCCAAAATCAACACTAGGATAACCAAAGCACCCACACCCAATTTAACCGCGCGCCAGAACCAAGGCTGTTCCCATAATTCTGGGGCAGGTACATCCTCAACCAGTTGATCCATAAAGGGCACAGTCACAACCTCTAGCACATCACCACGTTGAGTACTGAAACCAACAGCACCTTCTAATAAACGGCGGATATTTGTCAGTTCTTGTTCGGTACGAGCCACCCGTGCCACTTGGCCATTCTCACCCGCGGCCCCGGGTTTAAAATCGACCGCAACCGACACACTGATGCGACGCACGACGCCAATTTGCTGACGGGTGTGGCTGATAGTAGTATCAAGTTCAAAGTTTCGAGTCGCTTCACGGTGGGAATTACCCGCTGTGACGCTTTCTGTCGTCCCTGCGTCTGCGGTTGCATCCTGCGGAATATTTGACTCCATTGGCGGCTGATTCGATAGGGCGCCAGGAATGCCGCCACTTGACCCGCCAGTGGTATTATTTTCAACCGTCATTTCGCTGCGAAGTGAGGGCAAGTCTGGGTTAAAGCGTTTTGCCGTTTGCTCTACTGCAGTAAAATCCATGCTGACATCGACCTGGGAAGTAAAATTCTCAGGGCCTAGGATCGGCACCAAAATCGATTCTATCTTAGTACGGTACTCGGCTTCTTTTTGTTGCACTAATTCGAGTTCACGGCGAGCCCTAGCAGAGACACCATCTTGACTGCCAGAATTGAGTAAGCGGCCATTTGAATCGGTCACAGTCACGCGGGAGGGTTCTAGGCCTTGTACGGCAGAGGCAACGATATCGACAATCGCATCGACTTCGCCTTGGCCTAAACCACCACGGCGCGTATTGATAACAACGGTTGCACTCGGTTGAGAGGTATTACGGGCAAAGACGTTTTCCTTAGGCAAGGCGAGGATAACCTTAGCGCGGCTGACACTCTGTAACTGCTCGATTGCGCGGGCTAAATTTTCTTCTTGGCTGTGTTTAAGACGCGCCTGCTCCATTCTTTGACTGACGCCAAAACCACTGTCTTGGGTTAAAAAATCTTTGCTTGAGGTGGCGCCATCGATACCCGCGCGACTTAACATCATTTTGACTTCTTGATATTTATCTTCAGGTACCTTGATCACATCGACTTCGATCTGGTACTTGACCTTATTTTTATCAAGCACATCGAGCACTTGCACCATTTCCTGGGTTTCCATTTTACCCAATGGACGATACTCAGGTTCTTGGGCCCATATCATGACAAACACGGCTAATGCTAAACAAATGGCCAATGCTAGGATCATAGTGATCTGGCGCATCATGTCGACACCGCCAAGGCTCCCCATCATGCCTGATTTATGTTCTTGCTGGACACCTTGGTCCGCTAAGCCGGAATTCGACCCGACAATCATTTCTGTGCTCACGATTCGTACCTGCTGATTGGGTTATTCACTGGCCTAAACAGGCATACTCATTATTTCTTTATAAGCTTCAACAAGTTTATTACGCACTTGCACAGTAGCTTCAAAGGCAACGCTGGCTTTTTCACGGGCAATAACAGTATCGGACAGGCTAACCGTTGTGTCCCCCATCTCCAAGCGTGTGGCTAAGTTTGACGACGTCGACTGCAGGCCACTGACATTACCAACCGCTTGGGAGAGCAACTGTCCAAAATCGGCACCGCTGGTATTATTCACTTGCTGCATGATATTGGGGGAAATACCAAAAGACGGGGTAATTTCACCTTTAAGTGACTGCATTTCCTGCAGTAATGAATTGGCGCCTATTTGCATGCTGAGCTCCCAGTCGTCGAGTTCTTGACGATCAAAATATCTATAACAGGGATAATGCAAAATAGCGGCCAAGTTTAAATGAGGTCCGCTGATGAGGATAAATCCATTGAAAGGAATGACTAGCTAGCCAAAAACTGACACATAAAATAGGCCTTAGCTGCGGCTAAGGCCTCTATATAGCGGAAATTTTTAATCAAAACTTATCTTGGCAATTGCTAACTGGGTAATTGAATACCCATATCGCGCATTCGAGCCATTTTATACCTTAGGGTTCTCGCGCTGATCCCCAGCTTTTCAGCAACCAGTTTTCGGCTGCCTTGGCACTGGGCTAAGGTTTCTAAAATGATCACATGTTCCTGTGCTTTTAGCTCTTCACCCAGCCCATCCGGCTCAGCGGCAAACTCCATATCATCCGCACTTAACGGTACATCTTGAGCATCGATAATAATGTCATTGGCTGTAATCACTGCGCCAGAACGCAGGATCAAAGCTCTTTGGATCACATTATCTAACTCACGCACATTGCCTGGCCAGCGGTGGCTTAACAGACGACGACGGGCATGCTCATCCAATTCTGGCACTTCAGCAACATTGAGCGCTTTGGCATGCTTAGCAAGTAAATGGCAAGCAAGCGGAAGAATATCCGCGGGTCTTTGATTTAATGCAGGCCATGTTAGCGGAAAAACGTTAATACGATAGTAGAGATCTTCCCTAAATCCCCCTGCCGCAACGACCGCTTTTAAGTCGCGGTTAGACGTTGCTAATACCCGCACATCAAGCTTGATCGTTTTACGACCGCCTAAACGCTCAACTTCACGCTCCTGCAGTACCCTTAACAACTTCGCCTGTAGACCTAAGTCCATTTCGGATATTTCGTCTAGCAATAAGGTACCGCCCTGGGCCTGCTCAAACTTCCCAGGACATGCCTGATAAGCACCGGTAAAGGCGCCCTTTTCATAACCAAAGAGCGTGGCTTCGAGCATATTTTCAGGAATGGCGGCGCAGTTAATGGCAACAAAAGCTTGTGCTGCACGGCTACTGTGTTGATGTATATAGCGTGATAACACTTCTTTGCCCGAACCACTTGGCCCCATGATCATCACGGATGCATCGGATGCAGCAACACGCTGCGCGAGTGCAAGTAACGCCAAGCTCTTATCATCGGCAACAACGGGTTGATCGCTGTTTTGTTTCAAGGGCAAATAACGGGACACTTGATTTAGCAGTACTTCAGGTGCAAAGGGTTTTGCCAAATAATCAACGGCGCCTAATTTAATCGCGCTAACCGCACTGCCAATAGTGGCATAGGCAGTCATTAATAATACTGGCAGCTTAGGGTGATGTTGCTGGAGATAATGCAGTAAACCTAAACCGCCAATACCTTGCATCTGCACATCGCTTATCACTAAATCGAATTGATGTTGCTTTAAAGCGAGTATGGCCTCTTCACCCGATGCGACATCGATACAGTCGTATTGCGCTAGCATTAAGGTATCGAGCAGTGCCTCACGTAGTGAGGCATCATCTTCAACTAACAGCAATTTAGCTTCAGACATGGGGCTTCTCCAAAGGCAATACGGTCGCCGATTTAGCCCTAGGGAAAGCTAATGAAACAGTGCAACCTCGGTTGGGCAAACAACTTAAGTGTATTTGACCACCGTGATTACGCACAACCGATTGCACCACGGCTAACCCCAGACCCGTTCCCTGCGCTTTGGTCGTGAAAAATGGCTCCAATACTTTTTGCTGCATATTTGCATCTAGGCCTTTGCCATTATCAACCACCTCAAGTAATAACTGATCGGCAGACTCAGTCGCGACGATACGAATTTCGCTTGCCCCCGCCTCTAAGCTATTCATCACGAGATTATTAATCGCGGAGCTAAGCGCATTGGCATTAGCCAGCATTAAGCTGCATGAGGTATCGGTAAAGGACAGCACACAATTCTGCTTAGCCACTATGGGCTCGCAATTGGCCATAACATTGGCTATCACATCCTCAAGGGCAATCAATTCACCTAATTCATCTTGACGCCCTTTTGCCATTAACAACATATCATTGACTTGTCGTTCAAGCTCATTAAGCCTATCGACCAATTTCTGTTGAAATTTGATTTTCGCCGATTCGGATAACTTAGGGCTGGCGAGATTAGAGGCGTACAGCAAAGCGGCAGATAGCGGAGTGCGCACCTGATGTGCCAAAGTTGCCACCATTTTCCCCAGCGCAGATAATCGTTGGAGGTGTGAAAGGTTTTTTTGTAACAGACGCGTTTCAGTGAGATCGGTCAAGACAATTAATTGCCCTGGCTCGGGGGTGAGTGGCGTAATCGCCAACTTAACGCGGCGACCATTACGCAAAGAAACTTCATGCCCATCATCCTCTTGGGGGGCAAATGCTGAGTGGATAACGTCAATCCAACGGGCACCACGTAGCGAGTGTTCAAGCAATTCTACCGCGACAGGATTAGCGTCGATGACAATACCATCACCATTTAAAATCACCACGCCAGAAGGCATAGCCTGTAAAATATGTTCCATTCTATTGGACATATTTGCGGCCTCACGCAGTTGGTTCCATTGCTTGCTAGTGTGCTTGAATGTCTCAATTTGCGCTAGTGGGTGGGCTGACATAGTCTCACTCCGTCAAAAAATTGCTTATGACGGAGTGATTGCAGGTTCTATGCCAAATTAAAAGATGAATTTTTGAAGTAAAATCAATTGAATAACAAAAAACTGATGCGACTAATCTTTTGTCATCCCGTACTTACGCATTTTTTCCACTAGGGTGGTTCGACGTATACCGAGCATCTCTGCGGCACGGGCAACCACATTATCCTGTTGCTCTAATGCTTGACGGATCATGTCAATTTCGAGTTCTGCCAATAAATCCTTCAGATTGACTCCCTCCGGCGGCAATTCACTCGGGAAACGAGTTTCAGGAATTTCAACGGGCTCTTCACTGGTGAAGATAGACGCTAAGGCATCACGCTCCTGTTGTTCTTCGCTCATTTCAACACAGTATTCAGGGACATCTATATGGCGATATTTAATAGGCAGATCATTCACATCGACCAAACCGCCAGGATATAAAATGGTTAGGCGTTCAACGAGATTTGATAACTCTCTAACGTTACCCGACCAAGCATGCTCTTTTAAGGACTCGATGGCCCGCTGGGTAAAACGCACTTTACCACGGCCTTCATTGTAGACTCGGCTAACCAACTCCTGCAGCAATAAAGGTACATCGTCCCTACGCTCACTCAACGCCGGCATTTCAATGGGAAAAACATTGAGCCGATAGTAAAGATCCTCTCGAAACTCATTGCCCGAGATCATGCTTTCTAAATCCCTATGGGTTGCAGCGACCACTCGCACATCGGCATTAATCGTTTTAGTGCCGCCCACACGCTCAAAAACCCGCTCCTGCAATACGCGAAGTAATTTTACTTGCATTTGCAACGGCATATCACCGATTTCATCGAGGAATAAGGTGCCACCTTCAGCAAGCTCAAAGCGTCCCTTGCGGGAGCTGATCGCACCGGTAAAGGATCCCTTTTCATGCCCAAAAAGCTCACTCTCAAGCAATTCCGGAGGAATAGCGCCACAGTTCACGGGAATAAAAGGACCATCACGGCGCTCAGAAAGGTAATGGATATTACGGGCCACCACCTCTTTACCAGTCCCAGATTGTCCTAGGACTAAAACTGTTGCATCTGAGGTTGCCACTTGATTAATCAAGTGTCTCACATTGGCAATACCTTCACTGCGCCCGACTAAGCTCCTAAATAGCTTAGTTTGATTGGCACTTGTGGGTACTTGAGGGCGCTTTACTTGGCCGTAAACTTGGCAAAAATGCAGCAATTCGGTTAACTGAGGGTAGCTAAGTGGCTCTTCAATTTGCCCAAGTACATTCGATGCTTGAAGATCACCAATATCACCGAGTAGCAATATAGGTTGCCACTGGTACTGACCAGCGAGTGCTTTTATTGCATCTATGGTTGTATTTTCGGTACAAATAACCAAAGCACGATAACGGGTCTCTTGGAGGCAAGTGCTTAGTTTTTCGATGGCAATTACTTCAATTTGCTCACCCAAAAATTCAAAAATGCAACACAGGCGACTTAAGCGCTCTGATGGGGTTCCGACAAGTAAAATTCGTTGATCTGTTTGCATCATTCAGTAGGCCGTAAAGCGCTAATAGGTATTAATTCGCATTAATTATTTATGATTAGTTGCTGTAAAAGCTTAACAAATTCAATGTAACAATCTGTGCCACCATCACTACTGTGATGAATATTGTATTATCAGCAGTCGAGAAGCAAGCTTCGGATGCGGATTATGCCAAACTGAATTCATTTTAGTTCATTTATGCCATGATTCTAGTTAAAACAGTCAATAAATTGACATCAGCCAAAAAAAAGACGCACTCAGTGCGCCTTCTTCCTGTTGATCTATAACCCAATTAACTCGCTTCAGTATGGGAAGACACATTATGCTTATCCGCTGGGATAGCATCCCAACCTTCTTTGATCGTGCGTAAAATATCGCATACATCATCAATGGCTTTCACATCATTATTGAGATTGGCTTCGGATATTTTTCGTAGCATAAAGTCATAAAGATCGCTTAAATTTCTCGCAATCTGCCCACCGGCATCCATATTCAAACTATTACTTAATCCAGTAATAATACCGATAGCTTTATTGATATATATACCTTTATTGACTAGATCATTTTGCTCAATCGCATAACGACTCTGTGCCAAACGTTGAAGCGCACCAGCAAACATAAGCTGGATGATTCGATGCGGTGAAGCCACGGTAATTTCACTTTCTAATGAAACCTTACGATATGATTGCAGTGAACCTCTCATAAACACCTACCTATTTGAATCTATAGTCTCGTAAACACTAATCTTGCGCTTATTCTTACTACCTGCATGTAATAAGGCTTGCCTGTCAGCCATGATAATGCTTGCCTTACTTGTAAAGTCTTGAGTAAGCTCAAGCTGACGCTGAAGATAGTTAGCATCCGTCATATCGGCATCAGTAACTAATACATTGAGTAAAAGTTGACGCTCTCCAACCATAATATGCAAATTAGAGACCAAGTCGTCGGTTTGTAAATCTTCGGCAGGAATTCGTGTCAATTGGCTAAGAAGTTCACTCAATGCAATATTCAGTTCATCAAGTTGTTTCACGAGCTTATCCCCTTACTGATCCAATAGGACTAACTCTTTTTGACCGCGCCAGGAAGCGAGTTTAAGCGATCGACTAATCCACTACTTTGTTGATTTAATTGTCCAACAACTAAATCCATCGCATTAAATTGTTTAGTTAAACGCGCCGTCAACTGATCCATTTTAAGGGTAAACGCTTCCCTTTGGTCAGCAAGGCGGTTCTGTTGGTTGGTATAACTTGTTTGACGATCGGCAATCAAACCGCGGGATTTAACATAGCTATCCGCAAGATCATTAAATCGGTTTGCAAGCCCTTGTTCTGGTTTTGAAAACAATGCTTCTATGTTAGGCATATCTTCAGAAAGCGCTTTAGTCAGCTTAGTGTCATCAATAGACATTTTGCCGTATCGATCCGTTTTAATACCTATATCATACAGTGCGATCGAGCCACCAGCTTCAGTTGTGACTCGCTCACTTGAAATACTACGTAACTGGGACTCAATAGAGCGGATCATAGAATCGCCCTGTAATGCCGCAGCTGTCTTTTTATCTTTATCGTATGCCGACATCTTATCAACAGCTGTTGCTAGGCTATTATAGGCATCGACAAAAGCTTGGATATTGGTCTTTACAGCATCGTTATCTTGTTCAATTTTAACCGTTGTCGTTTTAGCAACATCCGCATCGGTTAAATTAAAAGTAACACCATCTATGGCATTTTTGATTTCATTTGATTGTGAGGTTACTTTTTGATTATCAATATAAATAACTGCATTTTTCGCATCTTGAAGGGTGGAAATATTTCCCGCGCCAAACATATCACTAATGCCTGTACCTGAAGTATCATTGGCAGTAATACTAATTTGATTATCTTCGCCCGTTTCATCGGAACTAAACACTAATTGGCTGCCCGCATCAGTGGTAATGACAGTTGCTGTAACACCTACATTATCAGAAGCCTCATTGACTTTTTTAGCAATGGCAGCCAAAGAGTCAGTTGCGGCAATATCGACTGAGAAATTCTTACCATTGACTCCGAAATCTAAACTTCCTTCACCGACAGGCAAAGTGGCATCGGCCACACTTTTTCCAGCGACCTTATGGCTGACAGCTAGTTGTTCAACCTTAATGCCATAGCTTCCTGCTTGAGCGGTTTTATCTGCAGTCGCCTTCAGGTAAGTTTCATTACTTACAGAAATTTTTCGCTGATTTAGCGCATCGCCTGTTTGTAATTTTTTGATAGCATCTTGAAAAGTAGACAGCGCACTTTTTAAGCTTCCCATGGCAGAAACTTTGGCTTTAATACTGTCTTCGGTTTTATTAAACATCGCCTCTTTCGGCGCTTTTTCAGCATCAACTAACACTTTTACAATGTTAGCGATGTCCAAACCTGAACCGATACCTGTCGCTGTTAATGCCATATCAACCTCTACTCATCAATACTCACTACATTCGAGTGAGTCTTATGCCTCTGTTTTCATCAAAAGCCCTGTCACTTCAGACAGTTTTTCAGCTAATTTCAACGCTTCTTCACTCGGCATTTGTCTTATGACATCGCCAGTGTCTCTATCTAAGACAGTAACAACTGCTTGACCTGAGTTTTCATCAACCTTAAATGCGAGACCTTTACGCATCATAGACATCATATCAGAAAGTTCGGCGGCAACTTGAGTTAACTTACCTGGTTCCTGTTCATTATCCGCAGCATCAGCTTCCATTGGTTGCTCGATCGCCGATACGTTAGCATCACGTTTCAATTCTGCATCTGCAACCGATGTTTTGGGCGGTAATTGAGCTAGCTCAACTCTATTTTGGACCAGAGCAGATGAATTTGCTATATGGATATCCATAGCCATTCCTCACTATATTGAGCATTTGTTTTCATCAATTGTTCAAACAAATACATCATAAAGTTTAATCACCATTTTATGTAGCAAAGGGAGATCCGTCGCCGAACCTCCCTTAAAACCATTTCACTTCAGTATGTTATTACAACAGTGATAAGGCTACTTGAGGTAATTGGTTAGCTTGGGCCAACATCGCAGAACCCGTTTGTTGTAACACTTGGTTCTTAGTCATTTGTGATGTTTCTTTAGCAAAGTCAACATCCACAATACGGCTCTTCGCATCGGCAACGTTAGCTTGAGTATTAGCACTGTTGCTAATGTTGTGAGCTAAACGGTTTTGTACCGCACCTAAATCAGCACGTTGTGTATCGATCGTTTTAATGGCTTTATCAATTGCGGCGAGTGATGATGCACGGTTTGCAGAAGTCGCAAGCACCAATCCACTAATTGACAGAGATGTTTTATCTGTTTTCTTCACTTTTACAGTAACATCTTCGCCTTCTTGGTGACCCACTTGGAACACTTTTCCAGTAGAGAAGCCACCTTGCATTAATTTTGTACTACCGAAAGCAGTTGTTTTACCAATGTTGTCAATTTCAGTAACCAATTGATCTATTTCAGCTTTCAATGCTGCGATGTCGTCTGTACTGTTTGCACCGTTTTCGGCTTGAACAGTCAAATCACGCATACGCTGTAACATGTTAGTCTGTTCTTGCATTGCACCTTCAGCGATCTGCGCAATTGAGATAGCATCGTTGGCGTTACGCATACCAACTTCTAGGCCGCGTACTTGGCTATTTAAGCGGTTAGAAATTGCTAAACCAGCAGCGTCATCTTTCGCGCTGTTAATACGCATACCACTGGATAAACGTTCCATTGATGTGGCCAAACCACCAGCAGATGTATTTAAGTTTTTCTGTGCTTTTAAAGATGTGACGTTAGTGTTTACTGTAATGGCCATGATCGTTTCCTCTTTATACCTGGCTTGTTAGCTAAATTTGCCTGTCTACTTAAGCCAGGCGGGTCTTAGTGGTTACAGTATATTTAACGGCAGCACCTTTTTTATCTTTAGGATTATTTTTAAAAAAATTTTACTTTTTAAAAATAATCTATTTTTCATGATGATAACTATTTTACCCAATAAAAAACTTTGCCTACCTTTCTAGAAACCTAGAAAAAGTAGGCAAAAAGCACTTCCATACGCTCGAGTGGCTAAGATTAGCCTAAGAGTGATAACGCCACTTGCGGTAATTGGTTAGCTTGAGCAAGCATCGCCGAACCCGTTTGTTGTAACACTTGATTTTTCGTCATTACCGACGTTTCTTTAGCAAAATCGACATCCACAATACGGCTCTTCGCATCAGCAACGTTTGCTTGGGTATTAGCACTGTTACTAATGTTGTGGGCTAAACGGTTTTGTACCGCACCTAAATCGGCGCGTTGTGTATCGATCGTTTTAATGGCTTTATCAATTGCGGCAAGTGAGGACGCACGATTTGCCGATGTTGCTAAGTTTAAGCCTGTCACCGATAAGGATGTTTTATCCGTTTTTTTCACTTTAACGATAACATCCTCACCTTCCTGGTGGCCAACTTGGAATACTTTTCCAGTAGAGAAGCCGCCTTGTAACAACTTGGTATTACCAAAGGCTGTACTTGTACCAATGTTATCAATTTCAGTGACTAACTGATCCATCTCAGCCTTCAATGCTGCAATATCATCAGCACTGTTTGCACCGTTTTCAGCTTGAATAGTCAAGTCACGCATACGCTGTAGCATGTTTGTCTGTTCTTGCATCGCACCTTCAGCAATCTGCGCAATAGAAATCGCATCGTTAGCATTTCGCATACCGACCTCTAAACCGCGAACTTGACTGTTTAAACGGTTAGAAATTGCTAAACCTGCAGCGTCATCTTTGGCGCTGTTAATGCGCATACCACTAGACAGACGCTCCATAGATGTCGCTAAACCACTGCTGGAGGTATTTAAATTTTTCTGTGCCTTCATCGAAGTCACGTTGGTGTTAACGGTAATAGCCATATTTTTTTCCTCTTCTAAGTATCTTGCCAAGACTTCGAAGCTTGGCCATTTCCAATCTTGAAACTACCTGTGTATTTAGGTTGTTATCCCCAAATATCACGCTTAAATATAATCAAACAGGGAAACAGAACCCACTTTACTAAACACGCTAGAGACTGCGTTCAATGCAAGCTGTTGCTTTTCAAATTCCGTAATCGCTGACGCATAATCGAGATCTTCCAATAAAGAGAGTGCGGATGTATTCACCACTTTCTCCTCTGTGTGAGTCTCTGAGTAATTTTCGACGGCCTTCAGATTATTCCCCGCCACACTTCTGGCGGAACTCATCTGATTGACGCCACTATCGATATTATTCAATATCTGTGCCAACTGCGCCCGACCTTGCGGTGTGTTGGCAGAATTAGGATCCTCAATCAGGGCGATGGCATTGCTTATCGAGTCAAAAATACTCACTTCAGCTTGGGGTTCCATGCTGAAACTATCGCCAGCACTAGGTTTACCGTCGATTTTGACTTCAATACCATTAAAACTGACCGGAGTGCTTGCATCAAAATTAGCGACGTTTGCTACCGGATTATTCGCCGAATCTAGCACCTGCAAATTGACTCCACCGGCACCATTGTCAGAAAAATTAAATGTATACGTATCAGCCACATATGTTGCTTGATTTGCGATTTTTGCTGTGTCAACATTAAATTCTCCCTGCTGGCTGGCCAAATAATTGACGCTATAATCACCAAGTCCGTTCGGGGCCTTCATAAATGCCGTATCACCGGGAACGTTCGTACCAAGGGCAACGCCTGTTTGAACTAAGCTGTTTCGGGTACCTGAATCACCGCTATAGACAATTTTGGGCGGTGTTGAGTTATCAAAGGCAAAGGGTTCTTTATCTGTACTGAATCCAGAAAACAGGTAATTTCCCGATTCATCCTTGCTATTGGCGATAGAAAGCAACTCATCTAGACTTCCTTTCATTTCATCGGCAATCATTTGCCGCTCAGTTTCAGATAGAGTGCCGTTTATCGCACGCATGACTTGCTCACGCATCGAGCCAGCCAAATCTTCAGCACTGCCTAACTTGCTCTCTGCCACGCCGAGGCGATTAGTTGCGTAGTCAATATTTTTCATAAATTGATCGACGAGCGCATTTTTCTGGTTCAGATTATCGATCCCCAATGCCGCCACAGGATCATCGCCAGCGGTATTCACTTTCTTACCTGTGCTTAATTGATCGAGGATTTTGCTCGTCGCCGTTTGCTTTTGCAGCACACTGGTAATGCTTTGATTAAAGATCTGCGCGGATGATAATCTCATGGTTAATTCTCCTAACGCACTGAGGTCAATAGGGTGTCAAAAATTTCCTGGGCGGTCGTCATGATCCGCGCAGAGGCTTGATAAGCTTGTTGGAAACGCATTAAATTGGCAGCTTCTTCATCTAAGTTAACCCCAGATTCACTTTCGACTCTCGCATAGGCTTGTTGATACACGGCTTCGGCGCTGCCCACTCGTACCTCGGCGGCTTTTGTCTTGCTGCCAATGTCGAGCTTAGTATTCTCGAACACGTCCGCTAAGGTCGACTTACCGCCGTTCATCACTTTGGTTTCACTCAGCTTCGCCATAGCCACAGCGTTGGAGTTATCTCCCTCGGCAAAGGATAGATCGAAAGTAAACTTGTCACCCGCAGCCGCGGCACTGCTGTCAACCTCAAAGGTAAAACCAAAGGCACTGATACTCGGGGGCGTATAAGGTGCAGCGGCACCGAGTGATGCCCCTGTGGCATCGAATGCCTCATAGGTTGGAGGGATCACTGTGGTATCGAGTTGAATGGTCAACTCGCTGCCAGTCACAGGGAAATTTGCGTCGCTGCGATTACTGATCTGGGTTAGTTTGACTTGAGTATTACCCGAGTTCGCCGCATCGGCGGTGATGTTAGGTGCAGCCGCCGCAATGCCCTTAGGATCTGTCATCACAACTTCAATCCCATTAGCAGCCCCCGCCGTTGGGCGGATTGCAAACCTGTCCCCCGATGCCATGGCACCCGCTTTAATATCGATAGAAAATCCGGCGCCGCCTTCTAACTTAGACCCGTTTAAGGTCAATGGGGTGATTGCCCCCGATTGTGTGTCCCTCAGCTCATAGGTCGCAGGTGCGGTAAACGACAATTCGTAGGCACCGCCCGTCAACAAATTAGTGTCATCGATAGTCACACCTAAAGTGGCGTTACCCGTGTTATCTGAATACCCGCCAGCTCGGCCTAATGACATCAAGGGATCGTTAATATCTTTAAAGATATCCGCGCCCACTTGGCCATTAAGATCGAATCCCTGCGCTTGTAACTTATTAAAGCTATCGGCTACGCCAAGGGCGAGCTGGTCAAGCTCAAGGCCTGCAGGAATTAAGGTTTGCTCACGGTATTCAAACAACGCGCCTAACTGTCCACCCAATTTACTGGGATCGGCAGGCACGCTTTGCGAGCCGATGCTTGACATCAGCTGCAACTCATTGGGGAATGGATCGCCTGTTTTAGTGTCCATCGTCATCGCAATTTCACCGGAAACCAGCATCACAGACCCACCTAACATGATGCTTTTAGCGCCATTTTCTAGGGGGATCACATTCACCTGTGCATATTGGCTCAGCTCTTGGACTAGGGCATCTTGCTTATCGAGCAACATGGCATCCTGATTTGGCGACTTCATCAACTCGAGGTTTAAATTGGCAAGCTCAGTACTGATCTCATTGATGCGCTTGGTCATGCCTGTGATTTGATCATTGGTTTGACTAAGTTGACCGTTCAAATGAGACTGCATCTGATTCAAACTGCTCGCCAATAGTTTGGCATCATTCAAGGTTGAACTACGAATGCCTAAGTCTGCAGGCAAGTCCGCCAGGCTGTTTAGGCCAGAAAACAGCCCATTTAAACCCTGTGGCACAATTTTGCCAATTTGAGAAAACAATTGGTCCAGTTCACTCAGCTTGCCATAGCTCGCTTCTGCACCACTTAATGTGGTTTGGCCTATGCGCAATTCTCTTGCTGCATAATCATTGTAAATACGTTTTACATCAGAAACATAAGTACCTGTTCCGTAAAAGCTATTGCCAAAACGCTGGGACTCCAAGGTGGTCTGAGTCGCCACTTGTCGGTGATAGCCCGCAGTGTTGGCATTGGCGATGTTGTTACTGGTCACACCCAATTGAGATTGGGAAGCCAGCACACCGGTACGGGCAATAGTTAACAGATCAATAGCCATTAGCCGATACTCCTCAACACTAACATCCTATGAAGAATGATCATTTGTCTTCTCCTGGCAGTATCGACTTCAGCTCTTCACTGATGGACTGCATCACTTTAATCACTTTTTCAGCATATTTAGGATCGGTGGCATAACCCGCATCCTGCAATGCACGGATAAATTGGCTCGGTGAAGCGGCCACTTTTTTCGCATCTTGATAACGATCACCATCGGCAATAAAGGAGACAAAATCATTAAAACTGTGCTCAAAATCGGTATAAACCCGAAAATCGGCTTTTTGTCTCACGGCAATACCCTGTTCAAACTCTAAGGTACTCACGTTAGCTTTATCACCTTGCCAGCGGCGATCGGCTTTAATATTGAATAGGTTATGGCTAGGAGCCCCATTATTGCCACGGACAATCTTTTGTCCCCACCCCGTTTCTAATGCCGATTGTGCCAGTAGGACTTCGGGTTTTGTCCCGAGGGCCCTTGCCGCTTTTTCTGCATGGGGATATAAGGTCGCCAAAAATTCTTCGCGGCTGCCGAACTTAAGTGTTTTTTGGGTTTCCCTAAATGCCGCAGTCGGCAAGATTTGGCCGCTTATCACAGGTTCAATGGGTGACAACGGCTGTTCAGACCATGTAGGTTTAGGCGCATCGATGGCCAGTAACCGCTCGGGTCTATCTATGTCTAGCGAGGATGTCACACCATCGGCATTGTCGGTTTCAAAACTGGGCCTTGCAATGGCTGCAGGTACGCCTGCCAATACGTCGGTCTTAATATTCTCGCCCAAGGCATCCGGTGCTGAAACGCTCTGTGTTGGAATATTAAGAGATTTATCATCATGTTGTAGTTTAGAACCACCATCATTACGCAGCACTGAAGCTGGGGTAAATTGGCTCGATTCTGGCGATAACTGCTGCACCATCATATCCGCAAGGCCGAGTACGCCTTTATCCGATAAATCGACAGATAACTGCTGGTCACGCATCTGCTCATAGAACTTAGTGTATTGACTATTGAGCGGGCTGTCTGACTCGAACACGGCATTGGCATCCCGCATACTTTTCATCAGCATCTGCACAAAAATGCCTTCAAATTGTTGGGCGACTTTCTTCAAGGCGCCCTGCTCATCTTTCTGAGCCTGGGCGCGCAGGGAATCGAGCCCGCCCAGATCAAGAAAATGTGATGAACTTGAAAGCTTTTCCATGATTTTCCCGACAGAAATTAGATGATGATAAGCTCACCATGCAAAGCACCTGCCACTTTTAACGCTTCGAGGATAGCAAGCACATCTGAGGGCGCGGCGCCCACTAAGTTTACCGCTCTAACTAATTCATCTAAGGTCGTGCCAGGATTAAACATAAACATCCGGCGGTCGCTTTCTTCCACCCCGATAGTGGAGTTAGAGGTCACAACAGTCTCGCCATTGGCTAAGGCATTAGGTTGAGACACCTGAGTCGCTTCGGCAATAGTGACAGTGAGTCCACCATGGGTCACCGCCGCTGGCAATAACTTGACGTTTTTCCCCACCACTATGGTGCCTGTCCGTGAGTTAACAATGACTTTAGCTGACTCATCTGCGGGTTCTACATCAATATTTTCTAAGGTCGCGAGGAAAGAAACTCGCTGTGATACATCCCTTGGGGCGCTCACTTGTACTGAGGTTGCATCCAATGGGCGAGCCATATCGGGGCCGAGCAGCTCATTAATGGCATCGGCCATGCGCTGGGCGGTAGAAAAGTCGGAGCGGCGTAGGTTAAACGTCAAATAATCGCCACTTGAAAAAGGGCTCGCGACACTGCGCTCAACAATGGCGCCGTTAGGAATGCGTCCTACCGTTGGGGTATTTTGAATGACCTTTGAGCCGTCTAAGCCATCGGCACTAAAACCGCTGACCACTAAGCTGCCCTGGGCAATCGCATACACATTACCGTCAACCCCTTTAAGGAAGGTTTGTAATAACGTGCCACCACGTAGACTTTTGGCTTCACCGAGACTTGATACGGTCACATCTATATCTTGACCGGGTTTGATAAACGCAGGCATATCCGCATGCACGGCAACTACGGCAACGTTCTTGATTTTAGGCCTAAAATTTTCAGGCAAATTGATGCCGAAATTTTTTAGCATAGTCGTAAAGGTTTGCTCAGTGTAATTCGTTTTCTCGCCCGTGCCTGGTAAGCCCACCACTAGGCCATAACCAATTAACTGATTACTGCGCACACCCTGCACATTGGCAATATCCTTAATGCGTTCAGCTTGGCTTGGGTGAGTAAACACGAGCATGGCAAGGGTTAAGATCAGTTTATATTTCATGATACGACTCCTTAGAAGGGCCACCAGTCGCTCATAAAGAACTGACTCAACCAGCCAACTTTTTGAGCATCCGCGAATGTACCTGTGCCACTGTATTGAATACGGGCATTCGCCATACGCGTTGAATCGATAGTGTTATCGGGTTTTATGTCCTGCGAGCGAACAATGCCTGTCACGCGGATAAACTCATCACCATTGTTGATTGAAATCCACTTTTCACCACGCACCACAAGATTACCGTTGTTCAGCACTTGCATCACGTTGGCGGAAATACTGCCATCGAGGCTATTGCTTTGATCTGCATCGGCTTCACGCTTAGTGTTCATGCTGTCTTTGTAGCGTAAATCGATTGGCACGCCGCTGATAGTCACATTACCGCCACCCGCATAGATAGGATCTAGGGTCATATCAGAGCCCTTCTTGATCTCATTATTCGCGCTTTTCTTCGCCTGGGTCGCTTCCTTCAACACGATAGTAATGATGTCACCGACCTTGTGAGCGCGAATATCCGAATATAAGCTCGCAGCCTGACTATCCTGATAAATAGACCCCGTTGCCGCTATTTTTGTCGGCGGGGCTTCGGGATAAATCGGTGCATAAAATGGATCGTCTGCAATCGGTTTTTTCTGCGTCGAGCTACAAGCGCTAAGCAAGAGAGCCGCGGCCAATATGAAATATCTAGCCATGATATGTGCCTCTATAGGTTCTGATTCACATAAGCCAGCATCTGATCTACCGCGGAAATCACTTTAGAGTTCATCTCGTAGATACGCTGACTTTCAATTAAATTCACAAGCTCTTCGGTCACATTGACGTTAGAGGTTTCTAACGCGCCTTGACGAATAGCCCCCATTCCATCGAGCGAAGCCGTGCCTTGAATCGGTGTGCCGCTAGCCCCAGTCTCGGTGTAGAGGTTTTGTCCCATAGGATCGAGACCCGATGGATTAATGAAATCCGACATACTGAGCTGACCTACCACCTGATTTTCTGCGGCGCCCGGTGTTTTTACCGACACTTCACCTTCGGCAGAAACCGTAATACTGGTAGCATCCTCTGGAATAGTGATCGCAGGCTGCAGCACAAAACCAGAACCTGGCGTAACTATCTGCCCGGTATCGTCTAAGGTAAATTGGCCATTGCGGGTATATGCAGTAGTACCATCGGGTAATTGCACTTCAAAAAAGCCAGGGCCTTCAATCATCAGATCGAGTGAATTGTCCGTTGTCAGCATATTGCCTTGGGTAAACATTTTTTGAGTGGCAACCACCTTAGTACCCGCACCGATATTTAATCCATTGGGGAGCTTAGTGTTAGAGGCACTGATGCCCCCCGCTTGGTTAACGGTTTGATATAACAAATCTTCAAATACCGCGCGGCTCTTTTTGTAGCCCACGGTGCTGGCGTTGGCGACGTTGTTTGAAATCACCGCAATGTCAGTTTGCTGTGCGTCTAAGCCAGTTTTACTAATCCATAACGCCGGATGCATAATCTATCTCCTAACTAATACGCATTAATGAAGATGAAGCGCGATCGTTTTCTTCCGCGGTTTTCATCATCTTGACTTGCAATTCAAACTGGCGCTGTAGGTCAATCAAAGACACCATTTCATCTACCGGATTAACGTTACTCCCCTCCACCGCACCGCTCTCAACATAGACACTGGGATCGGCTGGGGCATCGTCACCCGATACAAGGCGGAATAACCCGTCTTCGCCACGCATCATTTGCGCATTACCAGGATTGACGAGTTTTAATCTGCCCACTTCCTCCACCACATCCGCAGTGGCACCTTGGGGACGAACGGAAATAATGCCATCTTGGGAGATTGACACTTTGTCAATCGGCAGCGGCAACACAATTGGCCCCGCATCTCCCATCACAGGGTTTCCCCTGTCGTTATGCAATAAACCTGTTGAATCAAAACTTAAGCTACCGGAACGGGTATAGGCCTCACCGCCATCTTGGGCCTGCACCGCAAACCAACCATCGCCCTTAATGGCAACGTCAAGATCCCGTCCTGTGGTTTTAATCGGGCCAGAACGAAAATTAGCCGACGGTGTTTCGACCATGGCAAACACCCGGGATGGCAACCCTTCACCAAAGGCTTGCATCGTTCTAGCTTGAGCCATATCCGCTTTAAATCCATCGGTATTTGCGTTAGCTAAGTTGTTGGCACGCAGCGCCAACTCATTCATATTTTGCTTAGCACCACTCATGGATATATACAGGAATTTGTCCACAGACTGCTCCGTCAAATTTTCTACCTGACCATAACAAAGCAAGCATCATGCCAACAAAATCAGCAGCTAATCGATTGATAAATTAGATAAATAGAAAGGAAAAACCAGGGGAAGCCCAAAAGAGGCTAAGTGTTGCCGCCTGCGGCAACACTTAGTACAACCAAGATAGAATTAACGGATTTGCAGAACTGTCTGTTGCAGGGTGTTATTGACTTCTAGCGTTCGAGAGTTCGCTTGGAAGTTACGCTGCGCGGAGATAAGATCCACCAGCTCAGTGGTTAAATCGATATTCGATTGTTCCAATGCCGACGAACTAATGCTACCGAATGTACCGCTATTGGCCTGACCCGCTAATGCTGGGCCCGACTCTAAACTCGCCTTCCACGAAGTATTACCCACTTGGGTCAAACCTTGCTCGTTAGCAAAGCGCACTAATGCCACTCGAGCTAAAGGCACTGTAGATCCGTTAGAATAACTGGCGGTGATAAGACCATCTTCACCAATCTCAACATTCGTTAAACGCCCCACTGTGGTACCATCCTGAGTCAGCTCAGTTGCGGCAAAGGGAGCTGCGTATTGAGTCGGTGCATTAAACTTAACCGTTAAGGTTTGAGTGCCATCGGCTCCCGCTCCCAGCACACCTGCACCACCAATGCCTAAGGTTTCTGTGGTGATCGCAGCGGGATCGCTACCTGTGTACACCCCCACTGAGTTGAACTTTAAGACTGAGCCTTTCCAACCACCCGCAGTTTGAGCCGAACTCGTTGCATCTGGGTTACCATCACCCGTAGTATCCGTTTGATAAGTTCCGGCAGGTCCCGCGAGGTCCACTTGTTTACCATCAACGGCATAGTAGGCAACCCAGTTACTTTCACCGTTATATGAACCATTAGTAGGCTTAACAAAGTAGGTCGTCATGACATGCGGCTCACCGAGTGAGTCATAAATCGTCATCGAGGTAACGTTGTTGTAGGTTTTGGGATCGAGTGGATCAAATGCGGCGGGGTCGAGCGCACTTTCTTTGGCATTCAAATTCATCTGCAAGCTGACGTTTTCAGTCTTTACAGGACTACCCGCAGTATCAGGGATCTGTACCGGTTTAGCCGTGGTTAAGCTGACAGAGGTTGAGTTACCCTCTTTATCAACAGGGAACGTCTGCAAAAAATTACCTGCTGAATCAACCATATAATTATTTTTATCGACTTTGAAAGCACCGGCACGAGTAAACTGGTGATCCAATGTACCGATCTCAGACGCTGTCACGAAAAAACCGCCTCCTTTGATCGCCAAATCTAAGGAGTTATTGGTCAACTGCAGACTACCTTGATGGAATTGCTGCGCGACTTGGCTCGTCGCCACACCGCCACCGACAGCCGTCTTTGAGTTGGAAAAAATCGAATTAGCGTAAACATCCGCAAATTCAGCGCGTGACTCCTTAAAGCCAATGGTATTCGCGTTGGCAATGTTGTTCGCCGTAGTGTTTAAATCTTTCTGCGCGGCGGAAATGCCACTCAATGCAATGTTAAACGACATAATTCACCTCTACATTTGACTCAATTCAATTGCGGACGACTAACGCCCAATTCAAATTCTGACGATTTTAAGTTTCAGACACGGCTAACACATCAGACAACTTGATCCCCATACCGCCCCTCAGGTTTAAAATCGCCCCTGTGCTAGCGGTACCAAGGGAAACACTGGTCACATGGGCGTATGTCGAAACCGCTAAATCCTGTGATTCTCCGTCGACTAAGCCACTGGCTTTAATCGAGTAATTCCCCGCCGCGACAGGCTGACCATTTTTATCTAATCCATCCCAATTCACCGCCACGTTACCGCCTTCACTGCCATCCACAGTAAAGGTGCTAACAACCTGCCCTTTTTCATCCTCAACGCGGACGTTGATCACCGGAATTTTATCGGGAGTACTGATCACACCTTTCAACGTTGGGCTCTCAGCTGAAATATTGCCAGTATCCGTTGGGATCAGTACTTTACGTCCCACAAGTCCTGAGGCCTGCAAAGCTTGGCTAGATGTCATCACACTGTTTAAATTGACAATTTCATCATTTAATTTCGAAATACCGTCCACAGTGGAGAAAGAGGCCATTTGCGCAATCATCTGGTCATTGTCTACGGGCTTGAAAGGATCCTGCATAGACAATTGCTGACTGAGTAACGAGAAGAAATCATCTTGGCTTAATTGCTGGCTTTTCGCCTCTGGGACAATCGATTCTTTAGGTAAACGAATGCCATCCAAAAATGGATTACCCGTTGAACTGGTCGTCGTATTTGGCGTCACAGTATTCGACTGACTCTTAGTTTGAGTCGTCGGCGCTTGGTTAAGTTGGTTAATGAGGCTCACAGCTTACCTCCTAAAAAACGCATATTATTTACCCATCCCAAGTGTTTGTTGCAGCATGGATTTTGCTGCTTCAGCGACTTGAACATTCATTTGATATGAGCGCGAAGCAGATATCATATCTGCCATTTCTTCCATGACATTCACATTCGGCTTATAAATAAAGCCATCGGCATCCGCCATTGGGTGATCCGGCGAATACTCTTTTAATAGGGGTTTATCACTCTCAACAATGCCTTTTACCGCAACACCTTGGGAGGATTGTTGTTGGCTTTGCGCTTTGGCCATTTCCGCTTCAAAAATGGGATGACGGGAACGGTAGGTTTTATCGACGCTGCTCGAGACGGCATCGGCGTTCGCGATATTACTCGCCGTGGTATTCAGTCGGACCGATTGTGCCGACATACCAGAGCCTGCGACATCAAAAATGCTAAATAAACTCATGATTAATCCCCTCTCAGCGCCTTTTTCATGCCGCTAAATTTGCTGTCTAGAAAACCCAATGACATTTGATATTCGAGGGCATTTTGCATAAATGCCGACTGCTCTTGCTGAATATCCACAGTATTGCCATCACCGGTATCGGGTTGATTAGGAACACGAAACTTAACATACTGCCCGGTCAATTCAGCGAGGCCAAAGTGCTGCTCGCTCGGTGTAATTTCTAGGCTATTTCGCTGCTGCTGTTGGCTACGGGCGACTTGCATTGCCGCAGAAAAATCGACATCGCGGGCTTTATAATGTGGCGTATCAGCATTTGCGATATTACTTGAAATCACTTCGGCACGTTCTGCACGTATACCTAAAGTGAATTGATGCACACCCAGTGCCTTGTCAAAGTTGATCGCCATAAAATTGCCTCCATCGTGTCACTCATGGAAACAAAGCAATTCATGTGCCAAAAGAACAAAAATCAAGGGGAATGGTGATAATGGTGAACTGCGGCATAAAAAATTACCGACAAATGTCGGTAATTTTTTAATTAAATTGATAGGTTAGGTTTTCTTCTGATAATAAATTCCCGGATTACAGCGGACCATATCAAATTCGTCCGTTAATCCAGCAATCGACTCCGAAGCCCCCAAGAAGAGGATCCCTTTAGGGTTTAAAGCGGCAGCAAATTGCCGCAAAATTTTTGCTTTTGCCTCTGGCGCAAAGTAGATCAGCACATTGCGGCAAAAAATAATGTCAAACTTGCCCAGTAAGGTATAGCTTTCAAGTAAGTTATGGGCCCTGAAATTAACTAAACGCTTAACATTGTCTTTGAGCTTCATATTGCCAGAGGGCAAGGGATCAAAAAACTGCCGCTTACGTTCCTCTGATAATCCACGGGCTAAGGCGAGACTATCATATTCCGCATTCTTACAACGCTCGAGCATAGAAGGAGATAAATCGGTTGCTTGAATTGTAGCGCCGCCGGCAAGTGCCCCTGGTTTTTTTTGCTGGTATTCCAAAATCGTCATAGCCAACGAATAAGGTTCTTGTCCAGATGAGCAAGCTGCGGACCAGATTTTTAGCGGGCGACCTAAACGACTGTATTCGGGCAACAACACATTATTGAGCAATTCGAAAGGATAACGGTCACGAAACCATAGGGTTTCGTTGGTTGTCATTGCATCTATGACCTCAGCCCTCAATGCGCGCTCCGTTGGCTTCATTGAATGCTTCACCACATCAGACAAAGAGGGAAGATTATATTTTCCCATCAAAGGAGCAAGACGACTGCGCACTAGGTATTGCTTATTTTCACCCAGTACAATGCCGCTGTGTTGTTCTAGGAACAACCTAAATTGATTATATTCAGCCTCAGCGAGTGATTTATTTGGCACATTCACGTCCTAGATCCTATAGCAAGCACCAAAATCAGTGCAAAACCATCATGTTATAAGGGCTAGATTATAGCGTAAAGCTCAACTACACACTAACCCATACTCAATCACTTACAAACTTAGGTGTTTGTTCACTGCCGCAGCTAACTCATCGGGGTTAAATTTTGCAATAAAGTCATTGGCACCCACTTTCTGCACCATTGCTTGGTTGAACACCCCACTTAAAGAGGTATGTAGCACCACTTTAATATTTTTGAGCTTAGGATCGTCTCGAATTTCGGCGGTTAAGGTGTAACCGTCCATTTCGGGCATTTCAATATCTGAAATAATCAGCGGGATCTCATCCGCCACATTATTCATTTCACTGGCGATGGCTTTTAACTTGTCCAAAGCTTCGCGGCCATCTTTTGCCGTATCGATTTGTAGATTCAATGACTCCAGCGAACGGATAATTTGCTTACGGGCAACAGCCGAATCATCGATAACCATAATGTGATAGTGTTGTGTTCTATCTAAGGTTAACTGCTCGTTCAATTCCTCACTGATCGCCGTTTTGACTGGCGAAATTTCATCTAATATCTTTTCTACATCAAGGATTTCAACAAGTTCGCCCTCTATCTCAGTCACTGCGGTTAGATAAGAGTAACGACCCGCACCTTGGGGCGGCGGCATGATGGCCTCCCAGTTCATGTTGATGATGCGCTCAACCGAACTGACCAAAAAACCCTGAACACTGCGGTTATATTCCGAAATAATAATAAAACAATTTTCCGTATTGGCGAGTGGACGGCCACCGGTGGCAGCACTCAAATCGATCACTGAAATGGTGGTTCCACGGATGTGAGCGACGCCTTTAACATAGGGGTTAAGTTTAGGCAAAGCGGTCAGTGGCGGGCACTGCAAGACTTCTTTCACCTTAAACACGTTAATTCCGAACCGTTGACGGCCATTCAACTTAAATAACAAAAGTTCTAAACGGTTTTGACCAACGAGCTGGGTTCGTTTATTGACTGAATCAAGAATACTCGACATAACTCTGCCTTGTTGCTCTGTTTATGTACGTCCCTAAGACTCGTTTGAGTATAGGCATATTAATTGCTTACATCTTATTATCGATAAATACGGTCGAACCTGAGTCAAACTTCTGACACCGATCCCTAGGTTAAACAGGTATCATCAGCTTCGAACTTGGTAAAAGTATAGGTGCATTCTGGCGTTACAAGCTAGTCTCTTCATTATGAAAGTAAATTTAGTCTGTTTTTTGAGTCTTATCGCCACGTTAATGCCAATAACCGCTTCGGCAGAGCCCACTGTGCCTACCATATCGGCGATATCCGAATTAGCTAAAGTCCTTATTCGTGAAAAAATATCGCCACCCGACAATGCAAAAGTGAATATCGCCCCCCAAGCGATTGATGAACGAATGTTGCCGTCAGTCTGCAACACCCCCATTAAAGTCGAAATGGCGACGGAACGTGAAATCAACCGGAACAACACAGTCAAAGTCAGTTGTGATACGCCGGATCTTGCCTATCCTTGGCAAATATTTATCTCGGTTCGCGTGGATATTTTATTTCCAGTCGTCGTTGCAACACAAACCTTGGCACCAGGGGAGCTTATCAACCCAAGTCAAATTGAAGTGCAATATGTAGATCAAAATAGTTTACGTGGAATGCAATTTGATGATCCTAGCCAACTTTCTGGAGTGCGCGTTAAGCGCCGAGTTGCCAAAAACTCTCCTATCTTTGCCAATAATCTTTGCTTTGTCTGTAAGAATGATGCCGTCTCTATTTATGCACGCTCTAGTTCTTTAGTATTAAAAACAATGGGCGAAGCCCTGCAGGATGGCAATAAAGGTGACCAAATAAGAGTTAAAAATAGCAGTTCAAACAAAGAATTAGATGCTATAGTCATAGGCATTGGCGAAGTTGAAGTTAGAATGTAAAATACGCTAAAGCTTTTCTGTAAGCTGCCGATACCCCAGTTAAGAAATCCCGTATACCCGACGCTGGAGCCTAACATGGCAATTGATATTAGCAAACTCAACACCGGAACCACTTCGCAAGTACGTTCAGGTACAACAAAGACAAGCAGCGAACAGTCTGCGCAGGTGGCAGCTAAATCTTCGCCACCACAAAGAAGCGACTCAGTTGTCATTACAGCTCAAGCTCAGCAATTACAAGGAGCTCAAACTAAAATGGCAAGCTTACCTGAAGTCGACCAAAAGAAAGTGGCCGAAATTAAACAAGCCATTGCCGAGGGCCGCTATAAAATCGATCCCGAAAAATTAGCCGCTAATATCGCCAGCTTTGAAGCTGAGTTAAATGACCTTAATAAAGAGTAACTATGACTGAAATAGCTAAACTGGTTGATTTACAACAAGCCCATTTGGCTGTTCTTAAGCAAATAATACTCAAGGAAAAAGGCGCTTTGGTTGACCAAAACGCCGATTTGCTATTGTCGCTTGCCACTGAAAAATCCAACTGCCTTAAAGACCTTCAAGCAAACGATAACCTTATCGCCCAACATAGCGATAAACCCCTGCTGACTCAGCAGAGGGAACTGACCCATAAAATGGCGGCGATTAAAGAAGCCTTAGCTGAATGCAAAGAATTAAACGCCCAGAATGCCAGTCTGATAGAAATGAATTTAGCGAGCCTAAATCGTTTCGCCCAAGCGCTACAAGCCAGCCGAAATGCCACTAGCCTCACCTATAACGATAAAGGCAAAACCTCGACCATTTCGAGTTTAGGCAATGACTTAAAGGCGTGATAAGCCCCCTTCTTTCCAGCTTTTTTGAAATATTCCCATGGCAATGCCAAAGAAAAGCCGCACAGATGTGCGGCTTTTCTTTGGTTATCGAATTCGATTTACCGTACTAGTGTTAACGTCCTGCTAGTGTTAACGTCCTGTCGTTACCGTTTTGCTAAAAGTAAGTCACTTCTTTAATCCGCTGTGGACGGCTCTGTTGTTGATACAACTGCCATACCTTAGCAAAATCAAGTTCTAATTCAGTAACATAATGCTCACCTGCCGGATAGCTCTTTACGACTCGCGCACCACGGATCAGCCCAGAAACCGACGCTTTAACATTATCGTCAGTCAACATCCAATCACTCACACTGCTGTTGGCAGTAATGTTTTGACCGTAGACTTGTTCGGCTAATTCACGATAAGCGACAATTTTAGAGGCTTGCATCGCCATCAGCACTTTTTGTGACTGTTCCTTCGCAGGTTGGGTCGCTAATGGCGCATAACCAATAGCAGTCAACTTAGGGAAACTGGGCGGCGGAACATCTTCCCACTGTACATATTTATCTTGGGTTGCACAGCCGCCGATTAACAGCACCATCACCAGTAATAGGTAGCGTTTCATTTTCCATCTCCTAACACACGCACTTCATTCATACCAGGGCTCGCCTGACGATATAAGATGCCATCCTGCGAGATCACTTGCTCCGATAGCTGCATATAATTGCCAAGTTCTTTTTGTGTCACAAAAGTCTGTGAAGTTGAAACCACACGGTTATTACTCACATTCACAATACGCGCATTAATTGCCATGCCATTCGTTGTGAGGCTCATGGTAGACACCAGAAGATGCTCCACGGGAAGATTTGACGACAGTTTTTGCCAGTCCCGCGTCAAAATAAAGTCCCCATCCGCAGTCACCCGCAGTCCATCACCTAAATTCAAATCCACCACATTGAATTGAAACTGATGTAAGGATGTCATCAGCCCCTGTTGTAGCTGCTGCGCCAGAGCATTAGTGCTGCTCATATCCCCCACTAACACGGGAGTCGCGACGACTATGGGCTGATCCGAACGCAATGCATCATTTTGCTTAACCAATTCAGTAACTATTCGTTGGGATAAATGATTGATCATCGCCGTTGGCGGTAAACCATTGCCATCCACTAAGCTAGGTTTCGGTGGCGCAACGGGCTGAGTTACGCATCCACCTAACATCAATAATGTCAGGGGAATGATCACTTGCTTTAGCATTGGGTCTACCTCATTTATAAAAATACCGACAATGGTATGACTCACAGGTTTATGCCATAAAAAACTGCAAATTTCAGACCAAAGCTAAGAGTTGATCTGAACATTAAGCTAAACATTGCACTGAAATAGTCGATGTATACGCACTTTATCGACAAAAACAGCGAAAACTTTATCTAAAGTTCCCATCGAATAAGGCACAGAATTTGCTTTTAGCGGTAGATAAGAGGAAATGTCAGTAAACCGACTTCCTAAAAATTGACAGCAACACAGCGTTAAGGACTCATCGATGCACATATTAAGATCCGCTTCGTACATTATGTGGAGCCTTGCATTGCTCGCTATGCCTGCAAAAGCAGAATGGGTTGAAGCCAGTGGCGAAGCCTTAATCACCAATAGCAATATCGCCCAAGCAAGGGAAGAAGCCATTAACCAAGCGATAAGCTATGCCACCCTCAGCACGGGTATTCAAATTTCCAGTCAGCAGCAAACCTCGAACGGTAACCTGACACAGAATAACTTCGCAATAAACCGCAATGCACAGGCCATCAGTATTCAGCTAGTGAGCGAACGCATCCAAGGCAACAAAATCTATGTCTCACTCAGGCTCGATTTAAATGATGATCCGTCTCAGCAATGCCCGGCAGGGCAACTCAAGGCGGCAATCCTCATCCCGCAGGCGCAAATGAAAGATCGAGCACAGCTAAGATATGGGCAACTGTCAGGATTTGAAGAAGCTATCTCCGAAAAACTCGCCAATAGCATCGATGGCTATTCCTCCACCAGTTTTACCCACTTGCATGCCACAGAAAGACTCGATATCGACCAAGAATTAACCGACGTCCGCGGTTATCGACTACCAAGCTGGTTGAGTGAGATCACCGACAGCCAATATATTTTATTGCCACAAGTTATTGATATTTCAACAGAGTCAGTAAAATCGACCTTTATGGGATGGTGGGATGAAGTCCCGCAGAGGCAGTTCCAATTTAAACTCGCCCTCTACCACGGGATCAGTGGAGAAACTGTCTGGAGCAAAACCTATAGCACTTCGGCCCCCTGGGAATTTGAAGAGCAAGCCATAGTCTCCCCTAACAGCGATAAATTCTGGCGCTCGGCCTATGGTAGGAATATCAACCAGTTAATGCAAGAGACAACTCGAGATCTAGACAACACACTCAATTGCCGACCGCTACTCGGTCAAGTTGTCAGCCACCAAGCCGATAGGATCATCATAAACTTAGGCCGCAAACACGGTATTCGTGTCGGGGATAAGTTCCAGATCGTTTTACAGCAAAATTTACCCGACAGGCTCAATGAAATGCGCGCCATAGCAACAAAAAGCCGCGCTACAGTAAAAATTGAACAAGTGAGCGAAGAAAGCGCCACCGCCGTACTCGTAGACCAAAATGCGGCTTATAATGTACAGATAAACGACATCGCGCTTAAGATTTAACCAATTAAATCATAAGCCTTTTAATCAGAGATAAAACCAGTATAATCACTATCGTCTCTTCATAGCTCAACAGGATAGAGCAGCCGCCTCCTAAGCGGCCGATCGGGGTTCGAGTCCCTGTGGAGAGACCAGTTCGCAGGCTTCTCTTGATAATTTAAAAATACTTTCAAGGATACCGTTAATGACTGTACTTTTTGATGACAATTTAGAAGTTATACACAGACGTTGGCCATTACTAAGTCAGATACTCAAAACTGCTTCAGTCTCAGATTTAAATGCCCATTTAGTGCAAGGTCGTGAGCAAACCATTAGCGTTAATGGTATCCAGTTAAGTAGTCGTCATAACCGTATTGCAGAAGCACAGCTTTTAATTGGTCAATTGCCAAGAAATTATAGCAGGGCCACGGTTTATGGCGTCGGTATGGGTGATGTACCCACAATTCTCGTACAAAACTCTACTATAAAACGCATTAACATATGTCTGCTTAACGTGAATCTGTTTGCCCTATTATTGACTTACACCGATCAAAGAGAATGGTTAAGCGATCAACGCCTAGAACTGGAATATCAGCCTCAACAAAACCGATTACCGCAACACTATATCGCGATTACACCTGAATTATTACTGAGCAGTGATGAAAATGCTAGGCTGCGTGACTTACTCGCATTTAATAATAACATTACCTATGCCAATAAAAAGCATAACAATGTTGATGCTAAGCTTAAGCAACGGATGATAGAAAATCTTGCTACAATAAAAAAAGACAGTGATGCTGCCGATTTAAGTTCCTACTACCAGCCTAATAAGACCTTAGTTATAGCTACAGGCCCAACATTAGAGCAACATTACACTTATCTGAGGGTGCAACGGGCGTTACCAGAGTCGACTAGGCCACTAATGATTAGTGTTGACACCGCATTAAAAGCGTTACTCAATGAAAATATTATCCCTGATATTGTTGTTAGTCTAGATCAACATATATCACGACAGCTATTACCAGACAACATCCCCACCAGTGTGAAACTAGTCTATTTCCCCAAGTCACGACAGGATGTATTGCAATGGTGGCCTGGACAACGTTTTGCCGCCTATTCGCTGAGTCAAGTCTATGATGAGTTATACCAACTAGCTCCTAAATTACGCTTATTTACTAATGGCAGCGTAATTCACCCTGCCATAGATTTAGCGGTACACCTAAAAAGTCAAACTATTATCTTATTCGGTTGCGATTTTAGTTATCCGCATAATAAGACTCACGCCTTCTGGCAAGACGGTGAGTTGGGCATATCTATAGCCCATGCAAAAAAACACTGGGTAATGAATGGTTATGGGGAAAAAGTTGCAACTGATCTTAGTTTTCGTGGATATTTACTAGCATTAGAAAATTATATTTATTCTAAACCACATGTGAAATTTTATAATGCAAGCTTAGATGGCGCCACCATTAATGGCGCTCCATATCAGGAGTGTAAGTCATGAATAATAAACCAATTGACATACTCACCATGAAATTAATATCTACTGCTAGTAAGTTTCGATTAGGCTATGAAGCCGATGGTTCACATGATTTTGCTCATTGTATAGACCAGCTTACCCCCCTGCTGCCGGAACTAACAAATGCAGTGGCTGTTGCACAATTATTTCGTGAGATGCTTGCAGAACAAGAACGCCACGACTGGCTTGCTTTGGCTGACAGTCTTGAATATGACTTACCTCTGCTTTTAAAAGCGTCTTTTAAACAATAATCACACCGCACTTATAGTAATCTGGTCCATTTTTTGCATTTATTTTATGCCGTAAGTCGAACTAGATTCATCATCTGAATACAAAAATAAGATAAAATTTAGTTCTTTGTATAGTAACTTAGATTTTCTGGCTCAATGTGGCATAAGCATATCCAACACCAATAGGATCCCCAATGACGGACATTTTGAAATTGATAGGAAGGGAGAGCGCACTTTTCGTATCAGACATCAGCCATCATAATCCCTTGTTAAATCAAGAGGTCAATCGCTCACGTTTTCTCGTTATCGGTGGCGCTGGCTCTATTGGTCAAGCGGTTGTTAAAGAAATCTTTAAACGCTCTCCGCTCAAGTTGCATGTTGTCGATCTCAGTGAGAATAACTTAGCCGAGCTGGTCAGGGATATACGTAGCTCCTTTGGCTATATTGCGGGTGACTTTCAAACGTTTGCCCTTGATGTCGACTCCATTGAATACGAAGCTTTCATCGCTAGCGATGGCCAGTATGATTATGTCCTTAATCTCTCTGCACTTAAGCATGTGAGAAGCGAGAAAGACCCCTTCACCTTGATGCGCATGATTAACGTCAATATTCTTAATACTGACAAAACGATTAAGCAATCGATTGCCAATGGTGTTAAAAAATATTTTTGTGTTTCTACCGATAAAGCGGCGAACCCTGTGAATATGATGGGGGCATCAAAACGTATCATGGAAATGTTTTTGATGCGCGGCAGTGAACAGTTGGCTATTTCTACTGCACGGTTTGCCAATGTTGCCTTTTCCGATGGTTCTTTACTGCATAGCTTTAACCAACGAATGTTGAAACAACAACCCATAGTTGCGCCAACAGATGTAAAACGCTATTTTTTGACGCCTCAGGAGTCTGGGGAGCTTTGTTTGATGTCATGTATTTTCGGTGAAAATAGAGACATTTACTTTCCCAAGCTCGATGAGTCACAACACCTTATCTCCTTTGCCGATATCGCAACCCGCTACCTGTTAACTCGTGGTTATAAAGCCTATATTTGTAACAGTGAAGATGAGGCAAGAGAACTCTCATTTACTTTACCAGCCAAAGGCTTATGGCCGTGCTATTTCAGTGTTACTGATACCTCAGGTGAAAAGGATTTTGAGGAGTTTTTCACTGAAAAAGAGACTCTGGACATGGATAGCTTTGCTGAATTGGGCATTATCAAAAATGAGCTCCAGTACGATGCCAAGTTAATCGCGTTTTTCGAGCAGCGTATTCAAGCTATGCTTTTAGAAAAATCATGGACTAAAAAACAGTTATTGGATCTTTTTTTGTTAATGTTACCCGATTTCGCCCATAGGGAAACGGGAAAGTCTCTCGATGAAAAAATGTAAATTCGCTAGATTCTAAAGGTAGCAACCTAATGTGGTCATTGATTGAGTTTATTCGCGACACTTATCAAACCAATGAGTTTATTCCCTTACATGCGCCAACTTTTCCAGGGAATGAGCAAGCTTATGTGGCAGAGACTATTACTAGCACTTTTGTGTCTAGCGTTGGCCGATTCGTAAACGATTTCGAGCGCAAAATCGAAACCTTTACCAAATCACCTAAAGCGGTTGCGACCTCTAGTGGTACGAGTGCTTTGCATACGGCCCTGTACATGGCTAATGTGAAGCGCGGCGATCTCGTTATCACACAAGCGCTCACTTTTGTGGCGACCTGTAATACCTTATACCATCTAGGTGCTGAACCCATTTTTATCGATATTTCAACAACGAGTCTCAGTCTATGCCCTCAAGCTGTCGCCGTTTATTTAGCCGAAAATGGCATTATCGATGAACACGGAAAATGCATCCATAAAAAAACTGGCCAAACAATAAAAGCGCTATTGCCGATGCATACTTTTGGCCATCCAGCACAACTGGATGAATTACTTCAGATTTGCCAACAGTGGAATCTGGTCTTAATTGAAGATGCGGCAGAAAGTTTAGGCTCTTACTATAAGGGAACACACACAGGTACTATGGGGGATTTTGGCGCCCTGAGTTTTAATGGCAATAAAATCATCACCACTGGCGGCGGAGGTATGTTATTAGCCCGCAATAAAATCAGTGGCGAGCGAGCAAAACACATTACAACAACCGCGAAGGTGCCCCACCCATATGAGTTTTACCATGATGAGGCGGGGTTCAATTATCGAATGCCCAATCTAAATGCGGCCCTTGGCTGCGCCCAAATGGAAAGCTTACCTCTCTTTATTGAGCAAAAACGAGCACTGGCACAACACTACCAAGATTTCTTTAGCAACACCGAATGGCAATTTGTGAATGAACCCGATTATGCCAAGTCTAATTATTGGCTTAACGCAATTATTTGCCCAGATTTACGCCGTCGTGATGAAATATTAAAGGCGACTAATGATGCGGGTGTGATGACCCGACCAGTATGGAAATTAATGCATAAACTGCCGATGTTTAAAGATGCAATGCGTGGCCCAATGGACAATGCTGAAATGCTTGAATCCCGTCTCATTAATCTTCCAAGTACTCCAATTGCGTTAGGGTCTCATCATGCATAAAAAAATTGCGGTGTTCACCGGAACCAGAGCAGATTACGGACTCCTATATTGGCTACTTAAAGATATCCAAGATAATCCAACGCTGACTCTACAACTAATCGTCTCTGGTAGCCACTTATCGCCAGAATTTGGCAATACCTTTGAGCAAATTGAAAGAGATGGATTTTCCATTGATGAAAAAGTCGAAATGTTGTTGTCATCCAATTCAGCGGTGGGCATAGCCAAAAGTGTAGGACTTGGAATTATTGGCTACGCCGAGGCTCTCGATAGGCTCAAACCCGATGTGTTGGTGATACTAGGTGACAGATCTGAAGCGCTTGCCATCGCCCAAACTGCAGCAATCCTAAAAATCCCCCTATTGCACATACACGGTGGCGAGATCACAGAAGGTGCCTATGATGATGCGTTTCGACATGCAATAACCAAACTCAGCCATATCCACTGCACGGCAACAGAAACCTACAAGCAACGCGTTATCCAGATGGGTGAAATGCCAAACAGTGTCTACAATGTTGGCGCTATTGGCTTAGATCACATTCGTCGCAGTACATTAATGACGCCTGAACAATTATCATCCGATTTGAATTTTGATTTAAACCATCCATATTTTTTAGTCACTTATCATCCAGTTACGCTGGCTGATGAACCCGCTATTGAGACATTCAATGCCCTACTAACGAGCCTAGAACAGTTTCCCCAGCATAATGTGATTATCACCTATCCCAATTCCGACAATGGCAGCAGGGAGATAATCAGCTTGATTCAGGACTATGCACGGCAATCTAAGGGGAAAGTGTTAGCAATAGCGTCTTTAGGTCAAGTCAGATATTTAAGCTGTGTGAAATATGCCACCGCAGTGATAGGAAACTCTTCAAGCGGCATTATTGAGGTCCCCTCATTTAATGTCCCGACCGTCAATATTGGTACCAGACAACAAGGCCGCCTTGCAGCCCAAAGCGTTATTCATTGTCAACCCGACTCATTATCTATTACAACGGCGATAAATAAGGCTATTTTACTCTTACCACAACTGCAATTGACCCCAGTTGCTAACCCATATGGACAGGGCCAGGCGAGCCAATTCATTGTTAAGCTATTGACAACTACGCCCCTAAAACCCACCAAATCTTTTTATGATCTTAAGGTATAAAAATATTATGACGCTAATTATTGCTGAGGCGGGAGTCAATCATAATGGTAACGAAGCATTAGCAATTGAGCTGATTGATGCTGCCCATAAAGCAGGGGCTGATGCAGTAAAATTTCAAACGTTTAATGCTAAAAACTTAGTGACCGAAAGCGCACAACAAGCCGCTTATCAGGTCGCGAATACCCAAAAAATAGAGCCGCAACTTGCGATGTTAAGTCGCTTAGAGCTGAGTTTTGAAACTCATCAGCATTTGATCCGCTATTGTCAAAAACTGGGGATCCAGTTTTTATCTACCGCATTTGATTCTGAAAGCTTGGCATTTCTTGTCGATACTCTGCAACTCAAGACGCTCAAAATAGCATCGGGAGAAATCACCAATGCCCCTTTTTTACTTGAGCATGCCCGTACTGGCTGTGATCTTATTTTATCCACGGGCATGTCAACCTTAGCTGAAGTTGAAGCGGCATTGGGGGTCATTGCGTTTGGCCTAACATCCCCCCTCAACACGCCCCCGGATCTCCAAGCTTTCCAAGCCGCCTATGCCTCGCCCCAAGGTCAGCAGGCATTACAAGCAAAGTTAACCTTACTGCATTGCACAACTGAGTATCCGGCTCCCTTTGATCAAATCAATCTTAAGGCTATGGACACTTTAGCTTCGGCCTTCTCTTTACCTGTCGGGTATTCAGACCATAGTCAAGGGATCACTATTCCTATTGCGGCCGCAGCACGGGGCGCGTGCATTATTGAAAAACACTTTACGTTAGATAAGGAATTACCAGGTCCAGATCATAAGGCCTCACTAGAACCCCATGAGCTTAAGGAGATGGTGACTGCGATTCGCACCGTTGAGCGGGCAATGGGTAATGGTATAAAAACGCCTCAGCCCGCCGAACTGACAAATCTAACCCTTGCAAGAAAAAGCTTAGTGACTACGACAAACATAAAAAAGGGCGAGCAATTTTCAGTCAACAATCTTGCGGTCAAACGCCCAGGAACGGGCACAAGCCCATACAAATATTGGCAAAAACTTAACACATGTGCAGAGCGAGATTACCAGTCAGGTGAGGTGATCCATGACTAAACCTATCATAATGCTTGGCTCTGGCGGACATGCCAGTGTACTAACAGAAATCTTACTGCAACAAGGTTACACTTTGTTAGCTGTGATTAGCCCTAGCAAAGGCCGTAGTCCGCTCTTTAGCGATATACAACACTTTGATTCTGATGATGATATTTTGCAATTCCCTTGTGATAAGGTTAGATTAGTCAATGGTTTAGGCTCCTTACCAGGGCAACATTTACGCCATAAACTATTTGCTCACTTTACTCAGCTTAATTATGAATTTGAATCCGTAATATCTAAGCATGCGATGTTATCGTCATATGCCACTATTGGCGCTGGCGCACAAATTTTAACTGGGTCTATCATACAAACGGGTGCAAGCATTGGCAGAGGTACAATAATTAATTCAGGCGCAATCATTGAACACGATTGTGATATTGACAATGACTGCCATATCGCCCCAGGTGCAATTATTTGTGGCGGAGTTCATATAGGCGAACGCACTCATATTGCTACGGGTGCCAATGTGATACAAGGTATCTCAATAGGTAAAAATTGCATTATCGCGGCAGGAGCCACAGTGACTAAAGATATGCCCGATAATTCGATAACTTATGGATACCGCAGTAATATAAAGGAAAGGTCATAATATGAACCCAATATTGAGTAAAGTGACAATATCACCTGACAAAACACTTCGTGATGCCTTACAACTGATTAACTCACAAGCGCTTCAAGTTGCATTAGTGACTGATGAAAATGAACGTTTATTAGGCATCATCACCGACGGTGATATTCGAAGAGGTTTACTCAATAACCTATCACTTGACGCCCTTGTGACTGAAGTGATGAACACCAATCCTAAGACCGCTTCCCCTAGCACCTCAAAAAAGAAACTGCTGCAATTAATGCAACAGTACAGTGTTCTATCTATTCCGCTCGTTAAAGATCATATTCTTGTAGGATTAGAGACCTTAAAAAGTGCACAACAAAAAGCGCATTATGAAAATCCAGTGCTTATCATGGCGGGAGGCTTTGGAACACGTCTAAAGCCCTTAACTGATAAATGCCCCAAGCCTATGCTTAAGGTTGGCAATCGCCCCTTGCTAGAGATTGCGCTCTTTAATTTTATTCAAGCTGGTTTTACTAATTTTTATATTTCTACCCACTATATGCCAGAACAAATTGCATCCTACTTTGGAGATGGTAGTCGGTGGAATGTAAACATCAACTACGTCCATGAAACGACACCATTAGGCACAGGTGGAGCCGTCGGCCTGCTTCCAAAAGACCTTTCACCATTACCCACCATTGTAATGAACGGTGATATTTTAACTAAAGTCGATTTTCAACACTTACTTAAATTTCATGACGACAATAATGCCGATGCAACTATGTGTGTTCGAGAATATGACTACCAAATCCCCTATGGTGTGATTAGTGGCACAGGAAATCGTATTACAGAAATGGTTGAGAAACCCGTGCAACGATTTTTTGTTAATGCCGGCATTTATGTTATAAACCAAGATATTATAAAAAGCGTCCCCGCTAACACTCATATTGATATGCCAACACTGCTAGAACAAAAAATCGCAGATGGTGGACAAGTTCTTATGTTTCCTATCCATGAGTATTGGCTCGATATAGGGCGTATGGATGACTTCAAACAAGCCCAAATTGATATTTGTGCTATCGGTTTTGAACAATGAATACACTCGCTGTGATTGGACTGGGTAACATAGCCAAACGTCATAGACAAAACCTAAAAACACTGTACCCACAAGCGAATATTATTGCGCTTTCTGCAAGTGGCAGAGTCGCAAATCAGCCAATAGAATTTGCTGATCTTGTACTCTCTAATATAAACGAGCTAATCGACTACAAACCAGAACTGGTGATTGTCGCCTCCCCGGCTTCGTTGCATGAAATCCATGCCACGACGTTAATGACATACAATATTCCCGTATTGATAGAAAAGCCATTAGCCGCAGAACCAGAAAGTGCGGAGCGTATTTTAACCCTTGCTCAAAGTCACAACAGTCTAGTTATGGTGGGGTATTGTCTGCGATATCTCAGTTCTGCAATCGTTATCAAACAACTATTATTTGAAGAGATTATTGGCAAAGTATATAACTGCTCCGCAGTTGTAGGACAATATTTGCCGGACTGGCGCCCGAATAAACATTATTCTGAGTCAGTCTCTGCCCAAAAATCCCTTGGTGGCGGTGCCCTATTAGAATTAAGTCATGAGTTGGATTATTTGCATTGGTTATTAGGTCCATTAAAACTCAACTACGCACAGCTAAGAACGACAAATGAGCTCACATTGGAAGTGGAAGAAATTGCAGATCTCATTTTAACCAGTCAGCAGGGCACTGTTTGCTACATCCATATGGATTTCATTCAGAAACAAGCTCAACGAGAGTGCACTTTTATCGGATCTAAAGGCAGATTACATTGGGATTTAGTCGCCAATACAATCCGCCACTACAGTTCAGACGGTACTCAGGTTCTATATTCACAACCTGAATGGAACAAAAACCAAATGTACCTCAATATGGTGACAGAATTTGTATCCCATATTCAGCATAAACAACATGCAAATACTTCTCTAATAGACGCACATCAAACAATTCGCCTAATCGCAAAAATTAAGCAACAGGCAGAGTGGGGAGTCACTCAATGACACGATACGCCTTTATTTTCGCCCGCGGGGGCTCAAAAGGACTTCCAGGAAAAAACATTAAAGACTTACTCGGTAAACCCCTTATTGTTTATTCCATTGAAACCGCACTGCAAACAGCGAAAATTGATAAAGTTTTTGTCTCAACCGACAATGAGCAAATTGCGACTATTGGTTTAGCCGCAGGGGCGGAGATCATACCCAGACCGGCACATTTAGCCACAGACAAGTCACCAGAATGGCTTTCTTGGCAGCACGCAATCGACTGGGTAAACCATAAATATGGCGAATTTGAGCAATTCATCAGTTTACCCGCAACAAGTCCATTACGAAGTGTGGAAGATGTCGAATCTGCGATGAATAAGCTTAATAGTTGTAAGGCTGATATTTGTATCTCCACCACTCCGGCAAATCGTAGCCCATACTTTAATATGGTAAAAGAAACAGCATCCGGTAATGTGGAATTGGTCAATGCGCCTTCAACTGAAGTATATCGGCGGCAAGATGCCCCACAAGTTTATGATATTACTACTGTTGTTTATGTGGCAAAACCAAGCTACATTCAGAGAGTCAACAATCTTTTTGCAGGTAATGTCGCGCATATTATCGTGCCTAAAGAGAGAGCAGTAGATATCGATGATATTTATGATTTTAAGCTGGCTGAAGCCATTTTAAGCAGCAAAGGACAGTTATGCTAACTGGAAAAACAATACTTATCACAGGTGCCGCAGGTTTGCTCGGCTCCCAAGTAACGGCATCTATACTCGCCCAAGGCGCAAAAGTAATAGCGGTTGATCGTTCAAATTCAGCAATGAGACATAAGTTTCAAGATCTCATTCAGAATTATGATAATTCGTTAACCTTAGTTGAACTAGACATTACTGATGAAGTCGCGGTGAAACAGTTTTTTTCAGGCCTTAATGAACTTTCTGGCGCGGTTAATTGTGCCTATCCTCGAAATACACAGTATGGCACATCATTTTTAGAGGTCAGCCTAGATAGCTTTAATGAGAATCTATCACTACATTTAGGTTCTTCATTTCTATTTATGCAACAATGTGCAGCCCTATTTGTCAGGCAACAATCCCCCATGTCGGTAGTCAATATTTCATCAATTTATGGTGTTGTAGCACCAAAATTTTCGTTATATGAAGGCACCCCAATGACTATGCCAGTTGAATATGCCGCTATCAAATCTGCCCTACTACACCTAAGTAAATACGTAGTGGCATTTATTAAGGATAGTCGCTTTAGGATCAACAGTATCAGCCCTGGAGGTATTTTTGATAACCAACCGGCTCCATTTCTAAAGGCATATCAAGACTCAACAAATGGCCATGGAATGCTAGCCCCGAGTGATATTGTTGGTTCAATAACATTTTTACTGTCACAACAATCTCAATATATTACTGGGCAAAACATCACTATTGATGATGGGTTCACATTATAAATTATGCTAAAAAAACTTTGCTATTGGTTAAAAGTAAAACGCATTGGGCCAGATATACCTCTGACTCATTTGCTTTTACACTCTAAGCGCCTTGGTAGATGGTTGTGTCAAAATAAATTTGCAAAATTTGGCCATAACAGTGCAATGAGACCAGGCAGTTATGCTATCTGCTGTGATCATATTAGTATTGGCGATGAAGTCGTACTTAGACCAGGAACTATGCTTTTTGGCTCCGAACACGGCGGTAACTCAGTCAACATCACTATCGAAGATTTTGTCCTGATTGGTTCTGGTGTACATATTTATACCTCTAACCATGAATTTGCCGATCCGAATCAAGCCATATTCTTTCAGGGACATAAGCCTGTAGAACCCGTACTTATCTGTCGAGGTGCATGGATTGGGGCCAATGCTATTATTTTACCTGGGGTAACAATCGGTGCAAATAGTGTAGTAGGAGCGGGCTCTGTGGTCACCAAAGACGTGCCGCCCTATGTCGTTGTTGCAGGGCAACCAGCAAAAATAATTAAAAATATTAAGTAATTAGTTAAGTGTAGTGATTAATTAGGCTGTTTAAGTCGCTAAAAAGTATAGAATATTATTTTATCACTATATTAATTTTCATAGAAAAATCGATTTTAACGAGGAACTGATGAGTTTACATAAATCCAATATACAAAACACTTTCTCTATCAGTCGATTTAATGAGTATTATCTCCCAAGTGTGAATCGGAGTATGTTTGAATCGATTGATTCAAAAACTCAATACAATAAAAAATTCAAAAATGACTTCGCCAAAGAAGATATGTTACAAGTCGTTACCGGATTAGACTCTGGTTTGCTGGTAAACTACCTTCTTGAACAAGGCATACCTAAGGGCAGTATTTTTATTTTTGTTGAATTAGATGAGGTGCTCAATCTCCTCAACATTGATATCCCCAAAGAAATAGAAAATCAATTATTTATTTATAATTATGAAGACTTCCAAGAAAATTTCTCCTCTGATACATATGGAGTCTATATACTTAAAAATCACTTTAAGCATTATCGAAGCTTAGGCGCGACATCAAGCCACCTTCCAGAATACAGTATTCTTAATACTCAAATTGTCAAAATTTTAGAGGCTGGCTACTTAGAGCAAAGAGTAAATTCATCCCAACAAAAATACTTTGAAGAACAATTTAAAAATATTTCTGAAAATGTGCTCCCAGCATCCCTATTAGCAAATAGATTCACCGGGCATACTTGTCTTATCGTTGCAGGTGGTCCTTCATTAGATGATCACATAGACTGGATACGATCTCACTCTAAATATCTCTTTATCATTGCGGTATCACGTATAGCAGGTAAATTATATAAAGCTGGGATCACGCCTCATATTATCGTATCAGTAGATCCCTATGATTTTAGTTTTGAAGTCAATAGAGATATGATGCCCCTTGCAAATTCCAGTTTATTTGTAAACTCTTTTCATGTGAATTCCAGGCTCCTAGGCCAATGGCAAGGGAAAAACCTTTTCATGGATAATAAATATCCTTGGCAACTGGAAGATAAAGAAAATATTGAAACAATAGGACCAACAGTAACTAATGCTGCCGTTCATCTGGCAACTAAGATGGGTTTTTCAAGTATTTTACTCACGGGAGTTGATTTATGTTTTACCAACACAGGTTTTACACATACCAAAGATTCTGTTGAATCAGCCCTTGGACCTAATTTGGGGATCATGGGTGAATGGATAGATACCTATGGAGGAGAAAAAGCTGAAACTGTTACCCAACTAAAATTGGCTATTGAAGCTTTAGCTGTAGAAGCTAATATAAATCCTGAAATTGAGTTTATCAATCTGTCACTGAATGCCGCTAAAGTGAAAGGCATGAAATATATAAATACAGAACATATAAACCTACAGACCGAAGAACCCTCTCCCTTTGAGTTACTTGACTGGGTCCCTTATTTTAGTTTGGAAGATAAAAAGCAAGATAATCTTATTTCTAAAAAAGAAATAAACGGACTAATCACTACACTTAGTAATATTGTCACTTTATCTAAGGATATTTTAGATTTAAGCCAACAACTTAAAGATCAAACAAAATCACCTAATGCAGTACAGAAAATATTCAACAAGATTGATTTTATTGATAAAAAAATAAATAAAAGTCACTCTGGCATAGTTAAATTAATCAAAACCTATGGTTTTTCAGAGTTTTCCGCCTTTCTAACAACCAAAAAGACCGAGGAATGGGATACTTTACATGTGTTAGAGATGACCGAAAACTACTATAAAGCATTTATCAGTATCGCAGAGAAATTAATACAATTAGCTCATGATAGTCAGACAAGATTAACTAATAGAATTAATGAATTATCTCAAGATGCTGATCTAAAACCTCTAGTACAATTTTGGCGTACTGAAAAACAACATGGTCGCATCAATATATGGTTAGAAAATCATCCAAATTGGCAAGAGCATCAAAAATTTAAGCAGAATGCTCAATTATTAGAAGAATATCGCCATCTTATACAATCAGTTCGCGATGAATACCAAGAACAACTCACTGTCATACCTGAGGAATACATAGAGAACGTCAAAGAGTCGGCCTCGATGGATAATGTCTTCGAAAAAATTATTGTGCTTATTAGAGACAATGATCATACTGGCTTGGTCAAGATGACATTAAATCTAAGAGAATTAGCTAAAAAAGATGAAGCCGCTAAGCGTCTTTATCATCTTGCATATAGTCATCAGCTACTTTTAGAGCAGAAAGAAAATGAAGCACTGCTAGTTTTACTCGAATTAGATGAAAAATTACAATCCGAAATTGAGTTAAAACAGATCAGTCTACTCGCATTAAGACAAGGGAAAATAGATATTGCTGAGTATGCGATAGCGAAATTAGCTGAAAATATTGATGAATACATTCCTCAATATGCCCACATATTAAAGCTGCAAGGGAAACATCAAGATTCTATTAATTTATATTTAGATTATTTAGAAAAATACCCTAACGATATCTCCACATGGATTAAGTTCGGATTATTTATGATTGATATTAATCAATTCGCTAATGCTGAAACCGCATTTAATCAAGTGTTACAAGCCGATCCTGACAATCGGGTTGCACACGAGTATATCAACTGGTTGCAATCTCATATTTAAGCATTGAAATAGAGAGCATTTTGCTAAAAAGCCAGATTTACTCTGGCTTTTTATTCACAAAAATAACCTATTGAGTATAATACAGCGTCCATAACAACTGCTGAAAATCAGCTTCCACCATTATATCACCAGCAGGAGAATTCGATTGTTGCTTACGTACGTCTCTCTCGAACATTACAAACGTAAATGGATTTTTAACCATAAAGATTTACCTGTAACCGATGAAGATAAACTCTCGATTAAACCTCTGACAGAGAAATCATCGATGGAAATCTGGAATCAATGGATCAGCAATAAGAGTAGTCGTGCCGAGCAATTTACGAAGGGGGATTGGGCAGCGAAAGCCAATGCTTGGACAAAAATGGATCATTGGCAGAGTGCTTGGGATAGCGAAGATAGCAACCTACCCGAAATGTTGGCCGAATTTATCCAGTGGCCAGACGAAACACCAGTGTATTTTTGCTATGAGAAATACCAAATTATCGAGACACGCTGGGATGTGTTTGTCCGCAACTGGAAGTGCTTTTTATTTTTCGACGATGGCCCAATTCTTATTTCTCCTAAACAAAAACAAGCTGTTATGTTTGAGCAGAATGGTCAGTACAAGTTAGGTATTCGCGGTTAATCCTGCATAAAATCGCGTTTTTAAGCGTTAAATGCCAAAAGTGAGTGGTAACTAAGCATTGATTAGGCTATCACTCCCCCTTCCTTTCGATTAGTATCAGGTTCGCGTTCACAGCATTGTATCCTCGGATTGCTAATGGAATGAACCGCACAAATATAACTAAAACAATATGATATGAGGTGTATTATGAAGTTACTCTCAACACTAACCTTAGCTACAGCGCTATTATTACCTAATATTTCCTATGCAAAGTCTATCTCTGGCATAGAAGTCGCCGACACTATAATGCTTGAAAACCAATCCTTACAGCTAAATGGCGCTGGGGTTCGCAGTAAATTTTTTATGGATTTGTACGTGGGCAGCCTCTATGTACCATCACAGCTCAGCAGCACTATTGCTGTTTTAGAGGCTCCGGTTGCCGCTATCCGTCTTAACATTACCTCTGACATGATCACCGCTGAAAAAATGCGCGATGCGATCACCGAAGGTTTTGAGCAAGCGACGGCAGATAACACCACCGATATTCAACCGCAAATTGATGCTTTTATGGCGCTGTTTAATGAGGAAATTAAACAAGGCGATCAGTTCACCCTCGCGACCAGCAAGGCTCACGGTGTGACCGCTTTTAAGAATGGCCAAGAACAAGCCACCATCGAAGGTGAGATGTTCCGTCAAGCGCTGTTAAAGATTTGGCTAGGCGATAAACCTGCCCAGAAAAGCCTTAAAGAGGCGATGCTGGGCAAATAACTAACATTAAAATTAGAATTTAAATTCGATATCCAAGGCCGCTGCGCCTTGGTTATCCATCTCGAGTGCAGCTTGGCGCGTCACTTCTAACTCACCATTGAAATAGTATCCGGCGTAAAGATTTACCGATAGAGCAGGTGTTGCCAGCCAGCCACCACGAATATAGCCCACCCACTCATTGGTTTCGACTGCAGTATCATCGTCCTCTATCAGGAATCGCTCCGTTCGCCGTGCGCTACCTAAGCCAATATTCCAATCAGGATTAAATTGGTAACTCAGCTCCAATCCTGCGGGACCGCTAAACCCGGCTTGGAAGGGGTTGGCCAGTGTCCAATGTTCATTTATCTGCCAGCGCATCGCAAGGTAGGGAACTGTGCGAACTTCATCAATATCATTAAGATAAGCGACACCAAAACCAATCATATTGCCCGAATCAAAGGCATACATAGCCGAAGCGACGACGCCGTAACTCTGGGCATTGCTGGCCGAAGCCGTATCGGCATAGGCATATTGGATCTGTGGTGCTAAAAAGAAGGCCCAATGTTTATCCATGCGATAGTTTAAAGAAACACTGGCGCGATATCGGTCAATATGATCCCAACTTTGCCCTGTCGCACCGAAGAGGCTTGACACATTGTTGGCACCGTTGAGGGTAATTTGACGCCAATCGTAATCGAGTCTGTCATAGCCTCCCCGTAACCCAAGGGACCATTGTCGATTCAATGGGATATTCATCCCCGCATTTAACAGCAAACTGTCCCTTTGGAGCTCAGTATCGCCATTAGCAACCGCGGTGCTCTGCGTGCTTATCTGCGACACACTGAGCTTAAAACGCTTATTTTCAGTCGCTGGTTTTTCAGCCGCGATAGTTACACTACTAAAAACAACCACCAGCAATAGGCTAGTTTTTAACATAAGCGGACTTATATTGCTGAGTGTAGAATGATGATTTATCACGCCAGATCCTTGTACTTTAAAGAGTAAATGTATTGTTGTGGATAATACGCTGACAATAGGGGAAAGGTTCAATCTTTAAATGTAAATGATGCACTTAAACACGATAAGCCTTTAAAAACATCTCAGCGCAGCCGCGGATATAAGTTTCGCGCTCTTGCATTAACCCTTCAACATCCAGTCCGAGTTCTAACCTGAGTTTCAACTCACCAAAGAGCATTAAACACAACCTTACGGCGCAGTGATGGGCATTACCAAACCGATATTGACCTAAAGCTTCTACCGAAGCTAAATAGCCAGACAACATAGCGACCATATGTTTAGGGCCAGCCTCAAAAAATAACCGCGACACTTCGGGATGGCTGTCGGACTGGGCGACACAGGCTTTAAAGACGGTGATAGCCTCAGGGCTGACAATCACGTCGCCGAACTGTAGGGCAAATTGTGTGAGGGTTGACTCGGGTTGAGCGGGATCCTTTAACAAATCATCATTCAGATTGTGGCCAACACATTTCGATTCAATCGCCGCCACAAAGAGCTCATCTTTACTGCCGTAATGGGAATACACAGTTTGCTTAGAAACCCCAGCGAGTCTTGCGACTTCATCCATGCTGGTATGGGGAAAACCTTGACGGCAAAATAAATCAATTGCAGCAACAAGAACTTGCTGTCTTTTCTGCTCACTACGGCTCATGGGTAATGGCCTTTCAGCGGAATGTGTCATATCAACTCTCGAATAGATAGACATAATAAATTGGTATTAGTTAAGCACAAAATAGACTAGACAGTCCAGTTTTGCGCAACTAGACTAACAAGTCTAGTTACATAAATTTAACCTAAAGCTCACAACGGAAGAATTGCAATGGACCACATAGCCCGACGTTCTTGGCGTACCATTAGCGCTTGCTTATTGGCTATATCGGCCTTAACAGCCTGCCAAAAGGAAGTGACCGAACACGCTAATACCGCTGCATTACAAACTGTGGTCACTGCACCGCTACAGTTATCGACTAGCTACGAGCGTGAGCAAACCTATACAGGCACGATCCGAGCCGGCAATACCACAGGTGTCGGATTCGAGCTCTCGGGTAAATTGAGCGAGCTCTTAGTCAACAGCGGGACTAAAGTGGTTCAGGGGCAAGTGCTAGCAAGATTAGACACTCGACTGCTGGATGCCGAACATCAGGAAATACAAGCGAGTCTGTTGCAAACTCAAGCCGATGTCGATCTTGCCACCAGCACCTTAAAACGTAACCTCGAGCTCAAAAAATCGGGTTATGTGTCCGAGCAATTGCTCGATGAGAACCGCGGCCAATTAATGAGTCTAGAAGCGGCTAAACAGCGTTTACAGGCCTCGCAACATGCCAATCAACTCAAACTCGATAAATCCAAATTACTCGCACCTTTTGATGGCACTATCAGCCAACGTCAGCATAACTTAGGTGAAGTCGTTACCGCTGGCAGCCCTGTATTTACCTTGGTTGGCAATGTTAATCCAGAAGCCTATATCGGTGTTCCCGTGGCCATAGCCAACCAATTTACCCCGGGACAAGATGTGAATATCAGCGTTCAAGATCAAACATTTATCGCGCAGATTGCCGGAATAAGTGCCGAGGTGAATCCCATTAGTCGCACCCTGCAACTACGCATTAGTCTACCTAAGGATGCGCGGGTCATTAATGGTGAAATAGCCTATTTGCATCAAAAGCAAACAGTGGCACAAGCGGGTTACTGGGTGCCCATCTCCGCCCTCACCGATGGTATTCGCGGCCTGTGGAATTTATACCTTGTCACCACAAACTCAGATGAGGCGAAAATCGAACGCCGTGATGTGGAGATCCTCTATACCACCCAAGATAGGGCTTTTATCCAAGGGGCCATACAGGCGAACGAGAATTATGTCAGCCAGGGGCTGCATAAATTAGTCGTTGGCCAAGTGGTCACCCCCACTACCATTGCATCGACGAGGTAATAATGATCAAAGCCTTCGTTGAAAATGGCCGTTTAGTCAGCCTCGTTATTGCCCTACTGCTCGTTGCTGGATTTGGTGCTATTTCTAGCCTCCCCCGCACCGAAGACCCCCATATAACCAACCGCTTCGCCTCGGTCATTACACCTTATCCCGGGGCTTCGGCCGAAAGGGTTGAGGCCTTAGTGACTGAAGTTTTAGAAAATCAACTGCGCCGCCTAGAAGAAATCAAACTGATCCAATCCACATCCAGACCCGGTATCTCGGTTATCCAATTGGAGCTAAAAGACACGGTTATGGAGACAGATCCCGTATGGTCGAGGGCGAGGGATTTACTCGCCGATGCCAAAAACGCACTGCCAGACGGCACTCAAACGCCAACCTTAGATGATCAAATCGGCTATGCCTATACTGCCATTTTAAGCCTAGTGTGGAACGCCAACACGCCCGTTCGAGTGGACATGCTTAACCGCTATGCCAAGGAGTTACAGAGCCGCCTAAGGCTACTATCCGGCACAGACTTTGTTAAACTCTACGGCGCACCAACGGAGGAAATCTTAGTTCAGCTCGATGGCAATAAAATGAGCCAATTACAGCTCACCCCTGCCGCTATCGCCCAAATACTCAATGGCGCCGATAGTAAAATTGCCGCGGGTGAGATCAACAACCAAGCATTTCGAGCCTTAGTCGAGGTTTCGGGTGAGCTAGACTCACAAACCCGCATTCGCCAAGTACCATTAAAGGTCGATACCCAAGGGCAAATTATCCGTCTTGGGGATATTGCCAGCATTTCCCGTCAACCTAAAACCCCAGCGGACAGCCTAGCCCTAGTCGATGGTGAACAGGGCGTATTTGTTGCCGCCCGTATGCTGAATAATACCCGCGTCGATCTCTGGCAGTTACAAGTTAACAAGGTCGTTGAAGAACTCAATCGTGATATCCCAGCCAATATCAAAATCCAATGGTTGTTCGAACAAAACAGCTATACCAGTGAGCGCCTCGGCGGATTAGTCGTGAATCTAATCCAAGGTTTTGTGATCATTTTATTGGTGCTCCTGCTGACCCTCGGCCTAAGGAATGCCGTAATAGTGGCCATCTCTTTGCCTTTGACCGCGTTATTTACCTTGGCCTGTATGAAATATATTGGACTGCCGATACATCAAATGTCGGTCACAGGTCTGGTCGTTGCCCTTGGGATCATGGTGGATAATGCCATTGTGATCGTCGATGCCATCGCCCAGCGCCGCCAACAGGGTATGGGCCGATTAGCCGCAGTGAGCGAGACCCTACATCACCTGTGGCTGCCGCTAGCGGGCTCCACTATTACGACGATTTTGGCCTTTGCGCCTATAGTGCTCATGCCCGGCGCCGCGGGGGAATTTGTCGGTGGTATCGCCATGTCGGTGATGTTTGCACTACTAGGTTCGTACTTGATTTCCCACACCTTAATTGCAGGGCTGGCGGGACGGTTTAGCCATGAAGGCAAAAACGATGTTTGGTATCAACATGGGATCAATGTTCCCTTTATCAGTGGCTACTTTCAAGCCAGCCTAAGGGCCGCACTAAAACGCCCCATATTGAGCGCGGTCGTAATAGGCATTATTCCGGCATTGGGGTTCTATGCCTCGGGCAAAATGACTGAACAGTTTTTTCCGCCCTCGGACAGGGACATGTTCCAAGTCGAAGTGTATCTCGCTCCCCATGTCAGCCTAGAAAACACCTTAAATCAAGTCGATTTAATGGATAAACTGCTGCATAAGGTGGAAGGTATCACACAAGTCGATTGGGTCGTCGGTGGCAACACGCCCTCATTCTATTACAACCTAACCCAGCGGCAGCAAGGCGCGACAAACTACGCCCAAGCCATGGTAAAAGTGACTGATTTTGAACGCGCCAATGCGCTTATTCCCCAATTACAACGGCAACTGGATAGTCAATTCCCCGAAGCGCAGGTCCTAGTGCGCAAATTAGAGCAGGGCCCTCCTTTTAATGCTCCAGTAGAACTGATGATCTTCGGCCCTAACCTCGACACATTGCGCTCCCTAGGGGATGAAGTTCGCAATATCCTTGCCGCAACGCCCGATGTGATCCATACCCGTGCGACCCTCAGTGCAGGGGCCCCTAAGGTGTGGCTGCAGGTTAATGAAGATGCGAGTTTAATGAGTGGCCTGAGCTTGAGCGATATTGCCAAGCAAATCCAAATGTCGACCACAGGAGTCATAGGCGGCAGCGTGTTGGAACAAACAGAATCCCTACCCGTTAGAGTCAGGCTCGGGGATGGCAGTCGTGAGCAGGCGAGCAAACTTTCAGAAATTCAATTAGTGACACCTTCGGGTGAAGCGGTCGCACTCTCTGCCCTCGCCCACAGTGAAGTGCAAGTCAGTCGTGGCGCTATTCCGCGGCGCAACGGCCAAAGGGTCAATACCATAGAAGCCTATATCGTCAGTGGAGTATTACCCGCCCAAGTACTCAATGATGTAAAAGACGCCATGAGCCAGTTACCTCTGCCCTCCGGCTATCGAATTGAAATTGGAGGCGAAAGTGCAAAGCGCAACGAAGCTGTCGGTAACTTGCTATCCAACGTCATGCTGGTTGTGACCTTGCTGCTGGCGACTGTTGTACTGTCCTTCAACTCCTTTAGGTTGACCGCCATCATTTTATTCAGCGCGCTGCAGTCTGCGGGACTGGGTTTACTCGCGGTCTTTGTATTCGGTTATCCCTTTGGCTTTCCTGTGATCATTGGATTACTAGGATTAATGGGACTTGCTATCAATGCCGCCATAGTGATCTTGGCCGAACTTGAAGATATCCCCAGCGCCAGACTCGGCGACAAAGAAACCATAATCAGCACAGTCAGCAGTTGCGGCCGCCATATTAGCTCGACAACCATTACAACCGTGGGCGGGTTTATTCCGCTTATCATCGCGGGGGGTGGGTTTTGGCCGCCATTTGCGATTGCTATCGCTGGCGGCACACTACTAACGACTCTGTTATCTCTAGTATGGGTACCGACTATGTATCTACTACTGATGAAGAAGCGAGAAAAGTGTCACCCTTCGGTGCTCCAATCTCAGATAGCATCCTGAACTAGGTACTGATACAGCTTATCTTTGAGGTTTAAACGCTCTAATTTTAATGCCAAAAAGTGCTCATCGGCGGTGGGCACTTTGGTGAGTTCCAATGCCCGAATCTTATGGTCTAATTCATGGTAACGACCCGCCATAGTCGCAAAGGTGGCATTATTGCTTTTTAGATGCTTAATTTGATCGGAAAAATCAGGAAACTCATAGATTAATGCGTGATTCTCGCCCAGCATAGTGACACTCCTGTTAATGTTAAAATTCAGTAAATTGCACATCCCTAAGCAGCTTAGTCTACCCTTGGCTGACTATGCCAATTCGTATGCCACGCAAACATGCCATTAATATTGGTGTTTTCCACGAAAAGGCGCCGAACTCGTTATAAAGATAGGAAATCTTAGACTCATATCAAGACCATTAGGTACAACTTAGATTACATTAGCGTTAACCTGTATATTTTAGGAGCGCATAATGAACTATAACAATTGGCCGATTGCAAAACAGATTGGTGCCCTTGCCTTTTTTCTTACCCTGATCATTTTTAGCATACTCAGTACCCTGTCCTACCAAGCGGCTTCGAATGTACTCGAAGATAAAGGCATCAGTGCGATGAAGGCCGAAATGCACGCCGTATCCGATATGTTAGAACTGCAATATGACAGTCTTCTGCAACTGGCAAGACGTAACGCCGATGTCTTTAAGGAAATGTATCCTGGACAGTTCAGTAAATCGGACCAAAGCGTCAGCATTATGGGGGTGAATTCCCCTATCCTCATGCACGAACAAGAACACATTAACTCCTCAAAAAGTAAGGTCGATCGTTTTGCTAATCTGACAGGTGGCAATGCCACCGTCTTCGTGCGTGATGGCGATGATTTTATGCGGGTTTCAACCTCGGTTAAAAAAGCCGATGGTAGCCGCGCACTAGGGACTTACCTAGGTAAAACCCATCCAGGCTATCAAGTCCTTCTCGGCGGTAATGAATACGAAGGTTACGCCAAACTCTTCGGTAAAGACTATATGACAATCTATCGCCCCGTGAAGGACACACAGGGCCAAGTCATTGGGATCTTGTACGTTGGGTTTGAGATCACTAACTCCCTGCTGCAATTGCAACAAGCCGTGAACAAACTCACCTTAGAAGAGAGTGGCAACTTTCTGCTCATGCGCAACGTAGACCAAGTCCTTATCGCACACCCGCAGTTTACGGCCAATGAGCCCGTCACTGAATCTATGCTCGATGGCTTGAGCCTAACCCAAGCCATGCAGGCTGATACAGATTGGCGTTATAGCAACAGCAAAAATGAACCCATGTTTGCCTATACCCAAATGGTCAGAGGCTGGAATTGGATGATGGTAGGCCAAGTCAAAGCCAAAGAACTCAACGAAGAAAGCCTGCACTTACTCACGATCAACGCCATTGTCGCCATCACAGGCATAGCACTGATAACCGTATTATTGTCACTAGTGTTAGTGCGTTCACTCAAACCTCTGCATGCCCTGCAAGTGCATATGGAAACCTTAGGACGAGGGGATTTTAGCCGCCCGTTGCCGCCATCGGTACCACAGAGTCAAAATGAAGTCGATAAAATCACCACTAGTGTATCGACCATGTCTTCGGAGTTAAGGCAACTGATGATCGCATTGCAGGGTTCTGTAACTAGCCTAGAGCAACAGGCCGCCAAGGCACAGAGCATCGCCAAACAAAATGGCGAAGAAGCCCAGGCCTTAATGTTACAAACCGATCAAATCGCCACGGCCATCGAAGAAATGTCGACCTCAATCCGCGACGTTGCTAACCATGCACAGGATGGGGCCAATCAGAGTCAACAGGTAGACTTAGCCGCGAAAGCAGGCCAAAACCAACAGGCTAAAGTAGTGCAAGATCTGCTAAAACTCAGCCAACAACTGAATAACAGCCACCAATCCGTTGAGAAAGTCAGCCAAGAAAGTGAAGCCATCAGTAAAGTCACCGAAGTGATTAACAGTATTGCGGAGCAAACAAACTTACTGGCACTCAACGCGGCGATTGAAGCGGCGCGGGCAGGCGATCAAGGTAGAGGCTTTGCGGTCGTTGCCGATGAGGTGAGAACCTTAGCCCAGCGCACCCAAGCTTCTATCCTAGAAATAGGACAAACTATCAATAAATTGCAAACTCAAGTGAAAAGCACCACAGAACAAATGGCCCAAAGTCATCAGCTAGGCATGGCATCGGCAACCCAAGGTGAAGCGACGGTCGAGCAACTGAAGGAAATCACCCAGCGTATCGGTGAACTGGCCATCAGCTCACGTAATATTGCCTCGGCAACCGAGCAACAGAGCAGTGTGGCAGAGGAGATCACCCATAACCTGCATCAGATCAGTGAATTAGCCAACGAAGGTGAGCAACGCGCTGTGCAGGCAGTCCAGTCGGCCGATGAGTTATCCTCCTTAGCCGTGGCGTTAAAACGACAAATAAGCCAATTTAAAGCCTAGTTCTAGGCGTTAGACGCTAGAATCTAGATTCTCGAAAACGGTCAATAAAAAACCCCGCATCCGCGGGGTTTTTTAATCAAGCTTAGGCGTTACTCGGCATCATCTGCCGATCTGTCCATGTTCTCCGTATTCTCAAGCCACAGGGCATTGATAATTCCGAAAGAACAGGCCAACAAAACCCCTAATATCCACGTGAAATACCACATAGCAGGTGCTCCTTAATTCTTCGTAAACATTAATAGAGTGAGGCTTTGTTATCTTCAATATGTTTGCGGTTTAAACGACCAAACATCTTGAAGTAAGTCCATACAGTGTAACTTAACACGATTGGAACGAAGATAATCGCCGCCCAAGTCATTACCGTTAATGTCATTTCACTGGCAGTCGCATCCCACATGGTCAAGCTCACATTAGGGTCCAGTGATGATGGCATGACGAATGGGAACATAGCCGCGCCACAGGTCAAAATCACCATAGCCACAGTCAGTGAGCTGAATAGGAACGCAAAACCTGAGCGATTAAAGCGACTCACAAGGATCACTAACAGCGGCAATACCACCCCCAAAATAGGGAACAGCATAGTCACAGGGTACTTGTCATAGTTAGCTAACCAAGCGCCAGCTTCAACGGCCACAGTCTTCATCGTAGGGTTAGAAACGGCGCTGTGATCCAAGGTCGACGTCACGACATAACCATCGATGCCATTAGCCAACCACACACCTGCCGCAGCAAATAACACCGCCACTAGCAATGCGAAGAATTGTGTTGCTTTCGCCGCACGCACCCTCAGCTCACTGTCGGTCTTCATTTGTAACCAAGCAGCACCTTGCATCATAAACATGCTTACGCTGACAAGACCTGCCAGTAAACCGAATGGATTCAACAGTCCGAACAAACCACCGTGGTAAGTTGCCCGCAGGAACTCATCAAAGTTAAATGGAACACCTTGCAATAAGTTACCAAAGGCCACGCCTATGATCAGCGGAGGCACAAAACCACCACAGAATAAGGCCCAATCCCATGACTTACGCCATTTTGGATTTTCAATCTTAGAGCGGTAATCAAACCCAACAGGACGGGTATACAAGGCAAACAGCACTATCATCATGGCCACATAGAAGCCAGAGAAAGACACTGCATACACCATAGGCCAAGCGGCAAATAACGCACCACCCGCCGTAATTAACCACACTTGGTTACCATCCCAATGGGGGGCGATGGTGTTGACCATAATACGGCGCTCGGTATCGTCTTTGCCTATGATGGGCAGTAACGCACCGACACCCATGTCAAAACCGTCAGTAATCGCAAATCCGATGAACAGCACGCCGATCAGAGCCCACCAGATAACTCTCAATATTTCATAATCAAACATAATGAAATCCTCTGCTTAGGCTTCTAATTTTGCGAAGCATTAGTCTCGAAGTGATAACGGCCGGTCTTTAAACTGCTAGGTCCAAGGCGGGCAAACTTAAGCATCAAGAATATCTCAATCACCAACAGCACTGTGTAGAACAGGGTGATAGAAAGAATACTGAACCATAAGTCACCGGTCGTTAAACTCGATGCAGACATAAAGGTCGGCAATACCTCAGAAATGGTCCAAGGTTGACGACCATACTCGGCCACAAACCAACCACACTCAATCGCAATCCAAGGTAATGGCAAGCTGAAAAGCGCAGCCTTAAGTACCCATTTTTTCTCTTCGATTTGGTGACGTGTGCTTTGCCAGAACGCTGCAGCAAACACCAGAAGCATGAAGAAACCTAATCCCACCATGATCCGGAAGCTCCAGAAAATGGGCGCCACATTCGGGATAGAATCCTTAGCCGCGGCTTGAATTTGCTCTTCGGTCGCATCGACTATGTTATCGGTATAACGCTTGAGTAATAACCCGTAACCGAGGTCGACTTTTGCCTCTTCAAAGGCTGCACGCAGTTCAGGTGTATCTTCACCGGCACGCAGTTTGACGAGCATCTCATAAGCTTTCATACCGTTACGGATACGCACTTCGTGCTCGGTAATTAAGTCACGAATACCGGTTACTTCTTCATCCAATGAGCGTGTTGCCACTATGCCCATAGCATAAGGAATTTTGATCGCATAATCGGTGTGCATGGTTTCTTGATTTGGGAAACCCACGGCAGTAAAGGCTGCAGGCGCAGGCTCAGTGTGCCACTCGGCTTCGATTGCCGCTAACTTAACACGCTGTGCTTCACCCACTTTATAGCCTGATTCGTCACCTAAGACGATAACCGACAGGATTGATGCCATACCAAAACTGGCGGCAATCGCAAATGAACGGCGGGCAAAGGGTAAGTCACGCTTCTTAAGGATGTAGTAAGCACTGACGGCAAGCACGAACATAGCCCCCGCCACATAACCCGACGCGACAGTGTGAACAAACTTCACCTGAGCCACAGGGTTAAATACCACTTCGGCGAAACTGGTCATTTCCATGCGCATGGTTTCGTAATTGAATACTGACCCCACAGGGTTTTGCATCCAACCGTTTGCCACTAAGATCCACAGGGCTGAGAAGTTAGAACCAAAGGCGACTAACCAGGTCACAGCTAAATGTTGACGCTTAGTGAAACGATCCCAACCGAAGAAGAACATACCCACAAAGGTAGATTCCAAGAAGAATGCCATTAAACCTTCAATGGCCAGTGGTGCACCAAAAATGTCACCCACATAATGCGAATAATAAGACCAGTTAGTACCAAACTGGAACTCCATCGCTAAACCCGTTGAAACACCTAAGGCGAAGTTAATACCAAATAACTTACCCCAGAACTTAGTCATATCTTTATAAATTTGTTTATCTGTCATCACATACAGTGATTCCATGATAGCCAGCAAAAATGCCAACCCCAATGTCAAGGGAACAAACAGGAAGTGATACATGGCTGTCAGCGCAAACTGCAGCCGCGATAGCTCAACAACCTCTTCAACAATCATCGGTGACTCCTTACGTGGTGCGTCCAATTGCCATGACAATCTAAGCCATTCATAGCAAGTGCCTTTGTAGGATAGTGAGTTTTCATTCTGTGTTTATAGCTGAGGTCAGTATAAACCGTTAAATTTTATCTTTAGCATTACATCGAGGCAGCAAGGCCTAAAAGTCCCTATTTCCATCACATACTGAGACATGAGTCACACTATTATTCGGCATTGAGACAAACACCTCACCACCCAATCAATCAAATGATCTCATTGATATAAATATCAGATAGTTAAGATATTTATTCGTTTTCATTTGTGAGTATTTTATACCACCCGCCTTTGATTCAAATCAATCAAACTCAAGGGTTTAGATGGGTTTTGCGGCGGGGCACACACTTCCCATCAACTCGCAGTTGACAGAGGCAAACAAACGGAGTAGAGAGACAATTTCATTCAGTAAAAACCAACGTTTTTAGCCATCTCAACCAATAATTGACATCTAACCAACAAAAACAACAACAAACAATTTTTAAACAACAAATTTACTAAATAAAAATAAGTTAAAATAATCACGGATAAAATTACAAACAAGTAAATTCAATAAGTTAAAATAAAACAAATTCAAAAAACACAACAAATCAATTTTTATGGATTAGTTTTTTTAATCTAAAAACGTATTTTTTCTCGTTTGATAACATTCGTCGAACTGCTTAATATATGTCCTGTGTTAAGGAGACGGTTTGACAGTTCTGGTGAAACGCCCCAGACAAGTCCCACTTCGCGCACATTGGTATTAACTTTGGTGTGGAGATAGAGATATGACAAACTTATTTGAACGTCTGGTTAACAGCTATAAGCGTGTTTTCGTTGAACTTTATACAGCTCGTGAGCTGTAAGATTTTATCGCTTATTCAGCATAGATTTTGATTTAACTTGAAGTTTTGTTAGCGCAAAACAAGCCTCCATCTCCAAGAGATGGGGGCTTTTTCTTTTATGGCTGGGCTCTGTTAAACCAAAGAATACCTAACACATTGGTAGTATTTAAATAGTACGATTGCACATTCTACCCATTAAGGGGTAATTATTGTTTTAAATGAACATTTTCCTACATCTATCCATTAGAATATTTGCAATATAGGTGAAAGGATTGAAATATAAATGTTTTTGTAAAAGTGCATTTTAAATATAAAAAAAGGAGCGAAAATTTCGCTCCTTTTTTATCACTTTCTCGAACTAATTCTCTACATTTTAACCGCTTAGCCTAAGGTCACTCGGGCATTACGGAACATACGCATCCAAGGGCTATCTTCACCCCAAGCATCCGGATGCCAAGAGTTCGCCACTGTCCTGAACACACGTTCGGGGTGCGGCATCATCAGCGTCACGCGGCCATCGGTGGTACAAATCCCAGTCAAACCATTAGGCGAGCCGTTCGGGTTTTGTGGATACTGAGTCGCAATATCGCCCTTGCCATTAACAAAACGCAGCGCAATAGTGCCTGACGCTTCGGCAATCGCCAACGCTTCAGGGCTAGCAAACTCAGCCAGACCTTCCCCGTGGGATACGGCGATAGGCATACGTGAACCGGCCATACCTTGGAAGAATAACGATGGGCTCTGTTGCACTTCAACTAAGCTGAAACGCGCTTCAAAACGCTCTGAGCGGTTACGTACAAAACGTGGCCAGTGCTCGCTACCTGGGATAATTTCTTTCAGGTTCGATAGCATTTGACAGCCGTTACACACGCCAAGGGCAAAACTTGAGTCACGTTCGAAGAAACGCGAAAACTCATCGCGGGCACGCTCGTTAAACAGAATCGACTTAGCCCAACCTTCACCTGCGCCCAATACGTCACCGTAGGAGAAGCCACCACAGGCCACCAGACCTTGGAACTCTTCTAGGCTAATACGGCCAGATAAAATGTCCGACATATGCACATCGCGGCTTTCAAATCCAGCGCGGTCAAAAGCAGCTGCCATTTCCACGTGGGAGTTAACGCCCTGCTCACGCAAAATCGCCATCTTAGGCGCTGCGCCCTTAAGAATATAAGGCGCGGCAACATCAGTGCTTGGATCAAAACTTAAGTTAACGGTTAAACCTAAATCGGTTTCATCTTGCTTAAGCTTAAACTCTTCCAGCGCACAGGCGGGGTTATCACGCAGCGCTTGCATACGATAGGTGGTTTCTGACCATAAGGTACGCAACGCCACACGGCTATCACTGAAAATTTCACGCGCGCCATCTTTAATGGTGATGCGTTGATCATCGGCTAATGTGCCGATCACATGGCAAGGCACGCCCGCGATGGCAAACTGAGCGGCAATTTTCGCCGCATTGTCGCGGCTCACTTGCAGCACAGCGCCAAGCTCTTCATTAAAGAGTCTTTCTAAATCCGTGCCCTGCAGATCTTCTACATCGATATCTAAGCCTGTATTACCGGCAAAGGCCATTTCCACTAAGGTAGTGAATAAACCACCATCACTGCGGTCGTGGTAAGCGATAATCGACTTCTTAGCCACCAGATTTTGCATGGTTTCGAAGAAACCACGCAGCAGTGCCGCATCGTCTAGATCCGGCGCAACATCGCCTAACTCACCAAACACTTGGGCTAAACAAGAACCGCCTAAACGATTTTTGCCCGCGCCTAAATCCACTAACAGTAAAGACGTTTCGCCTTTATCGGTACGTAGCTCTGGTGTCACTGTATTGCGAATATCCTGCACCACACCAAAGGCAGTGATGACCAGCGACATAGGCGATGTCACGGTTTTGTTCTCGCCATCTTGTTGCCATGCGGTCTTCATCGACATTGAGTCTTTACCGACGGGAATAGTCAGGCTCAGCTCTGGACACAGCTCCTCACCCACAGCTTTCACCGCTTCATAAAGGCCCGCATCTTCACCGGGGTGACCCGCGGCAGACATCCAGTTAGCAGAAAGCTTAATGCGCTTAAATGAACCTATATCGGCACCGGCGATGTTCATGATGGATTCAGCCACCGCCATACGGGCAGAGGCGCCAAAATCCAGCAGTGCTAATGGCGTGCGCTCGCCCATCGACATAGCTTCACCGGCGTAGGTATCAAAACTTGCCGCAGTGACAGCGCAGTCAGCCACAGGTACTTGCCATGGGCCTACCATTTGGTCACGGTTCACTAAACCCGTAACTGTGCGATCGCCAATAGTGATAAGGAAGGTTTTATCCGCCACCGTTGGCAAGCTCAGTACGCGTTTAACCGCTTCTTTAACATCAATCTTATCTTGCGCTAACGCGGGTGATACCGCTTTAGCCGATACCACATCGCGGCTCATCTTAGGCGCTTTACCTAATAAGACTTCGAGGGGTAAATCGATAGGATTATTATCGAAATGGCTGTCGGCGAGCGTTAAATGTTTTTCCGCCGTCGCTTCACCCACAACCGCAAACGGTGCGCGCTCACGCTCACAGATTGCCGTAAATAGCGCGAGGTTTTCAGGGGCAACCGACAGCACATAACGTTCCTGTGATTCGTTACACCAGATTTCCAGCGGGCTCATGCCTGGCTCATCCGAAGGCACATTACGCAGGTTGAATAAACCACCGCGCTCGCCGTCATTCACAAGTTCAGGGAAAGCATTCGACAAACCGCCCGCGCCCACATCGTGGATAAATTGGATAGGGTTTTTATCGCCAAGCTGCCAGCAGCGGTCGATCACTTCCTGACAACGACGCTCCATTTCTGGGTTTTCACGTTGTACTGAGGCAAAATCTAAGTCTTCACTCGATTGACCCGAGGCCATAGACGAAGCGGCGCCGCCGCCCAAACCTATGTTCATCGCAGGGCCACCCAGCACAATCAGCTTAGCGCCAACGGTGATTTCGCCCTTCTGTACATGCTCTTCGCGAATGTTGCCTAAACCACCGGCTAACATAATCGGCTTGTGATAACCGCGGACTTCAACGCCGTTATGGCTACTCACTTCCTGCTCGTAAGTACGGAAATAACCGACTAAGGCTGGGCGCCCAAATTCGTTGTTAAACGCTGCGCCGCCTAAGGGGCCTTCGGTCATGATATCGAGCGCACTCACGATACGATCTGGCTTACCGTATTGACCTTCCCATGGTTGAACAAAACCCGGGATTTTTAAATTTGATACCGTAAAACCCGTTAAGCCAGCTTTAGGTTTAGAGCCGCGGCCAGTCGCACCTTCATCACGAATTTCACCGCCCGACCCCGTTGCAGCGCCAGGGTATGGGCTGATCGCGGTTGGATGGTTGTGGGTTTCCACTTTCATCAAGACGTGCATAGGTTCGGTTTGATAGCTATAAACCCCGTTTGGATCGGGGAAGAAACGTCCAGCAACTGAACCTTCCATCACAGCCGCGTTATCTTTATAGGCAGATAACACATGATCAGGCGTGGTTTCAAAGGTATTCTTAATCATCTTGAACAACGACTTAGGCTGAACCTCGCCGTCAATGGTCCAATCGGCGTTAAAAATCTTGTGGCGGCAATGCTCAGAGTTCGCCTGGGCAAACATCATCAATTCGATATCGTTCGGATTACGGCCTAAACGCACAAAGTTTTCGACTAAGTAGTCGATTTCATCTTCTGCGAGGGCCAGCCCCATCTCGACGTTAGCCACTTCTAATGCACGGCGACCTTCCCCAAGAATATTGACACTCTTAAATGGCGCTGGCTCAGTGCGTTTGAATAACATATCGGCTTTAGCAAAATCATCGAGAATGACTTCCACCATGCGATCGTGCAGCAGCGCATTGAGGCTTTGTTGCTGCGCCGCAGTTAGCGCGTCTGACTCGACATAATACGCAATGCCCCGCTCCAAACGCTTCACTTTTCCAAGGCCACAATTATGGGCGATGTCAGTGGCTTTTGAAGACCAAGGGGAAATGGTACCGGGGCGAGGAGTGACAAACAGGAGTGAACCTTGGGGGATATGAGCTTCTATCGCAGGTCCATAGGTGAGAATTTTTTCAAGTTGCTGGCGTTCATTTGTGTCGAGCAACTCGCTCAAATCCGCTAAATGAACATACTCAGCATAGATTTGGCGTACCGGAAGCGCCGCGTTTTCGCAGGCCTCCATCAGCTTTTGCACCCTAAACGTCGAGAGTGCAGGGGCTCCGCGGATGATCTCCATCACGTCTATTCACCTTATTATTTATTATTGCAGGGGTCAGAGGTGGCGCTATTATAGGGAAATGTCCGTCACAAATCACCTGTGACCTTACGCAAAACAGTGTTTCCTGTGATATAAAAAGCGCTGTTTTGTCGGGTCTCTTCTTTTCCCCTAGTGCGATTTTTTTACGCTATCCCAGACAAACGGATATAATCACAGCAACGTCAGCCATTTTATCTTTGCTACCTCACTGACCACTCGCTATTTATCAAATTGATTTTATTTAACAAAATGTATTTAATGACACGATTTCTGTTCGCTATCATCTTTGGTTTCTTACTGACAGCCTGTCAGCAAGTTACCGTGGACGAAACAGAATTCGCCCCCAAAAAGCTCACCGAATTGCGAGTTGGGACCCTTTACGGACCGCAAATTTATATGACCTCGGGTCAGGGAAATAGCGGTTTCGATTATGATATGGCGGTGCTTTTTGCCGAATATCTCAATGTGCCCTTAAAAATGCTGCCCTTTACCAACCGCGCAGAACTGTATGAAGCCCTTAAAAACAATGAAATTGACATCATTGCCGCCGGCATGACGGAAACGCCGGCCCGCCGAGAACAATTTCGCTTCGGCCCGCCCTTATATAGGGTCAATCAAGTATTGGTTTACCGTGAAGGTATGCCAACACCCAAAAATATCAGTGAGTTAAAAGGTAAAATCACGGTTATTGCTGACTCGGCATTTGTGGAAACCTTAACCCAATTGCAAAAACACAATCCATCACTCGTCTGGGATCAAGTAGTAGATAAAGACAGCGAAGAATTACTGGCGATGATCGCCAATAAAGAAATTGACTACACCATAGCCGACTCCAGCAGCGTACAGATCAATCGCCGCTATTTACCCGATTTACGCTCTGGTCTAGTGCTAGAAGAGAAACTCGATGTGGTCTGGCTATTACCGCCCACCCACAGTGATGAACTTATGAGTCAATTGCTGGCATTTTGGCACCAAGAAAAACTCGCTGGCACACTCGATCATTTAAACGAAAAATACTTTGGCCACGTTAAGCGCTTCGATTATATCGATACCCGCGCTTTCCTGCGCGCCATAGAGACCGTACTGCCCCGCTATCGTCAGCTTTTTGAGACCCACGCGGGTGATTTAGACTGGCGTAAGCTGGCGGCCACCAGCTATCAGGAATCCCATTGGAATCCTAATGCCCGTTCTCCCACGGGAGTACGCGGCATGATGATGCTCACCGAACCCACGGCGAAAGAAATAGGCATTACAAACCGTTTGGATGCAGAAGAAAGTATCCGCGGCGGCGCCGCTTACCTAAGGGATATGATCAATCGCTTGCCCGAATCCATCCCCGAAAGTCAGCGCATGTGGTTTGCCCTCGCCTCCTATAATATCGGCTATGCCCATGTCGAAGATGCGCGCAAACTGGCTGAGTCTATGGAGCTAAACCCCAATGCCTGGCGGGATGTAAAGAAGGTTCTGCCGCTGCTGCAAAAACGAAAGTACTACCAAAAGACCCGATATGGCTACGCCAGAGGCAGTGAAGCGGTCCATTACGTTGACAGCATTCGCCGATATTACGACACCTTAGTCTGGGTCGATAATCAGTCTAAACCCCAAAATCCAGAGGAAGAACCTAACGACCTCACCGCAGAAGAGTCCCCCAGCTTACCTAAAGGCTCATTGAGTCCAGATCAACCTAAGTAAGCGTGAACGCTGAAAAACTTGCGCTAGCGCCCAAGGCTCACTTTCTCTGTATACTTTGGGCCTATTTTCATCTTAGATTAAGCGAAAAGGCGTTAAAGTGCGTTTAAGCAATTAACATGCTGGTTTATAAAGCAGATACGCCCAAGGGGATTGCCGCACACAAGCGCAGCTGTTACTGTCATAGGGTCAATAATGTCACAACAGTAAACGGTTTCAGGCTGAAACTTGAAACAATCACAATATTGAATAACACAGATAAAAATAATCAAAAATGGGGTCAATATGAGAAAAAAAACCATCCATAATAATGCATCGCGCCGCCGCACCTTACTCAAGGTCCGACATCGCCGAGTGTTAAATCGTCAAAAACTGTTCTTTACCTTTATCCAATCCCAGGATTAATCCCCCTGTCTTAACCTCTACGATTCCGATCCCTGCTGCGCTATTTGAGCTTGCTTTAAGGCTTTTTTCTCTTCCCTGCGACGTTTAAAAAAACGGCTCAATTGGGCGCTACAGGCCTCGGCTAGCACACCCGATGTCACTTCTACTCGATGATTAAATGCCGGATGTTGCAGTAAATTCACGACTGTACCCGCAGCACCGGTTTTTTCATCCCGGGCGCCAAATACCACTCGGGCAATTCGGCTATGCACCATAGCCCCTGCACACATGGCACAAGGCTCAAGGGTGACATATAAAGTCGCGTCTAACAGACGATAGTTTTCGACCAAACGCCCCGCTTCCCGCAGACATAAAATTTCCGCATGGGCGCTAGGATCGTGTTGGCTAATGGATAAATTGTAACCCGTCGCAATCTGCTGGGCATCTTTAACTAACACGGCTCCCACGGGCACTTCGCCCTCGGCCTCGGCTTTTTCAGCCATCAGCATCGCGACCTGCATCCAATGTTCGTCTTGCTGCAATTGCACGTCTTGCTCCGTTTGCTCCACCGACACCTTCTCTCTAGCCCAAAATAAAGCGCGATTATATCAGTCAAACACTGACATTTCACGGCAGACTCATTCATTCCAAGCAGATCTATCAGCAACAAAAAAGGCGCACTCGGCGCCTTTTAATCGTTAATTCAATTAATTAACTTATTCCCACTCGATCGTCGCTGGTGGCTTACCAGAGATATCGTAAACCACGCGGGAAATGCCATCGACTTCGTTGATGATGCGATTTGATACGCGGCCTAAGAAATCGTATGGCAGATGTGCCCAGTGGGCGGTCATAAAATCGATGGTTTCGACGGCGCGCAGTGACACCACCCAATCGTATTTACGGCCATCACCCATCACGCCAACTGAGCGCACGGGTAAAAACACGGTAAAGGCTTGGCTGACTTTATTATACAGGTCGGCTTTATGCAGCTCTTCGATGAAGATAGCATCGGCGCGGCGCAGCAAATCGCAGTACTCTTTTTTCACTTCACCGAGTACACGCACGCCTAAGCCTGGGCCTGGGAACGGATGGCGGTAAAGCATGTTGTACGGCAGGCCTAACTCTAAACCGATTTTACGGACTTCATCTTTGAAGAGTTCGCGCAGTGGCTCAACTAAGCCGAGCGCCATATCGTCTGGCAAACCGCCGACGTTATGGTGGGATTTAATCACATGGGCTTTGCCTGTGGCGCTGCCAGCTGATTCAATCACATCGGGGTAAATCGTGCCCTGGGCTAGCCACTTAGCATTAACGCACTTCTTCGACTCTTCATCGAAAATCTCGACGAAGACACGGCCGATGATTTTGCGTTTTGCTTCAGGATCGGCAACGCCCTTCATCGCATCGAGGAAGCGGTTTTCCGCATCGACATGGATAATGTTCAGGCCGAAATGATCGCCAAACATTTCCATCACTTGTTCGGCTTCGTTCAAACGTAATAAACCGTTATCCACAAATACGCAGGTCAGTTTTTTGCCGATAGCACGGTGCAACAGCATAGCCACAACCGATGAATCCACGCCGCCAGACAAGCCTAGAATCACTTCATCATCGCCGATTTGCTTCTTTAAGCGCTCAATCGCATCTTCGATGATAGAGGAAGGTTTCCAGTTAGCGGCGCAGCCACAGATGTCTAAGGCAAAGTGCGATAACATCCGCATGCCTTGACGCGTGTGGGTCACTTCAGGGTGGAATTGTACGCCATAGAAGCGTTTCTCTTCATTTGCCATCGCGGCAAAGGGGCAAGTATCGGTTTTAGCGACCGCCACAAATCCCTCGGGAATAGCAGACACTTTATCACCGTGGCTCATCCACACATCGAGCAGCGGTTTGCCTTCGCTATTGACTGCATCTTCAATATCTTTGAATAACGCAGATTTTGTCAGCATTTCAATTTGAGCGTAGCCAAATTCACCTTCGCCCACACCTTGGATCACTTTACCGCCAAGCTGCTCAGACATGGTTTGCATGCCGTAACAGATACCTAACACGGGCACGCCAGCGTTAAAGACATATTCAGGTGCACGGGGAGAATTTTCAGCCGTCACACTTTCAGGGCCGCCCGCTAGGATAATACCATTAGGGGCAAACTCACGGATTTGGGCTTCGGTCACATCCCACGCCCATAATTCACAGTAAACGCCAATTTCACGGATACGACGGGCAATCAGTTGAGTGTACTGGGATCCAAAATCGAGGATCAGTATCTTGTGCTCATGAATATCGCTCATGGATAACCTTTATTTTATCTATTGTTTAACTTGGCTCAAAACTGACAACGTCAAGCTTGAGAGCATCACACATATTGTTAGTGGGGCGGCCTATTGCCGCCCCACTACATCAAACATTTATGAACCAGAACGGTAGTTCGGCGCTTCTTTCGTGATAGTCACATCGTGCACATGGGACTCGCCCATGCCCGCAGAGGTCACTTTCACAAATTGCGCTTTTTCATTCAGTTCAAGGATAGTGGCACAGCCCGTTAAGCCCATGCATGAACGTAGGCCGCCCATATGTTGGTGGATGATTTCCTTCAGCTTGCCTTTGTAGGGTACGCGGCCTTCAATGCCTTCTGGCACGAGTTTGTCGGCAGCATTGTCAGATTGGAAATAACGGTCAGAAGATCCTTGAGACATAGCGCCTAATGAACCCATACCACGGTATGATTTATATGCACGCCCTTGATAAAGTTCAGTTTCACCCGGTGCTTCATCGGTACCGGCGAACATTGAGCCCGCCATGATGCAAGATGCTCCCGCGGCTAAGGCTTTAGCTAAATCACCAGAGAAACGCACGCCACCGTCAGCAATCACAGGAATACCTAAGCCTTTTACGGCTGCGGCAGCATCTGAAACTGCAGTAATTTGTGGCACACCCACACCGGTAACAATACGAGTCGTACAAATAGAACCAGGGCCAATACCGACTTTAACGGCGTTAACGCCCGCTTCAACCAGCGCTAAGGCGCCTTCAGCCGTGGCAACGTTACCACCGACAATTTGTAAATCTGGGTATTTGGCACGGGTTTCGCGAATACGTTGTAATACGCCTTCAGAATGGCCATGGGAAGAATCGATCAGCAGTACGTCAACACCGGCCTTAACCAGCGCATCAACACGCTCTTCGTTGCCCGCACCCGCACCGACGGCGGCGCCCACACGTAAACGGCCTAACTCATCCTTACAGGCGTTAGGTTTACGCTCGGCTTTCTCGAAGTCTTTTACAGTGATTAAGCCTTTCAGCTTGAAGTTATCATCGACAACTAACACTTTTTCGATACGGTTAGAATGCATTAATTTTTGCACTTCATCTAACTTAGTGCCTTCGGCAACGGTGACTAAACGCGACTTAGGCGTCATCACTTCCTCTACCGTTTTGCTCCAGTCGGTCACAAAGCGCACATCACGGCCGGTAATAATACCAACCAGCTCGTTCGCTTCGTTAACCACTGGGTAACCGGCAAAACCGTTTTTCAGGGTTAACACTTTCAGATCGGCTAGGGTCGTTGAGGGAGTCACAGTCACAGGTTGTTGAACCACGCCCGCTTCGTAAATTTTTACTTTACGCACTTCTTCGGCTTGCTTCTCAATACTCATGTTTTTGTGAATAAAACCTAAGCCACCTTCCTGCGCCATCGCGATTGCAAGGCGAGCTTCAGTGACTGTATCCATGGCGGCGGACACAAGTGGAATGTTGAGTTCGATTGTATTGGTGAGGCGAGTTTTAAGAACGGCGGTATTTGGGAGTACAGTAGAATGCGCAGGAACAAGTAACACATCGTCAAAAGTAAGCGCTTCTTTAATTAAACGTAGCATTAGCAACATCTCCCCAGTTGAGTAGGATTTAGAGGTGAAATATTGCGGCGGGATTATACCTTGCATATGGGGCGCGGTAAATGGAAAATAGTGAAAAATTCCCATTTGCGCGAGAAAAACCATGCAAGTCGCCAAAAATAATGTTTATACCGTCTCACGCCTAAATGGTGAAGTCAGGCAAATTCTCGAGGGACAACTGGGTAAAATTTGGCTCAATGGCGAAATTTCTAATTTTTCATCCCCTAGTTCAGGTCATTGGTATTTAACCCTAAAAGATCATTATTCCCAGATCCGCTGCGCCATGTTTAAGGGGCGTAACCAGACGGTCAGCTTTAAACCCGTCAATGGCCAGCAAGTATTAGTTAAAGGTGCCATCAGTGTTTATGAGCCGAGGGGGGACTATCAATTATTAATTGAGTCCATGTTACCCGCGGGGGATGGATTACTGGCGCAGCAATTTGACGCCCTTAAGATGAAGCTCGCCGCCGAGGGATTATTCGCCGCCGACACCAAAAGACCTTTGCCGAAAAACATCCAACGCATTGGCGTTATCACGTCACCAACAGGGGCGGCGATCCGCGACGTATTGCACGTACTTGCCCGCCGAGACCCATCGATTGAAGTGATTATTTATCCCACTCAAGTGCAAGGTGAATCCGCAGACAGAAACATTTGCCAAGCAATCAATATTGCCAACCAGCGGTTAGAAGTCGATGTATTACTGCTCACCCGTGGCGGCGGTTCACTTGAGGATTTATGGTGTTTTAACAGCGAGGCCCTCGCCCATACGATATACAACAGCGCCCTGCCCATAGTCAGCGCCGTCGGTCATGAAGTCGATACCACCATCAGTGACTATGTTGCCGATGTGCGCGCCCCAACACCATCCGCAGGTGCCGAACTACTCTCACAGGATAGTGAGAATAAAGCCCAAAGACTAGCGACCGTATTATCGCGCCTACAGCAAAGTGCACGACATTATCAGCTCAAACAAGAAAGACGTTTAACTGTGTTAGATCACAGGCTACAGCGCTTAGACCCTAAACGTACACTGCAACAATTCGAGCAAAGATTCGATGAAATACAATTAAGGCTTGAGTCCGCGCTGTCGAATCGCTTGCACCTGCTCAGCCGTCGCCAACAATTACTTATCAGTCGCCTTGAGCAGCAATCCCCTAAGCATAAACTTACTCTTGAGGGTAACCGCTTAAGTTATCTGGCGAGTCGCTTACAGGATGCATTGCAGGATAAACTCAGTCAAAGTGAACAACGGATAAAGTATGCAGCCCATCAACTTGAGACGGTCAGCCCACTGGCCACATTAAGTCGTGGTTACAGTATCACTACCGATACCAGCGGAACCGTTATCACATCGGCAGCCCAAGTGCGGATCGGTGACACTATCACCACCCAACTGCCCAATGAACGGCTAGTGTCGACCATTACACAAATTCCATAAAGTCGCCCCTAACGCTAATGGCACCTATAACCAAGGGCCTCAGACACATTCTTCTTTCAAGACAAGAAAGTATCACCTGCAGGCCGCCAAATTCGGCCTGATGGTAAAAACGGTAATATTTTGATATTTATTAACTTTTAAGATAAACAAGCACTGCATTAAAATTAGCTATAATACAGTTTACTCATCAGCACACATGGATGGATAAGCTTAATATGGGGCTAACTGAAATCGAAAAAGAGGCAATCACCTCATCATTCATCTTGATAAATCATCAAGAACAACAATTTGCAACCCTCTTTTATGATTGCCTATTTGACTTAGCGCCGCTGATCAAACCTATGTTTAAGCGCGATCGCAAACTGATAGAAGAACATTTTTATATGATCTTTTGTGCCGCCGTCGATAATATTCATCACCTCGATACTATCAGGGCGACCCTACTCGAATTAGGTGCAAGACATCGAAATTATGGCGTCAAGGTCTCACACTTCCCCATCGTCAAATCCGCCCTAATACTGGCCATTCAACATGAATTAAAAGGCCAATCCAATGCCAGCATAGAAAACGCATGGTCAAACTACTATGACGTTCTCGCCGCGATCATTCTCGAAGGTATGCTGGCGGATAAGATAGCCTAATACAAAGCCAGTCTACCCAAGCGCACATCAATCGTCTAAAAATCAAAAAGGAACCCTAAGGCTCCTTTTATTACTATCCAATCAAGGCTAGCTTATTTTTTTCTATCTTTAATATGACTCAGTGCGCGTTTACGGCGACGCTCTTGGCTCATAGTCAACTTTTCAGTCTTGTTTTCAAATGGGTTATCACCCTCTTGGAAACGCAGCTGGATTGGCGTACCCACCACTTTCAATGAACGGCGGAAGTAGTTCATCATGTAACGCTTATAGGAGTCAGGCAGTTTACTCACTTGGTTACCGTGAATGACCACGATTGGTGGATTGTAACCACCGGCGTGGGCGTACTTAAGCTTAACCCGGCGACCGTTAACCAATGGTGGCTGGTGATCGTCCTGGGACATTTGCATAATACGGGTCAGCATAGAAGTACTAACGCGGCGCGTCGCACTATCGTAAGCTTCTTCAATCGATTCAAATAAATGGCCAACACCAGTACCGTGCAGCGCCGAAATAAAGTGAATACGGGCAAAATCGATAAAGCCTAAACGGCGATCGAGTTCACTCTTAACGCGGTCTTTAATCCCTTGGTCGATACCATCCCACTTGTTGACGGCAATCACCAAAGCACGACCCGCATTGAGCGCAAAGCCTAACAGACCTAAATCTTGCTCGGCGATACCTTCACGGGCGTCGATGATAAGCAACACCACGTTGGCATCTTCAACCGCTTTCAAGGTTTTGATCACTGAGAATTTCTCAATGACTTGATGTACTTTACTGCGGCGGCGAACCCCTGCGGTATCGATAATCACATACTCGCGACCTTCACGTTCCATTGGAATGTAAATACTGTCGCGGGTGGTGCCGGGTTCATCAAATACCACGACGCGCTCTTCACCTAAAATACGGTTAGTCAGGGTTGACTTACCGACGTTAGGTTTTCCGATAATCGCCAACTTGATAGGCAACTCTTGCAGACGCTTTTGTTCAGCTTCGGCTTCTTCTTCGGTATATTCGCGCTCTTCGGTCACTTCGTCTTCGCCTTGACGCACTATGCCCATCGCTTCGGCATAAGGCGTCAATGCGTATTCAATCATGTTGGTCACGCCGCGTCCTTGGGACGCCGCCATCTGGTAAACTTCACCTAGACCTAAAGACCAAAACTCGGCGCAGGCGGAATCGGCATCAATACCGTCAACTTTGTTAGCGACCACAAAGGTGGTTTTTTCACGGCTACGCAGGTGCTGGGCAATCGACAAATCCGCGGCGGTTAAACCGGCACGCGCATCGGTCATAAATAAAACGACATCGGCTTCTTCAATGGCGGCAAGGGATTGCTCGGCCATTTTCGTCTCGATCCCCTCTTCAGTGCCATCGATACCGCCGGTATCGACCACAATGAACTCATAGCCGGATAAGAATGCTCGACCATATTTACGGTCACGTGTTAGGCCAGGAAAGTCAGCAACCAGCGCATCACGCGTGCGCGTAAGGCGATTAAATAGGGTGGATTTACCGACGTTCGGCCGACCAACAAGGGCCACTACAGGGATCATATTTTGCCTCTAAAAAACTTTTCAATAAAAAGCCCCCGGAACACACTTCCAGGGGCTCTACAAGGATAACACTTTTAACTAGGGAAGTGTTACAACAGCTAACTTTCCACTGCGACCTTGAACATAGATTTTATCGTCAACCACTAATGGCTGGCCGTATAATCCAGAGCTGTCCACTTGGACACGTCCCACAATCGACCCTGTACTGCGATCGACAAAGTGTAAATAACCTTCAAAATCACCCACAACTAAATAGTCTTTATATACCGCAGGTGACGTCAGAGTGCGGTTAGCTAACTCAGAGTTACTCCACAGTTCTAAACCGTTACGTTTATCAACTGAGTAGATACGGCTGTGGTCATCAACTAAGAACAAGCTTAAGCCAGAGGATGCTAACTCGTTAAAGCTAGAATACTTACGTGTCCATACGACTCGGCCCGTGCGCAGTTCCATCGACACTAAGTTACCGTTATAGCTCACCGCATATAAATTCTCGCCAAGGATCAGCGGCGTCATATCCACATCGGCCATACGGGTAAACTCGTTGCCGCCGGTGGGGTTATAAATCGCCTGCTCCCACGCAGCTTGACCATTGTTTTTAATCACAACGGCCACTTTGCCATCGGCGGTGCCGATAAAGAAACCACCCGCTTCGTAGGCTGCAGAACCTGTACCACGCAGGGTCAGATTTGGCAATTGCATTTCATACACCCACAACTTAGCGCCTGTATCGACGTTAAAGGCTTCGAGTGAACCAGTACTGGTACTCACCACCACCACATCATCGGCCACAGTCGGGGCAGACAGTAATTCACCGCCGGCAATCACATGCCATAACACTTGACCATCTTCGGCATTGAGCGCTGCTAATAGTCCGCTTTCACCACCCACAAAGACTTTATTACGTGCCGCGGTGACACCAGCAGCAAGACGTGCGCCTTTGTTTTTGGCTAAAGCATTATCACGAAACTCTTCACTGAAATCTTTAGTCCAAACACGCTCGCCTGTAGCTTCATCAAACGCCATCACGGAACCGTATCGGTCGGCAGCAAAAATTTTACCGTAACGCACGGCGGGAGCAAGGCGCGAGTAGTAATCGCCAACACCGTCACCGACAGAAGTGCTCCAACTCACTTCAGGGAACACAGTCGCCTGAATGGCTGTTAACTCACTCACAGGTTCGTCTTCAACATCGCTCGACGAACAAGCGGATAACATGGCTAGACTGAGTCCAGCGGCTAGCAGGTTTTTGCACCAAGACTTCATCAAGGGATCCCTTATGCCTGATTTAGGTTATCAAGTTTGATTTTAAGCGCAGGGCTAGTGACCACTCCGCCATTATCAACTGCTGCTTGATAAGCCGTTTTCGCTTTATCAGCTTCACCTTTACGCACGAAGAAATCGCCTTTTAATTCTTCACGTTGAGCTAAAAATGCTTTGTCAGTGACTTGTTCTAAGGTGGCTAAAGCTGTGTCAATTTGACCTTGCTCGGCTTGTACTCGCGCTAAACGTAAGGTCGCAATCATATCTAAACCCGCACCAGGTTTAGCGGCGATGACTTTTTTAAGTGCTTCTTCGGCCTTCGCATAATCCTTAGCTTCTACCGCGGTTTTTGCCACGATCAAATCTAACAGGGCCAGATAACCCTTTTGATCATGGTTTTTAGAAAACTCGGCCACACCCGCCAGCATAGCGGCTTCGTCGCTTGATTTAGTGGTCAAGGTTTGGAAAGCCTGCGATGCTTCTTCCGCCTGCGCGACTTTCATGTCGGAGTAATAATTCCAACTGTATAGGCCGCCTAAACCAACGACAGCACCAATTAAAATTGACGTTCCATAGTCTTTCCAAAATTGCTTGATAGCATCTACTTGTTGTTCTTCTGTGCTATAAATTTCCACGCGCACGTCCCCTTATATGATCTGTCACTTAATTGCCAGTTCAGCTAAAAATGCACTTAATGCACTTCGCGCTACCCGTTGTTGTTCGATGTCATTGCGTAAATATTTCACTGTTACCATACCTTCAGCCAATTCTTCTTCGCCGATCAGTAAGGCCACTTGAGCACCGCTTTTATCGGCGCGCTTCATTTGTTTTTTCACGTTGCCGCCACCGCAGTGGCTCATCACCTTAAGCGTGGGTAATGCGGAACGTAATTCCTGTGCGACCTTGATGGCCTCAACCAGACAGCTATCACCCATAGCCGTGACATACACATCTACCTCAGGCGGAATATCTTTGTTCAGCTCTAAGGTTTCAAGCAGCAGTACAATGCGCTCTAAGCCCATGGCAAAACCGACTGCAGGGGTATCTTTGCCGCCTAATTGGGCGACTAAACCATCGTAGCGACCACCCGCAAGTACAGTACCTTGTGAGCCTAAACTAGATGTAACCCATTCAAATACAGTGCGATTATAGTAATCTAACCCACGGACTAGGCGCGGATTAATGGTGTATTTGATACCTACAGCATCAAGTAGTTCACGCAATTGTGAAAAATGTGCCTTCGATTCTTCACCGAGAAAATCCATTAATTCAGGAGCATTGGCCAATATAGCTTGAACATTTTGATCTTTTGAATCCAAAACCCGCAGCGGATTGCTGTACATGCGACGCTTGCTGTCTTCATCGAGGGCATCTTTATGCTGCTCTAAAAACGCAATCAGGGCATCACGGTAAACCGCGCGCTCGGCGGGATCACCTAAGGTATTTAGCTCTAATGAGACATGCTCGCTAATGCCGAGTTTTTCCCACAGGCGTGCCGATAACATCAAGACTTCAGCATCGATATCCGCTGTGCCTATGCCATAGACTTCCACACCAAACTGGTTAAATTGGCGATAGCGGCCTTTTTGAGGGCGCTCGTGGCGGAACATAGGGCCCATATACCAAAGACGTTGCTCTTGGTTATACAGCAGACCATTTTCGTTACCCGCACGCACTGTCGATGCAGTACCTTCTGGGCGCAGCGTTAAGCTGTCACCGTTGTTATCTTCGAAGGTATACATTTCTTTTTCAACGATATCAGTGACTTCACCGATAGAACGTTTGAAAAGTTCGGTATTTTCCACTATCGGAGTGCGAATTTCGCTGTAACCGTAAGCACTGACGCTTGAACGCAGTACCGCTTCCACTTTTTGCCATAGAGGACTTTGAGTTGGCAGAATGTCGTTCATTCCGCGAATCGCTTGGATCTGTTTTGCCACTGTCTCGACTCGTCCGATTTCGCTAAATTAATAAAAAATGTCAGGCATTATAGGCTTTTCAATACTAAACGTAAAATGACCCCGTCGGTTTCGGGGTCTAGCTCAAGCCTTAGCGGTAATAACTAAGCTTAACGTCTGGATTTTACTCGGTTGTATCTTTCACTTGGATGCGGTTTGCCATCAGGCTCGCCTTAGCGCGAATTTTCGCCTCGAGGGAATCGACTAAATTGTCGTTATCGAAACGTTCTTTTTGACGCTCGCCTTCATCGTAGTAGCCACTCTTATTGTGTCCACCGGTTAAACCGATATGCGATACTAAAGCCTCGCCTGGGCCATTCACTACGCAGCCGATAATAGACACATCCATCGCTGTGGTCACATCTTCTAAGCGGCGCTCTAATTCATTGACCGTACTGATCACATCGAACTCTTGGCGTGAACAGGATGGGCAGGCGATAAAGTTAATCCCACGGCTACGAATGCGCAGCGATTTTAAGATATCAAAACCGACTTTGATTTCTTCAACGGGATCGGCGGCAAGGGAAATACGTAGGGTGTCACCTATGCCTTCGGCCAATAACATGCCTAAACCGACTGCCGATTTCACTGAACCTGCACGTGCACCACCCGCCTCGGTAATACCTAAATGCAGCGGCTGGCGGATTTGTTTGGCTAATAAACGATAGGATTCAACCGCTAAAAACACATCCGACGCCTTAACGCTGACCTTAAATTGGTCGAAGTTCATGCGATCTAAAATATCCACATGGCGCATGGCTGATTCGAGCAGGGCCTCGGGGGTCGGCTCCTTGTATTTATCCATTAAATCTTTTTCTAATGAACCGCCATTGACGCCAATACGGATGGGGATATTTTTATCCCGGGCGCACTCTACCACACTGCGAATGCGTTCTTCATTACCAATATTGCCGGGGTTAATACGCAGACAATCGACACCGTATTCGGCCACTTTTAAGGCGATACGATAGTCAAAGTGGATGTCGGCGACTAAGGGCACGCTCACTGATTGTTTAATGATTTTAAAGGCTTCTGCGGCATCCATAGTCGGTACAGACACGCGTACTATATCGGCACCCACTTTCTCTAAGGCGCGAATTTGGGCAACGGTTGCCTCTACATCGGTCGTCTTAGTATTGGTCATAGACTGAACGGCAATCGGCGCCCCATCACCAATCGGCACATTCCCCACATAAATGCGGGTAGAAGGACGTCTTTTTATGGGAGTTTCATTATACATGCTAAATACACTCTATTTCGGTACGTTCTGCAGATGATTACGCGGTCGTTAGGCTTTAGGCAAGGTCAAACGTGCGACACGGCCTTTGGGGAAGTCCGCTAAGCTAACCATTTGACCATCTAAGCTTAAGGTCGCCACATGGGGCGCGCCTAAAATAATCTTAAACGGTGGTACACCGCTCACTTGCACTGCAACGCCAGCGCCTTTAACACCATCGACTAAGGCTTTGCCTTTTGCATCGACAATATTTATCCAGCAATCACCGGTTAGCTGAATATCGATAATCGATTGTCCCGCAGCGGTAACCGGACTGTTTACTGCTGTGGCCGTTGGTGTTGAAGCAACGGATGTTGAAGATGTTGGTGTTGAAGCTGCAGGTGTTAGTGCGGGCTGTTGAACCACAGGGGCGGCAGTTTGCGGCACAGTGGTGGCAGTGATAGCAGTGCCACCATCCTCATTGCTCGTATCCGTTGTTGCAGGATAAGTATTATCCGTAGGTCCAGAGCTCACATCGATAGCGTTTGCGTCGATAGTGCTGGCATCGGTATCTTTAACCGGACCGTCGATTGACATAGAGCCGTTAGCGGCTATTTCTGTCAATTGCTGACTCGCATCGGTTTCGGTCAGCAGCACATCCCCAGGTAGGGTTTGATTGGCTGCGGCCACTTCCTCTACGGTCGGTTGCGACACATCGACATGGGTTAACAAGGTCGATTTTTGCATCCACCACACTACGAGTAATCCAAGCAACACGATAACAATAAAAAAGCTCAGCCACTTTAACTTAGTGTCACGAGCTTGATAGGTCGTCTTGCGTGAAAAACTCTGCATGGCAGGCTCAGTCACTGAGGGGACTTGCCTTGCAAGACAGGCCTCAATGAGCTGGATATCAACACCCACCATTCGCGCATAGTTTTTGACATAGCCACGAACATAAGTCGAAGAAGCAATATTGATGAAATTGTTAGCTTCAATGTCTTCCACTATACGGGGACGTAAATGCAGTTTCACCGCAGTATCGGCGATGCTTAACCCCATTTTTTCACGGGCGGCTTTTAATACACTTCCAAGCGTTACATCAGACACCGTCGACTCGGTTTCACTAGGTTCAACGGGGGCAACTGGCGCATTTATTTCTTGATCTTTCATTGATGCAAATTAACTCTGTATTGCTTGGCCTGAGGTGATGCTGGAAATTTGGCAAGCAATAAAATACCAAATTTCTTAACCGCAGCATCATCATTCATCGCCTGCTCTATTTTTATTCCGAGCGCTAAACTCTCTGGAGTCTGGGCTGCCACTTGGTGATATTGCGCGAGTTGATTACGCGCCTTAATAAAATCACCCTGTTCAACTTCAAGCTCGACCAACTCCATCAATGACACCGAGCGTCTCGGGTCATACTTTAACGCCATCTGAAAATACTGTCGTGCCTTTTCTGCTTTTCCCGCTTGCCGGCTACAAAGACCTAAGTTTTCATAACTCGATGCGGTTCGCGTATATTTGGGCATTTCTATTGCGGCCAAAAACATTTTTTCAGCTTTTTCGTATTGCTTTTGTTGACACAAAAACACCCCAAAGTTATTCATGGAATCACCGGAGACATCCTTAGAACTGATCGCGTCTTGGTACGACTGCTCAGTGCGAACGAGATCTCCTACGGTTTGGTAGTAATAGGCCATCGCGATATGGACATCTTCCAGCTCTGGCGCATATTCTATTGCTTTATCAAGATTATATTTAGCTTGTTCCGAGTTACCTCGATTCAAATAGGTTAAGCCGAGCTGCATACGTTCCCTAGCGGCGGCAACGCTATCTAATTTCCGCTCCGAAACTGGAATATCTGTTCCTGAATAGGTGCGCTCAGTCACACACCCCGTCATCAACAATGACAGCGCAAGTGCTAATGAAAACCCTGACAATCCATGCTTCATGGGCAAGCCTATAAATCTGTGCAAACAAAGAGTTAATTCATTGTGACTGAAATCTGATTTTCTTGCATGCGTTTTTTTGCCAAACGTTTAGTTCTGTCGCGAATATCCCCCGCTAACTGCCCACAGGCGGCGTCGATATCATCACCGCGGGTCTTACGCACTATCACAGTTAAACCGTACTCCATCAGTACCTTTGAAAAACGATCGATTCTCGAGTTTGATGAACGGCCATAGGGAGAACCTGGGTACGGATTAAATGGAATAAGGTTAATCTTACAGGGGGTATCTTTCATTAATTTAGCCAGTTCGTGGGCTTGCTCTGTGCTGTCGTTGATATGATCGAGCATCACATATTCAACGGTCACGCGGCCACGGTTAGCATTCGATTTAGCAATATAGCGACGGATCCCCGCAAGAAACTCCTGCAACGGATATTTTTTATTCACAGGTACAAGGATGTCACGTAGCTCATCGTTAGGGGCGTGAATACTCACGGCAAGAGCCACATCTAAGGCGTCGCCGAGTTTATCAAGCGCAGGCACAACCCCCGAAGTAGATAGAGTCACGCGGCGTTTTGATAAACTAAAACCAAAATCATCGAGCATAATATCCATCGCAGGGATGACGTTGGCTAAGTTGAGCAGAGGCTCGCCCATACCCATCATGACCACGTTGGTAATAGGACGATCGCCAGTGTCCTTGGCAAAACCTAAAAAGTGCGACACTCGCCAGATTTGACCCACGATCTCAGATACGGTCAAGTTACGGTTAAACCCCTGCTGGGCGGTGGAGCAGAAAGTGCATTCAAGGGCGCAGCCTACCTGTGATGACACACATAAAGTGGCGCGATCATCTTCGGGAATGTAGACAGTTTCAACTTCTTGGCCGTCACCGACATGAATGGCGAACTTAATAGTGCCATCGGTGGATTTTTGAAAACTGGATATTTCAGGTGCCACGATCTCGCAGCGCGCCGCCAGTTTTTGGCGTAACACTTTATTGATGTTGGTCATTTCTTCGAAGTCACTGACGCCGAAATGATAGATCCATTTCATGAGCTGATCGGCACGGAAAGGTTTCTCTCCGAGATCGGCAAATAAGGCACGCATGGCCTTACGATCAAGGTCTAATAAATTGATCTTCTTTTCACTCATACCACTCACCTCAACACCAAAACCTGCAACAGGGCGGCGAATTATACAGACGCAAAATTTTTTTAGCCAGCAACACGACTCGACTATGGTAGAATCTCCCCGGGCTAACGTTGGCCTAAAATACGGAGTTGTAATACCACCTATATGTTAACCCTCATCATTATAGTGCTTGTCGCTGTTGCGGTTTCTTTTCTGTGCAGTGTATTCGAAGCTGTTTTGCTCTCGGTTACCCCTAGTTATATCGCCTCACTTGAGCAAAGTGATCCTGCTGCGGCAGCAAGATTACGCAAACTCAAAGATGACGTCGAAGCACCATTAGTGTCGATTCTCACCTTAAACACCGTTGCCCATACTGTAGGTGCCGCCGTTGCCGGTGCCCAAGCGGCAAAAGTATTTGGGGATGATATGCTGGGCGTCTTCTCCGGGGTATTAACTTTTATTATTCTGTTCTTCTCGGAGATTATTCCTAAATCTGTGGGAGCGAACCATTGGCGTCGCCTTGCACCGAGTGTTTCCATTGCTATTACGTGGATGAAGCGAGCCACTCAGCCATTGATTTGGTTGTCACAAAAAGTGACTCACTTTTTAGGGAAAGGCGAAGAAGGTCACTATATCCGCCAAGAAATGAGTGCCATGGCAAAGATCGGCCATGAATCGGGTGAGCTTGATGAGCAAGAGTCTAAGATTTTGACTCAAATGCTAAAGGTACGCGATATGCCCGTCACCGCCATCATGACACCGCGCACTGTGATGTTCTCGCTACCTGTGGATTTAACGCAAAATGAGTTCGTGCGCCAATATCGCGATAAGCCATTTACCCGTATTCCCGTTTACGATCAAGACCATGACGATATTATCGGTTATATCACCCGCACCGATGTATTACTGGCCGAGCGTTACACCCCGGATATGCCGATAGGTGAATTGAAACGCAGTTTATTTGTGGTGCCTGAAACCGCAAAAATTTTGCCACTCTTTGAGCGCATGATTAAACGTAACACTCAAATCGCTATGGTGGTCGACGAGTACGGCAGTAGCCAAGGTATTGTGACTCAAGAAGATATTATTGAATCCATGTTGGGCTTAGAGATTGTCGACTTAAACGACCCCGCGACCGACATGCAGCAATTGGCCCGTAAACTCTGGACCAAACGCATGAAACAAAAGGGGATTCGTCTCTCCGACGACGGCGACTTTGAAGCCGCTGCCGAGGATGACGAAGCGAAATCGGGTTAATCTAGGTGATTTAGTGGTTGTTAAAGTAAAGGGAGCTAAGCTCCCTTTCTTGTTTTAAAGGAGAAGGTTATAATCTCCCGCCGTATATACCCAAACGACCTGAAGATACGAGTTTCAGAGCGCCTAGGGTGCTTCAATTCAAGGCGCATCAATGAAAGAATGTCGGCCACCTTTTGAATTGATGCAACACGGAAGTGGAGTGCTCTAGGCGCTCCGTCCCGGCGGCTGATGTTAACCACGGGGTAACGCACTTTATACTGCGTTGGTTATTTTTAACTTAGCCCGCTAGGTCTGCAAATAACCGCCTTGCCTAAAGTGAGTTAAAATCCCGCTGAATCCTGCATCTTCAGGTTGTTTGGGTATAGAGATACGTTATGACACAGGGCTACAGACTTTCACTCGCGCATATCAACGATACACATTCGAATTTTGAACCGAGCCGCGTACAATTCCCCCTCAATGTGGGTCATAAAACCCTAGATGTCACCAGCCACAGCGGTGGTTATGCCCGTCTTGGGTATCACATCGCCAAGGCCCGTGAACATGCAACGCAGCGCAATATCCCTTTTTTATTCCTCCACGGCGGCGACAGTTTCCAAGGCACGCTCTATTTCAGCCATTTTAAAGGTAAAGCTAACGCTCACCTGCTGAATTTGCTCGCCCCCGATGCCATGGTGATAGGCAACCATGATATCGATGAGGGCAATGCCCGCCTCGCCGACTTTGCCAGACAAATCGATTTTCCCTTGCTGGCTGGTAACATGGATTTAAGCCAAGAGGATGTGAATAAACTCGGCTGTCTGCGCACGGTTCCCAATATTTTGGCCTTTGATGAAAAGTCACAATTAGCGACTTATCTCCTCAAACCCTTCTACGATACAAAGATAGCGATAATTGGCATTACGCTAGATCAGATGAAAGAGATTGCTCGCCCCGATCCCGATACTCATTTTGTCGATGCCATCAGTACAACGGCGCGAACTGTGGCACATCTGCATGCCGAAGGGATTAAGCACATCATAGTGCTCAGCCACTTAGGCTTAGATCAGGATAAACGCCTCGCCGAACAAGTCTCGGGGATCAGCCTGATTGTCGGTGGACACACCCATACCCTACAGGGGGATTTTCGCGCCCTAGGTTTAAGTAACCTGCCCTATGGTGAAGTCATTAACGGCACGCCGATAGTCCACGCGGGTAAATATGCCGAAGTCGTTGGCTTAGCCGAGATAGAGTTTGATGCCGAAGGACGGGCGATAAACCTGAGCGGTGGTAACCACTTCATGCTAGATCAGCATTTTATCTTAAGTGCCAATACCGCCGTCGATGACCAAGATTATCAAGCTGTGCGCCAACAGCTCAGCCAACATCCGAATATTTTTTGGGACGATACCGATACCGATATCGCGGGTATTATTCGGGATATCTACAAACCCGCCATCGCCGAGATGGAAAACAAAGTCTTAGCCCTAGTACCTAAAAATCTGGTGCATACGCGCCTGCCGTCCAAGGCTTTGCCCCACGGCAGTGAAATCGCGCCTTGGGTGAGTCGCAGCATGTTTCAAGAGGCCAAGATTGAAGATCCTCGGGTTCACTTTGCCCTGCATAATGCGGGCGGAGTACGCCAGTCGGTTGCCCAAGGCCAGTTGACGCTGGCGGATGTGATGGGACAATTACTGCCCTTCGAATTACCGCTGGTTAAATATGAAATCCAAGGCCAATTCCTCTACCAAGCACTGGAGTCGGCCATTAATGCCGCCACTAACAATAGTGTACGGGGCACGGGGGCTGGCAGTTTCCCCTACACCTACGGTTTACGCTATTACTACGATGGCAGGCGTCCCCTAGGTGAACGTCTTTTTAAATTGGAAATGATGCAACAAGATGGGCCGTCACTGTGGTATCCCGTCGAGCCAGAATCTTTATACGTTGGTGTATCAACCTCTTATACCGCCGCAGGCAAAGAAGGTTATCACCCGCTATTGCAGGCACGTTGGCAGGAGTCGATAGAGTCACTCACCCTTCCACAGGCATTTATTCGCTTCTTAAATCGGGCCCCTAATCTCGCGGATTTCTTATCCCCCCATGTGCATTACACTAGCCATTTAAAGCGTTCCGGCTAAACTTTTCCGCGAAATGAGTTGAGCAAGCCCTGATATTCAGGGCTTAGCTTAGGATTATAAGCAGATAACTAAAATAACCAATCACAATGGGGTAAACGCTCGGCAAACCAGGTCAGCGCCTTACCTTGGCTTCCCTTGCGCCAGGCTAAAAATACCGCCTGTGCGGGTCTAGGGATCTCGACTTCACAGGCAACTAATGCCCCCGATGCCAACGTATCTAAGATCAAGTGTTTTGGAATATAGCCAACACCTAAGCCTAACTGCTGCGCTTTAATCTTGGTCTGCATATTGGGCACCCGAATGACCTGACGACTATCAAATAATCCGCTCGAGCGTTGCGCTAAAGCCGTCGAACTGTCCGCTACCACAATGGATGGAAACTGCAATAGGGCCTCGGTTGGGATGGGCTGCCCATATTGCGCCAGTGGATGGGATGGATTAAGTGCAAATACAAACTCCAACTGACCAATTTCCACTAAATGGTATTGCCCCTTGGGTAACTCTCCCGTCACCCCAATAGCAATGTCAGCTCGACCCGAATAGAGCGCGTCCCAGCCGCCACCTAATGATTCTTCGCTGAGGTTGATGGTGACTTGCTTACCTAACTCGGTAAATTCACCGACCAGTTGTAACAGGGGCAGATCCGGCACTACAGTATCTATGGCTAAGGTTAACGAGGACTCCCAGCCAGTTTCAAGCTGGCGCACCGCTTCTTCAAGCCTCGATGTAGCGGCAAGGATCTCCCGCCCTTGGCGCAAAACCAACTGACCGACTAGAGTCAACTCCGCCCTTTGCCCCTTACGTTCAAATAATTTTACCCCCAAATCGCTTTCGAGTTTCTGCACTGTATAGGTCAGCGCCGATGGCACCCGAAATAACGATTCGGCTGCTGCCGAAAAACTCCCTTTCTTATCAATAGCATCAAGCACAATTAAACCATCTAAACTCATTATAGGTAACATAAAAAACTCACATTCAAATTATTTGAAATAGATATTGAAAATGTTCCGATTTTCTTTATCAAAGGTCAAGTCTACACTGCTTAGTAATGGAGCAGTTCTCCTGAAATTGCAAAGAAAACTGGATTAAACAACTTAGTTAAAATACGCATTAAACATTCGTTAAATAATTTGAAATAAGGAATATCCCATGAAAGCACTTATCACTAAAACACTGACATCAACCCCAAGCTTGGCCCCACTGGCACTGCGCATTCCTATTGGCATCATCTTGTTAGCCCATGGTTCTCAAAAACTGTTTGGCTGGTTTGGTGGTTACGGCTTAGAAGGCACAGGACAATGGATGGCATCCATTGGGCTAACGCCTGGCTACTTAATGGCGCTGATGGCGGGTTCAAGCGAATTCTTCGGCGGCCTATTCCTGTTGCTGGGCCTGCTGACCCGCCCAACCGCCCTAGTGTTGTCCTTCACTATGCTAGTGGCAATTTTCTCGGTCCATATAGGTAATGGCTTGTTCCTTACCAATAATGGCTATGAATTTGGGTTAGCTCTGTTAGCGGCAACGGTATCACTCACGTTTTCTGGCGCCGGCAAATTCGCACTAGATAACCTATTCGCTAGCCGTATCAAATAAGGAGAAGAAGATGATCACAATCAGAAAAGCGCAGGACCGTGGTCAAGCTGACTTAGGCTGGCTAAGGAGTCAACATAGCTTCTCTTTTGCTAGCTACTATGATCCTGAGCATATGGGGATCTCATCCCTTAGGGTGATCAATGATGACAGAGTGGCACCCGGGGCAGGTTTTGATACCCATGGGCATAAAGACATGGAGATCATCAGTTATGTGATTTCAGGCACTATCGCCCACAAAGATAGTTTCGGAAATATCAAAACCTTACCTGCAGGGGAGTTTCAGTTGATGTCGGCGGGTAAAGGTATTTATCACAGCGAGTTTAATGCCTCAAACACTGAGCCGCTGCATTTTTTACAGATTTGGATCCGCCCAGACACCCTAGGGATCGATGCGGGTTATCAACAAAAAGCCTTTGAGCAAACATCGGCACTGACCCCTGTCGTGACACCACAGGGGGAAAATGGCACCTTGAAGGTACAGCAGGATGCGACCTTATATCGACTAAAACTCGCCCCAGCCGAACAAGCGACGCTGGAGCACCTTGAGAAAAACCGCAATGTGTATGTGCAATTAATCGAGGGTCAGTTGAGCGTCAATGGTAGTGAAATGCTTCCCGGGGATGGCGCCCATTTAACGGGGCTAGATTCAATTACATTTATAGCGACACAAGGTGCAGTGACCGCGTTAGTATTTGATTTAGCTTGATGATTTGATTCAAGATACAGTAAGCCCCACTGCGACAACCAAGCCTTAATTCAAAAGCGTAAAAAGAGTGATTCAAAGCAGTGCGTCGAAAACCGTTACTAAGAAACCGCCTAGCAGGTCTAAGGCGGTTTTTTTGTTATATTCAGTTGGTGTTGAGGGTTCAAGCAAAGGCCTAATTGGATAGTGACAACATCAGGCTAAAATTGACTAATATCTGTGCTTTATCCTGTAATTTATCTTCAGGCGTTAAGAATCTGCGCAGTTCATTACGGCGAATACAGTTAAACCCGTGTTTCTCAAAGAAAGGCCGCGCTTGATAAGAAGCCTCAACCGTTAACCTTTTAAAGCCACGCTTTTTCGATTCTTCCAATAATGCCAAATATAAGAGCGTCGCAACCCCTGCTCGGCTGTAATCAGGGTGTACAAATAGGCAATCGACCTCAGCAACCAATGAGTCAATTTCAGTATCGGGACAGGGCTTTAAGTTAATAAACCCAACTAATTTCCCTCCCTCTTCAGCAACCCAAGTGGTTGTGCCTTCGAGTTTGGTTAGCCAATAGGATCCGCTGCGTGCCTCGCCTTGATGCTGCGCCCACGCCAAACGTTCGGTTAGCGAATAATATTCCTGTGCCCCTTCCATCACACTGGCATCAAATACTGTCGCAACCTGCGCCACATCCTTAGGGGAGAATAAGCGTATCTGCATCCTGTCACTCCTATGGGTTAAAGCATGTCAGTTGACAATAACGGCAAAATAAGTCCGTTCAATTACCATTTTTTGATCATATAAAAGCTCGGCAACACTTGCCCCAGCTTTTGTTGATAACTTCGCTGTACTTGGGTAAATCCCATCTTGGTAAACAACCCCTTAGATAAATAAGAGGCATCTACGCTCAAGCTCGAATATCCCTGCAACCTAGCCCAGGACTCTAAGTGGCGATAGGCCAGCTCACCTAACCCTTGGCGCTGCCAATCTGGGTGAATATACAGGCTATCTATATCGCCCCTGTGGTGAAAATCGGTTTCGACATTGATAAATCCCACACAAATCTTAGTGAAGCTTGCCGCATCTGTCACCAAAATAATCCAAGCTTGGGAACGGCTTAGGCGCAAATGCCAATGCTTAGCGGATCTCGGCGCCTGGGACCAAGCATTCAGGAGAACCGGTGGATAACGCTCATGCTTTATATTGTGCACACAAAAGTGGAATAGTTCGCTCACTTGGCGGGCATACTTAGATTGATAGGGCACTATCTCAATAGTGTTAGGGGGAGTCACTGTCAGTCCAGTCCTTAAACGCAATGGGGCTATTCTGCCGCGTTTCTACCCAAGGTGGTAGAGAATTACAAATTCAAAAACAACTCATTCAAAAACAAGTCGGCCCCGAAAGATTCGAGGCCGATGGGCTGACTAGCTTGTACTAATCACTGTGGTTAATCGATTATTTCTTTTCGATTTGGCCAACAAAAAGCAACTTATCAAAGGTGCGATTTAAGGTCTTGCTAGTGAATTCATTCATCCACATTTGCTCAACCACGGCCACTTTGTCACCCTTGCTCACTTCAGTTTGAGGACCTGCGGCCCAAAACGTAGTGTCAGCTTCTTTAATCTGTACATAGGTGTAACCGCCACCATTCATAGTATCTACAACAGTACCTTCATGAGTCACGCCTTGCGCCCAAGCACTTGATATGCCTAAGGCTAAGGTTGCTACTGCCGCTAATTTTACCCATTTTGCCATCATGCCTGTGTTCCTTTTGTTTTGCTAATATGCCCCATTAAAGCATGCTAAAAGCAATAAATCGCTAATCTCTATCACGAAATACAACACCTATCGCAAAAGTGTGATTTTTCTTCGCCCTAGGGGAACTCATTTCAATAGAGGTTTCAACATGCCCTCTAAGCCATTGAGCTTGATTTCATATATTAGGGCTAGCTGCTCACCCAACTTTCCCTGTGGAAAACCCTGCTTATGGAACCAGACTAGATAAGGCTCTGGCAACTCAAGTAATTTTCGTCCGGTATATTTACCGAAGGGCATAATTTGATTAACAGCATCGATAAGCTGTTGCTGATCCATCTCGATATCCTTGGGGAATAGCCTATATTTTGCTAAAGCATGCTACAGCAGAAGGGGAATATACCCAAGCGACCTGAAGATACGAGTTTCAGAGCGCCTAGGCTGCATCAATTCAAGGCGCATCAATGACTGAGTGTCGGCCACATTTAAGAATAAACTTTCAACAAATTCGGCCCCAGATTGGCACAATGAGAATGAACAAAACCATGCTCAGTGCACAGACGTTCATCTTCACCATAGGCATTAATACTGACACAAGTGCCAGCATTAACCCGTTCATCAACAAAGGCCATAACACGCTCTAAAATGATCTTAGCAAGCCCATAATGTTGGTATTCAGGAAGCACAATAAAATCTTCAATCGCTAAATGCCTTGGTCTGTCGCCATACACACAGGCTGTTGCTACCACATTGGCGCGCGTCTTTTCAGTCTTATCTTTAAGTCTAACCGTCACCCAATATAGCGCCTGAGTCTGCCGTTGATCCGCCTGTTCAACCCCAATGGCAGGATGCCCCGCAGCTCCACGTAAATTGAGTAACTCATGGAACAATGGCGCGGTTTCAGCTATTTCAAATTCAATTGGCATAATAGTTTTAATATCCATTTTTGCATCCCTTCACTAATGTAAAAAATCAAGGTGATTAGACGGCATAGTAGGGAAATCATAGCGGTATTATTTGGCAATTTGATGACAGGCCCACAGAGCAACAAGACAACTTTCGACTGAAAAAATCGATGCTCCCATCTATAACTAATAATTTTTTGCAATATATAAAATTTATTTCAAACAAAAAAAGCATAAGAAAAGCGCAAGCGTTAACAGAGCAGAAAGGATAGTAAGCCTGCTGGCACATCGGCACTGATTAGTAATATCACTAAAAAACGCAAAATCAACAACTTAATAACTACAAAACACAACTCCCCAACAAATGAACTCATAGTCAAATAAACGGCATCCGACGGGATAATGACAAATTAAACTCCGGTGACATTTTATAAAAAACCGTCAAAAATCAGATAATTGACCATCGTTAACACAAGGTTTACATTCATTTCAGAGAACAAGGTGCGGTAACGACTTAAAACCTATTAACGACCTGCCAAGTGTCATCCCAAGTATTGAGGAATACGTCATGATAGTGTTAATCGGCGGCGAAAAAGGCGGCAGCGGTAAAAGTTGCCTCGCGCAAAACATCGCAGTATTTCTAACCACTGAATGTGGAGCCTCTGTCATTATGGTGGATTGCGATCCCCAGCGAACCACATCCGACTGGATCCATGCAAGGAACAACAATCCTAAGCTTTCCACCATTAACTGTGTACAGCTGTATGGCAAAATTCGTAACGATCTCCTCAGCCTAGAACAACACTATGATTTTGTCTTAGTCGACTGCGGTGGCCAAGATAACCTCGCACTGCGGGCCACTATGTCGGTGGCATCCCACATTTTAATGCCCCTTAGGCCGAAACGCCGAGATCTAAAAACCGTCAGCCACATGGATGACATAGTCGCCACCTGTCGGATGATTAACCCTAAGTTGCGCGCATCATTTGTGATCACCCAATGCCCCAATTTACCTAATCAAGCAAACCGAATCTTAGAGGCCAAAGAAGTCTGCAAGACCTACGATATCAATGTGCTCGATGCTATTACCTACAGCCGTAATATCTACGATGACAGTGAAGAGTCGGGATTATCTGTGGTAGAAATCGAACCTAAGGGAAAGGCCGCCGCAGAGATCCGCACTATTGCCTGCGAACTCTTCCAGGTTGACAGTGCAGCCTCCTTAATTGCACTACTGCGCCCAAGTACACCAATAGAGGCCCACCGCGCCCAAGTGGATCAACATCATCTGAGAGGACAATATGGGACTCAGCGATCTCAAGAAAAACGCTATGCCATCTAGGGGCTCAGCACAGCCCGTCTCTTTAGATGAATTTATCGATGCTGCAACGCGCTATGCCATGGGGGAAAACCTTCATTCGGAAGTGCTGCCATTAAAGAGCTGCGCTGATGTCATCAATGAAGCTCAACTTAAAGCCACATTGGACTCATCCAACGTGGTGAGTTTACATCGGCAAACTATCCCATCGGCGCAATTACAGCCAGAAACGGCAGCAGATCAAAAACCACACGACCGCCCCCACTATCGCAAGGCAACATTCTCCTTGAGTGAGGCAGCCATTACACACTTAACCAAGCTTTCTGCAGAAAGTGAAACATCAAAGTCCAAGTTAATTCGATTTTTAATTGAGCAGCATTATGCTTTGCCAAACGCTTTAAGGCAGATGCGCGAGCAGCAGATTAAAAAATCTTAGTACCGCGCAATCTCCCACCCTTTTCCGGTGACCTAGAATGTTTAGGTTTGCCGGTTTTTTTTTTGCTTAAAAACACCCTAAAAAATTAAGTGATAATTGTTTATCAAGCCTATCCTTAATATACAAGCAAATGAATTAGTGCTATTTATTGGCATGTTAACACTTAATCTTAAAGGTGGGATTTTTGTTAAAAAGCATTCACATCCTGTTAATTGGGTTTGGATTAACGCTAGCGATGCCCACCCAGGCGGAGTTTTCATTAGCACAGATCCCCCCCCTCAGTAACCAAACCCCTATTACCTTAGTGGCCGAAAAAGGATTTTGGACGGATTACCTCACTCGGGAAATGCTCCCCAAATTTACCGAAAAAACGGGCGTAAAAGTCAAAGTCGTTAGCACTGATCTTGGCACTATGTTTGACCTGCAAACCCAAGCATTGCAAATTGGTGAAGGTCGCTATGATCTGCTCAGCATGGAGGCCGGATGGGCAAAAGAGTGGGCCGCCAATGGCTATACTGTTCCCCTCGTTGAGCTTGCCAAACTCTATGATCCCGATGGGGAGAAAGCGATGGAAAGCTACCTTGAACCTTACTATCCTTCCCTGCTCAATATCCTGTCATATCACGGTGAAATCCACTCTATTCCCTACAATAACTATGTGATGGGCAGCCATTACCGCGCCGATCTGTTTGAAAATAAAACCGAACAGAATCACTTTAAACAGCGTTTTGGTTACCCGCTCGCCCCCGCCAAAAATGTTAAAGAACTGCAGGATCAAGCGGAGTTCTTTACTCGAAAAGCAGGCGAGCAACTTGCCGATAAAGTATTAACGCAGGACTTTTATGGTTTAGCGCTGATGTCGGGGAATAAACCCCATATCAATGATGAATTTTCTAGTATTATCTGGAGCTTAGGTGGCGCTTGGTTGTGGCCTAAATACAATCAGCAAAAGCAGCTGAGCCATTTTGAAGTCCCCACAATTAACCATGAAGCGATAAAAGCCACCGACATTTACCGCCAACTGATGCCCTATGCATTTCCCGCCGATGATCAATTTGCCTTCAATGAGGCCGCGAACGCCTTAGCCACTGGCAGAGTCGCCATATGGCCATTTGCCTATAATAATCTTTGGTCGGCCTCGTTTCAGGTTGAGAAAAATATTCCCGGTGCTCGCCTTGGCGTCGCGCAGGTCCCAGGGGGCCACCCATACAATGGTGCCTATGCCTTTGCAGTCAGTTACGATAGTAAAAACCCTCAGGCAGCTTATTGGTTACTCAAGTACATGGGGACTTTTGCTGCACAACGCGCCTATGCACTTGGCGGGGGAAATCCCTGCCGGATGGACGTAGTCACAGCCGCTGAGTTTAAACAGGATTCCCTGAGGGAAGTGGCCGGCGCCTTTCAAGTGAGCCATGCGGCTAACTTATTTTGGTCAACTAAGGTTTTAGAATTCGGGCACTTTACCTCAACCGCTATGGGGCAAATCTATCCAGAGCTGAGTCATGCTTGCTATGCAGCGAGCCAAAAACAAACCGATAGCACCAATATTTTTATCGAATTAAGCACTAGGATCAAAAATCTGCAAAATACCTATGGGGAAGTACCGGCAATTGATAAGAATAATGCCAAATGAAAGCTAAACGATTAACTAGCCTCAAGCACAAAATTACCCTTGCCTTCTACATCATCCTCGGCATGGCGTTGTTTAATGGCATCATCGCCATACTTTTGTCACAACAATTGAGATCGGAAATAGAGCATTTGGTCAGTAAAGATGTCGTAAAAGTGACCACGGCACTGCAACTAGCCAAAAACAGTGAAAAACTGCAAATTATCACCACCCGGCTCAATCACTATGATACGGAGCAGCAGCGACTCGCACTGTTAAAAGAACTGATTACCCAGTGGGAATTACTGATCCATGATTCACGTACACTGGCCAATCTTGAAACCTCCAACAAAATGCAAAATGCACTCAATCACACTCTCGATACCCAGTTGTATTCACTACAACAGCTATCACTACTAAATGATCTGACCGACAGTGCGCTACAAGCCAAATTGCAAGCCGAGAATATTCAAGCCAATTTGACCGGAATGGCATCGGCCTTTACCGATGAAATGCAAATTCAACTCCAGCAAATCAATAGCCATTACGTCCCGCTGATCGCACAAAAAAAACTCGACGCTATCTCGATTAATATTCAAGAAAATCAAAAATTATCAAAATATCTGCAGTGGGGGGAACATCTTTTCGCCCTACTTTTTCAAGTAAAAAATGCCAGCAGTATCACAGAGTTAAATCAACTTCAGCGCGATGCCATGCGCCTACTAATCAAGATGGAAGAGATCGCCATCTCATTCGCCCAAAATCAAGCCATCTACCTCGATTGGTTATCGCAAATTAAGCAAAATATGGTGGGAGATGACAATCTCTTCCAACTGTCCCGCAGCGCATTAAAAAGCACTCAAATCGCTAATGCTCACTTATCCTACCAAGCCGATGCGGCTCAAGTTGTGGCAACCTTTACCCAAGATCTGGTGAGTCACGTCGAAGGTGAAATTAAATTAGCCGGGGTGGAACTGAAAAACGACAGTACTGCATTTGTGGCACTGATCTTTTGCGGCGGGGCCTTATATTGCTTTTTTATCTGGCTCACGAGCTGGCATTTCATCGCCAAAGGCATCATCAAACCTGTCATCGCAACCCGCGATGCTATGAATGCTATTGCCAACGAAAAACTCGATACTCAAATGCCGGTAACGGATAACCTTGAACTCCAGCAAATGGTGAGTTCACTTGAAACACTAAAAACCTACGCCGCCCAAGTCAAAGCCATGTCCGAGACCGATGGTTTAACGGGTTGTTATAACCGCCGCTATTTAGATGCCCAAATTCAAAGGGAACTCATTTATGCGCAGGAACATCATATGCCACTCGGAATTGTGATGTTTGATATTGATAACTTTAAGCAATTTAATGATAGGTACGGCCATGTAGTCGGCGATCAGTGCCTAAAGCAAATCGTCAATGCCGCTAAATCGATACTCCAGCGCCCCACAGATGTACTCGCCCGATATGGGGGCGAAGAATTTATGCTTTTATTGCCCTCAAGCTACCTTGAAGATGCCTACAAAATTGCGGAACGCTTGCGGGAAAAAATCATCTCACTTGAAATCCCCCACGAAGATTCTCCCCATTCAGGCATAGTCACTATCAGTGCGGGCATTGCCTGTTGGCAAGAGCCGCAGCTACTCGATGCCAACGCTCTGATCAACCAAGCAGATGAAGCTCTCTATCATGCCAAATTAACCGGACGTAACCGTACAGAAGCCCTGATGAATGTTCCCGCCCACTACTCCTGAAAATGAACGCCTAATTCCGGATAATTAAAGCCTAACAACAGGATAAATGGCTTTCTTTTAGCCCAAGGATTGACTTCCAACGATTGCATCCCCATTAGCTAATATATCGAACACACATAGTGCGAAGGAGCCCTATGCTGGCCATCTTACTCACATTGACCCTAGGCATAGGCGCGATCGCTTGGTTAAGTTCGAGCCGTTGGCGTAAAACCTTGCACCGACGCCGCATCAAGGCAAGACCTTTCCCTAAAGCGTGGCGATCTATCCTTAAACAGAGACTACCCTATTTCCATGCCTTGCCTACGGATCTTCAGCTTCAACTTAAACAGCATATTCAAGTCTTCATCGATGAAAAAGATTTTGTTGGATGCAATGGTTTAACCATTAGTGATGAAATTAGAATCACTATTGCGGCCCAAGCCTGCCTGTTGTTATTGAATAGAGAGACAGATTTTTACCCTAAATTGAGGCAAATTTTGGTTTATCCGGACGCTTTTATTGTGAATAATCAAAGCCAAGATGCCTCAGGCGTCGTTTGGGAGCACCGCAATGTACTCGCGGGAGAATCCTGGGAACAGGGAAAAGTCATTCTCTCATGGAAGAACACCTTAGAAGGCGCCGCCGATCCCCACGATGGTAACAATGTGGTGATCCACGAATTTGCCCACCAATTAGATCAAGAGAATGGACATGCCAATGGCGCGCCTACTTTGCAGCACAGGGAGGATTATCGCTCTTGGTCAAGCGTGCTCAGCGACGCCTTTGCCGAGTTAGAAGCAGCGGCATCACTCGGCTCACCTTCACTCTTTAGCTACTACGGCGCAACCAATCCTGCCGAATTTTTTGCCGTCGTGACCGAAGTCTTTTTTGAAAAACCAGAGGCACTAAACCAGCAACATCCGGCGCTTTATCGAGAATTAAGCCGCTTCTATCAACTCGATCCGATAAACTGGCACTAATGCGAACAACACGCAATCAACTCACCACCAGCAGAGATAAAACAAGGAATACCCTATGCCAACGATGACAAGCACCAAACGCCAAGTACTATCCATCACTTGGCTCAGTGCCACATTATTTGCGATAGCGGCCCTGATATTCAGTGCACAAAATGCAAATGCCAGCGAACCTCCAACCATGCGAGTGCAAACAACCGATGAACAAGCTGCGGCCCACGTTCTTGATAAATTGAATCAATACTCCAGCAGCGCTGATTGGGATAAGTATTTTGCCCTGTATCGGCAGGATGGCATTTTTATTGGTACCGATGCGAGTGAGCGTTGGGGGATGGTGGAATTTGAAGGTTACTCTCGGCCAACTAACGGTTGGCGCTACGATTTAGTCGAGCGGCATTTGATCCAACACGGCAATATTATCCTTTTCGATGAACTGCTCAATAGCCCAGCCTACGGCATCAGCCGAGGAACTGGCACCTTAATTAAGACCGATGGTGAATGGAAAATTGCCCAATACCATTTAAGTTTCCCTATTCCTAACGCGCTGGCTAAACAGATCACTACAGAGATTAAAAATGCCCCTAAACCATAAATCGCCTGTAGGGTATTACTTTAATGACACAGTAAAACACACATTCGCCAATTGGGAAAAGTGGATAAAACTTTGAAAATCCGCCTCTTCAAAACCTCTTTCCGAAGGCCCCCTATCGGCGTAATAAAAGCCAATAACTTTATTATCGACTAACAGTGGTGCCAGCAGAAATCCCCCTTGAGAGATATGCAAAGAGAGTAATTCTTGGCATTGTTCCCGCCATTTTTTCGAGGTGGGATCATCAACCCAAAGGGGCTCTTTATGCTCCATTGCCTGGCGGAAAAGCCCTTTTTTATCACTTAAATCAATAATGAATTCCCGCTTCATCTCCTCGGCATCCGAGCCTAACATCACCCGGGGCTGGAGCTGTTTACGACTCGGGGATAATAACAACACACCACAACGGTCAACTCCAACGCCTTCTAAAATGCCCTCGAGGACAGTCTGCATTATTAAGTTAAAATCGGCCTTATTGATGGCATACCCCGTTAACTCCCGCAATTTTGCGAGTTGAATACTTAAATTAGCTTGATAAACAGGTATTTCCAATGGGATTGGCTCAGGTTCCGCTTTGAGAATACGTTTAGGATCGGGCAAATATTCCAGCAACACCTTAGCGCCATAGACCTCCGCCAACTTGTGGGTAGCATTAGCGCAGCGCTGCATACGGTTCTTAAATTCCCCTTCTTCTAATCCAGTAAAATTAACCGCTTGGGTTATGCGCTTTTCAAGTTCAACATTATCAATAACCGGTTGGGATAAAAGATCGCAAAGCTTATCCGCTAGAAATATAGAGCGGATCTCAGGGCGTCGATCATCGGGATAATTAACCGCTTGGATCAATAAATCCCCAAGCCCCCAATGGCGAGCAATACTCTGGGTTAATAGTGAAAAAGAAGTGCCAAGGTTTTCACGGATCATGCTTCGTTCTTCGGCTGGCGTTTCACACTCTTTCAATTTTTGATCTAATTCTTCAGTAAATTCACCACCAATACTCCAAAATGCGCTTTCACCTATGTGGTAAAGCAAAGAAGCAATAAAGGCCTCTTCCTGCATTTCTTCATCATAATCACTCAGCATCATCCTAGCTAACATGGCCGCTTGGAATGCCTTTGCCATCAGCTTAATTAATCTTTGGTACACTGAGGGAGCGAGATTCTTACTCTCTAACAGGCTGGAGAGCAGCTTGGCGGTAATACAAATATTTCGCACCGCATCAAACCCTAGCACTATGGCGGCTCGGCTCACTGTGGAGATTTGTGTGCTGCCTTTATGGTAGATAGCACTGTTTGCAACGCGTAAAATGCGGGATGTTAAAGCGTTATCATGCATCACGCTACGCCCAAGCAGGGCGAGAGAGGAGACATCATCCTTGGCCAGTTTCTCTAACGATTTTACCGTCGAACACAGTGCAGGCATTTCTAACTCACTGATCCGATTTGTCCAGTAATCGACCCCTTTATTAGTATTGTTATTAGGTTTCAACCTAGATGTGCCTCAATGAATTGATATTATTGTTTTTAGTATAGATAGGCATAAAAAATTCGCCTAGGTTCGCATCTTAATTCCCATCGCAAGCTTAAATAATGCTCAACTGAGTAGTAACCACAATGCAAATACCCAAGACAAAGCTTGGGTATTTGCTATTAATACTCAAGCCTGTAGATGGAGTTTAAATACCCGCAGCACTTTATCAATATCTTGGCGGCTCACATCCTTATGGGTCACTAGGCGTAGCGTTCTTCCCGGGCTAATGAGAATACCTTCCGAACGGCATCGTTTTGCCAGTGATTCGGCATCGACTTGGGAAGCGAGGGTGGCAAATAACATATTGGTCTGTACTGTGGCTAAATCGACTTCAAATTCGTCGAACTCGGCCAGTTGCCGTGCAAAATACGCTGCATTTTCATGGTCTTCAGCTAATCTTTCGACCTGCTCAGTCAACGCCAATTTACCTGCTGCGGCCAAGATCCCCGCTTGACGCATGCCGCCACCGAGCATTTTACGCCAACGAATGGCTTTTTTTATTAATCGCTCATCCCCTAGGAGTAATGAGCCAACAGGTGCACAGAGCCCCTTAGACAGACAAATAGACACTGAGTCGAAATGTGCAGTGATATCACTGATGGCGATATTTTGCGCAATGGCAGCATTTGCGACCCTAGCACCATCTAGATGAATTTTTAATCCCCGATGAAAAGCCAAAGCCTGGGCATCAGCAAGGTAAGCTTGGGGTAACACTTTGCCACCGATTGTATTTTCAAGGCTCAGTAAACGTGTGCGGGCGAAGTGAATATCATCGGGTTTTATCGCGGCCTCGATATCTGCCAAGGCGATAGTGCCATCCAATTGATTCATCAACGGTTGTGGCTGAATACTCCCTAAAACGGCAGCTCCGCCACCCTCAAACTTATAATTATGGGCCTGTTGCCCACACAAATATTCATCACCGCGCTCACAATGCGCCATCAAGGCGAGTAAATTAGCCTGAGTCCCCGAGGCGGTAAACAGGGCACTCTCAAAGCCAAACATGTCGGCGGCCATCTCCTGCAAACTGTTTACGGTAGGATCATCACCATACACATCGTCACCCACTTCGGCTCTGGACATGGCTAATCGCATCGCTGCTGTTGGCTGGGTAACAGTATCACTGCGTAAATCTATCATCTTATCCTCGACTTCTTCTACGGGATCCCCTAAGGGCTTAGGCTTGTGTGCTAAAGCGACTCTAGCGCCAAAGAGAAATTTTGTATAGTTTGCCAAGGTGTTTGCCGATAAAGTCAATACGCCATCTCTGCGTTAAACTTGGCGTAACGTTCGTAAAACGATAGAATATGCCACTAAGGATCCCGTACTGCAAAAATGTAAATTTCTTAGTGATTTTGACTAACACTTTTCGTACTTAAGGTGATTTGTGGTGAATATATCCCCAGCGCAATGCATTAAACTTATGTTTTTAATATTAGGTTTGAGCCTAATTCCACAAGTGTATGCTTGGCAGGATACAGATCAAGATGGCGTACCGGACATTAAAGATGCCTGTCCAAACACCCCAGCGAATACTTCAGTCATGGCCAATGGCTGTTTTTATGAAATAGAAACTAAGACAGAAAACATTCAGTGTGATATCAACAATCCAAGCACTTATTCCAGTACTGATTGTCATAATATCACCACGGCAATAGTATACTTTGAGTTTGCTATTGCTGAGGTTGACTTATCCCAATGGAAAACTTTAGCCTTAGTTAAAGCATTTTTAGAAGCAAATGACTCTACATTAACCTTAGTGGGCCACACTGATATTGTCGGAACACCCGAGTTTAATTATCAATTGTCGCTACAGCGGGCTCAAAATGTAAAACGTATTTTGGTCGAAGATTATGGCTTCGATCCAAATCGATTTACCGTGATAGGTAAAGGCATATCTGAACCCGTCGCTGATAATCGTTCCAGCGAAGGGCGCAGATTAAATCGACGAGTACAGTTTATCGTCAATGATAAGTAATTTTTGTTAGCGTATATATTAGGGAGTTATTCAATGGAAAACCTAGAAGGTTTATTAAAGCAGGCACCGGATCTTGTCATGACCTATGGCTTAAAGATCTTATTTGCCATTATCATTTTCTTTGTTGGTAAATACTTTTCCGGCGTCGCACAAAAGTTAGTGCGCAAATTACTTAATAGCCGAAAAATCGATCCGACAGTCGTATCCTTTGTTTCTAACCTAACATGGGCTGTGGTGTTTGTATTCACAGTCATCGCGACGTTAGGGCAAATTGGGGTACAAACCGCATCATTGGTTGCCGTTATCGGTGCCGCGGGTTTAGCCATAGGTTTAGCGCTACAAGGATCACTGTCTAACTTCGCCTCTGGTGTGTTAATGGTATTATTCCGCCCTTGTCGCGTGGGTGATTACATTGAAGCTGCCGGCATTGCAGGGACAGTCGATGAAATTACCATTTTCTCCACTAAGCTGCGCACACCTGATAATAAGGTCATAGTTGCGCCCAACTCTGCTATCATGAATGGGACTATCACTAACTACTCTGCCTCTGAAAATCGCCGTATTGATCTAGTGATTGGTGTTTCCTATTCTGCAGATATCGCATTAACCAAAAAAGTGCTGACCGATATCTTAGATAACAACCAATATGTACTAAAAGACCCATCGTACACGGTTGGCCTATCTGAATTAGCCAATTCATCCATCAATTTTGTTGTGCGCCCTTGGGTAAAAACCGCCGATTACTGGACGGCTCGTTTTGAGATCCTTGAACAAATCAAGAATGCACTCGATGCTGCAAATATTGAAATTCCATTCCCACAAATGGATATCCATGTGAAGCAGTTGCCAGAGAGTAAATAACGTACGCTTAACGCAAATGGCCAGTATTTACTGGCCATTTTTTATGGTTCTAAATGATATTTTGGCGTACCTTAAGGGTTAATAGTTAAATGCGCACAGGGATGTTCTTGTGCAAGGAGATAAAATGCAAAAGTACATTTCATTTTTAGCCGCTAGCTGTTTTTGCAGTTTAATGCTACTCAGCCCCAATGCCATTGCCAATGAAAAAACGCAGGTGTTAATGGGCGAAAAAACCGTCACACTGGAGGGCCAATTGCCCAAACTTACCCAAATGGCGCCGGGGTTTAAAGTGGTGGATGAGCATTTTACGCCTGTTACCCTAAGTGACTTTAAAGGTAAAACTGTGCTTATCAGTTCGGTACCAAGCTTAGATACCGGCGTATGCGCATTACAGACAAAACGCTTTAATAGTGAAGTCAGCCATTTTTCGGATGATGTAATAATGCTGACAATTAGCGCCGATCTCCCCTTCGCACAGAAGCGTTTTTGTAAAGTTGAAAATGTAGACAAAATTAAAGTGCTATCAGATTCGGTCTGGCGTGACTTTGGTGAAAAATACGGCCTATTAATTCAAGATTACGGCTTACTGGCCCGCGCGATTTTTATTATCGATGCGGAAGGTAAACTGCAATACCAAGAATTAGTGCCAAATATTACCGAACATCCAAACTATGATGCGGCACTGGCAGCATTAAAAACCATTCAAGCCCTCCAATAATCCCCATAAAAATAGGGCAGCGGAGTACTGCCCTATTTTTATCGTACCGTTCAGAATGCATAAATAAACTTGAATAGAAAACGGGTTATCAATGTCAGTATTTGATTTCCGCTATGCAAGGCGCTATTTAGATTTAGTGCGTATGTTGGTCGCTACTGGCCTGATAATCAAACGTCGGCATTGACCAATGGTAACGTAACGCCAACATTCTCAGACTGAAACCTAAGCTTAAACAAATCGTTAGATTGATCCATTCGGTTAACTGATAGGTTTCTAAGGTGATATATAATCCTGCCGTTAACAGTGAAATAACAGCATAGAGTTCCTTCTTAAAAATCAACGGTACTTGATTGCATAGAATATCGCGGATCACGCCACCAAACACACCTGTGATTAGCCCCATGACCACAGCGATTGTAGGACTAAATCCAAGCATCAGGGTTTTCTGCGCGCCTACGATGGAAAATACCGCAAGACCTAAGGCATCGATGGCTAAAAATAACTTAGACAAATAACGCATGACGGGTGCGATCGCCACAGTCAATAGAGAAGCAAAAGCAATGGCTATCAGGTAATGGACATTCTCTACCCATATCAGCGGGTAGTTACCTAATAACATATCCCTTAATGTACCGCCGCCAATCGCAGTCGCACAACCAATGATCACCACGCCGAACAAGTCCATCTGCTTACGACCCGCAGCTAAAGCCCCAGTCATTGCCTCAGCAAGGATCCCTATCAACCACAACCACCCGATAAACTGTGCTTCTTGCATTACGACTTACTGCTCAGATTAAAAGATGCTGATTCTGCCTGATAAATACGAGCTTAGATAATGATATTATTTCAAATTAATCATTAGAAAAAATAATGCAAAAAATAGCAAATATATGAAATAAAAACACAACAACCTAACAAAGCATAAAAAATGCATACTAAATAAGCTGTTAAAAATGACAACCTATCACTTCAACTATAAAAATAAATTTTATGATAAGTATAATTAACGAAAATTCAGCTAAACCACAAATAAATGCAGATAATGCACCAACGACAGTCAAAGGGTTAAAATTTAGCCACAAAAAAGCGGCCTATTGGCCGCCCTTGATCTCTAGCCCCAATGGAAGGACTATTTATTCTCAGGCTTAGGAGGATAATTCATCATGACGCTACCTATGGCCTCATTAATGATCTCTACTCTTTCTTCCGGGGTATTTTTATCGCGGATCGTATCGGCAACAGATCCACGCCAAATCAATTTAGTTGTTTTATTATCAATTAAATCAACTATTAATGTGCCGACCTCATACTCCCGCACTGTTGTTTGGGTATGCATATTGCCGCCCCAACCCCAACCTGGGCCATAATAAGGGCTATAACCAAAATTAGTATTAAAAGTATCAACGTTGATCTTCTTATCCACTTTGGTCAGATAATTCACTAATACATCGGCGTCTTTTGCATCGACTAAGTTCATTCCCTTAGCGGCAAGTTGCATATTGATAGCATCTCTTACACGTTGGTCCATTAAACCATCTAGATGATATCCTGACGTATCTGCTTTTTGAGTCACCCAAGCATAGGTTTTATATTGGCTGAAATTGGCAGTAGGATCATAATCCCAGCCCGATTTAAGCGAGCTACAAGCACTTAAGGCGAGTACGGCTAAGCCAACAATGATACTTCTCATTTTAATTTCCTCAGATGTCCACACTGAACAAAGATAAGCCTATAGAGCTAAATTTAGCTTACAGAGCAATTGTCTGATCTACAACTCTATTAATGAAAAAGCTCTATGTTATTCAGCTTGACTTCAGCAGCACTTTAAATGATAATGATTATCAATTAAGACGAGAAGGGCAAAAGATATGTACTGGTTTATTAGCGCATTTATAGTTGCATCGGCAATTTTTTTCTTCATGCCACAAAAAGCGGCAGTCGAGGTCAACAATACAAAGCTTAAATCTCCCTTACCATTAAGTTTGTTGATTTTGCCTTTAGGTGTACTCAGTTGGTTAGTTTTTGACACTCTGTCCAATGGGGGCAATTATGCAACAGTGGCTGCATTCGGTTTTGTCTCTACCGCCTGTTTAATTGCCCTACCTAAGTTGCATCGGTATATCATGCCCTGCGCATTACTCACGGCACTTGCCCTGATTGCCATGGTGGCAGAACGCTTTTAAGTCTTCAGTTTTAAAAATATGCTTACCTCCCTGCAAAGAGTTAGCATTTTCTCCAGACCACTTACAGTCTATCTCTAAGTGGTCTTTTTTTACCTCCACGAACCCCATTGAATTTGATAAACTTGAGCCGCATACATTCCAATGAAAGATGACTTATGAAAGCAGATCCCAATGTATCCTTAGTGTACAGTACTGATAAAGGCCGTATTAGTGCCGAACCGAGCCCAGTAGCGATACCCGCATCAGATGGCATAGTGCGGATCCACAGAGATAGTAAGGGTCGTAAAGGCAAAGGGGTATCGATTATTTCAGGCCTAGGGCTCGATGAATCCGCCTTGAAAACTCTTGCACAAACCCTTAAAAAACAATGTGGTTGTGGTGGAACAGTCAAAGACTTCACCATTGAAGTACAAACAGATAATCGCGAACAGCTGAAGCTGTTACTCGAGAAGCAAAATTATAAAGTGAAATTGGCTGGCGGCTGATAAGGGAACCTAGATATCATTGTCCTGTGAGTCAGTTTGCCACTACACATTTTGCTTGCCAAGTTAATGCCTATCGGCTTGAACGGAGTTTTAATGGAGAGTTTGCAAAACTATTTTTTAATCGCCATGCCTTCGCTTGATGGCACCTACTTTGAGCGCACTGTTATCTATCTTTGCGAGCATGACGCTAAGGGCGCAATGGGGCTAGTGATTAATAAACCGCTGGGTATTGAGGTCAATTCACTGTTAGAACAGATGGATTTGCCCACAGAACAGATCTCGGCCGATCTCGCCCAGAATTCACAGGTTCTGATGGGCGGCCCAGTCTCACAGGACCGTGGTTTTGTATTGCATAGCGCCCAACCCTATTGGGCCAATAGTACAGATTTAGGCTCAGGGCTTATGCTCACCACCTCACGGGATGTATTAACAGCCATTGGCAGCGATAGATCACCCAAGAAGTTTCTCGTTGCATTAGGTTATGCAGGATGGAGTAAAAATCAGCTAGAGCAAGAACTGGCAGATAATTCTTGGCTCACAATTCCCGCGGACCCTGCACTTTTGTTTGATGTTAAACATGAAGACCGTTGGCCACAGGCGAGCCGTTCACTCGGGTTTGACGCTTGGCAACTATCATCTCAGGCAGGTCATGCTTAAACCACTTTCATCACAATAAGTTTGTATTCCATGAATTCTAGAACCGTTTTAGGCTTTGATTTTGGTACTAAGAGTATAGGTGTCGCCATTGGGCAAGAAATCACCGCCAGTGCCACACCACTCCTGTCGCTGAAGGCCGTCGATGGCATTCCCAATTGGGATCAAATTGGTGAGCTGATTAAAGAGTGGCAGCCGGATTTGGTCGTTGTGGGATTACCCCTTAATATGGATGGAACTGAGCAGGAAATGACCCACAGGGCGCGTAAGTTTGCCAATAGGATCAATGCTAAGTTCGGGGTAAAAATAGTCACTCAGGATGAGAGACTCACCACCACAGACGCTAAAGCAAGATTATTTGAATTAGGTGGTTTTAAAGCCTTAACTAAAGGTCAAGTCGATGCCGTTTCTGCGGTACTGATTATCGAAAGTTACTTCGAAAATCACTTCAGTAAATAAAATTACATCAAAAAGAAAAGGATAAGTTATCTTATCCTTTTTAATTTGATGCTTAACGCGATGAATCATCGGCTCAAAAATGTGGCTTCACTAAGTTTGCCATCATACTTATATGCGCATCACTGTCATTCAATGCAGCAATATAACGGAACTTTTCACCACCCGCCTCGACAAACAGATGGCCATTCTCACCAACAATTTCTTCTAAGGTCTCTAAGCAATCAGCACTAAATGCGGGACAGACAATCGCCACATCCCGAATCCCCTCTCCTGGCAGAGCTTTAATTGTGGCATCCGTATAGGGCTGCAACCATGTAGCCTTGCCGAAGCGGGATTGAAATGTCATCACAAACTCATCTTTACCTAACCCAAGCTTTTCGGTAACCAATCGAGTCGTTTTCATGCAGAAGCAGTAATAAGGATCGCCTAAATGCAGATTTCGCTCTGGCATTCCATGGTAGGACAACACTAATTTCTGTGGTTTGCCATGGGCATCGAAATCGGCCCGAATACTATCGGCAAGTGCAGTAATAAAATCAGGATTGTCGTGGTATGTATTAATAAAATGCAGTGATGGGATATAACGCCACTGGGATAATTCCGTTGCTATTGCATCGAAGGCCGATCCCGTTGTAGGCGCCGCATATTGCGGATATAGAGGTAACACCACAATTTTATCTATGCCATTTTGATGCATAGTTTGCAATGTAGTGGCGACAGATGGACTGCCATAACGCATAGCTAAATGTACAGAAACATCATAGTGATCAGCTTTAAGTTTATCCGCTAACTTAGCCGTTTGACGTAAACTAATGTCCATTAGCGGCGAGCCGGCCGCTGTCCATACCTTTTGGTATAACGCCGCCGATTTTGCGGGGCGTATTCGCAAAATAATCCCGTGTAAAATCATCATCCAAACCAACTTAGGGATTTCGACTACACGGGGATCCGACAAAAACTCTGCAAGGTACCGCCTTACAGCTGATGCCGTTGGCGCATCCGGTGTCCCTAAGTTTAAAAGCAGCACGCCAACCTTACCCCGCTTTGCATGACCACTTTCTTTAGAAAGCCCTGAAAATCTAGCCAAAACAACCCCTTAAATTACACAAATAATTAATTTATAATGATAATTTTATAAAACCGATTCGATTGCCTGCTTAAGTTCAGCACTATCAGGCTTCACCTTGGGATTAAATTGCTGAACCACTGCGCCATCACCACTAACAACGTACTTATAGAAGTTCCATTTTGGCGCTCCGGTTTTATCGGCTAAATATTTGAAGACACTATTCACATCGCTTCCCCGAACGGCGGAGGTCGCTAACATAGTGAAAGTCACGCCATAGTTGATATAACAGACTTTAGCAGTCTCTTTTTCGTCATTTTCCTCTTGGAAAAAATCATCGGACGGGAAGCCAATCACGACTAAACCTTTGTCTTTATATTCTTTATGAAGCGCTTCGAGGGCTCTAAACTGCGGAGTATAACCACAGTTACTGGCGGTATTAACGATAAGCACAGGTTTACCTTGAGTTAATTCACACAGATTAATCTGCTCTTCTGAGTGTAATTTACGCACGTTCAGATCAAGATAGCTGGGACAAGTTACCGCCATGGCATTGACACTCAGTAAACTTGTCGCTGCCGTTAGTGCTAGGGTGAATTTATGCATTACTCTCTCCTTTACCTGTGCATTACGCAAAATCGCTAAGTAAAGATCATATTAAATTAAAAATAAAAGCTATGGTTAACGACAACATAGCGATGAAGTAGAAACGATTGAGCCGAGTGATCATCTGAAAACGCAAACAAAAGCAGCCCATAAAGAGCTGCTTAACGGATTAAACTCTGATTAATCCATGTCTAGGGTAACGCCTTCCATAAAGCTTGAACTGTTAGGTTCTTTATTTTGCAGCTTAATCATCAAGCGTAAATCGTTAGGAGAATCGGCATGGTGCAAGGCATCGGCATAACTAATCTCACCATCGACATAGAGTTTTAACAGGGCTTGGTCGAATGTCTGCATACCTTGTTCATTCGATTTGGCCATAGTTTCTTTGAGTAAATGCAGCTCATTTTTGGCAATTAAACTCGCCACCCTAGGGGTGTTAATAAGCACCTCAATGGCGGCACGTCGCCCAGTACCATCCACCTTAGGGATCAGTTGCTGCGCCACAATGCCTCGCAAATTCAAGGATAAATCGAACAATAACTGTTGGTGTTTACTTTCGGGCACTAAATGCATGATCCGATCGAGCGCTTGGTTAGCGTTGTTCGCATGCAAGGTTGCCATACAGAGGTGGCCCGTCTCGGCAAATGAGAGCGCAAACTCCATGGTTTCTTGAGTACGGATCTCACCAATCAAGATCACATCGGGAGCCTGACGCAGCGAACTTTTTAGGGCCGCATCAAACGACTCTGTATCAATCCCAACTTCACGCTGGGTAATAATACTTTTTCTATGATCATGAACAAATTCAACAGGATCCTCAATAGTCAAAATATGACCGCGGGCATGGGCATTACGGTATCCAACTAAAGCGGCTAGCGAGGTTGATTTACCCGTACCTGTACCGCCCACCATGATGATCAGCCCACGCTTGCTCATGACCAGATCTTTAAGAATAGGTGGGAGTTTTAAATCATCTACATCGGGGATTTTTGTCTCGATTCGGCGCATCACACAGCCGGGGGATTCCCTCTGCCAAAATGCACTCACCCGGAAACGTCCTAACTCCTTTGCGGCAAAGGCAAAGTTACATTCACGGCTTGTATGAAACTCTTTCTTCTGCGCTTCTGTCATCAGGGACTCAACAAAATCCAAGGACTGCGCAGGCGTAAATGCACTCTCTGCGAGGGGGCGTAACTCACCATCTATTTTCGCGCTCGGCGGAAAGCCCGCGGTAATAAATAAGTCCGAGGCTTTTCGCTCAACGATGACTTTTAAAAACGGACGTACATCCATCATAAATCCTTAAAACGTCGCTTGTTTGTTTGAACTCTTAGACATTGCATCCTCACGGGTGATGAGGCCGCGGTTGACTAGATTTTGTAAACATTGTTCCAATGTTTGCATTCCGTGGGCCATACCCGTTTGAATTGCCGAGTACATTTGCGCCACTTTATCTTCACGAATTAAGTTACGAATCGCAGGTGTGCCCATCATAATTTCGTGGGCAGCGACTCGCCCGCCACCAATTTTTTTAATCAGCGTTTGTGAAATAACCGCCTGTAGTGACTCGGATAGCATAGTGCGCACCATGTCTTTCTCACCGGCGGGGAATACGTCGACCACACGGTCGATAGTTTTAGCAGCCGAGGTGGTATGCAAAGTACCAAAAACTAAGTGACCGGTTTCAGCCGCCGTCATCGCTAGGCGAATCGTTTCAAGATCTCGCATCTCGCCGACGAGGATTACGTCTGGATCCTCACGTAGGGCACTGCGCAGTGCAGCATTAAAACTGTGGGTATGACGGTGCACTTCCCGCTGGTTGATCAAGCATTGCTTATTTTGATGAACGAATTCGATTGGATCTTCAATCGTTAAAATATGGTCATGGCGGTTTTCATTGATGTAATCCACCATGGCCGCAAGTGTGGTACTCTTACCCGAACCAGTAGGCCCAGTAACTAAGACTAACCCTCTGGGGAAACTAGAGATTTTTTTAAAAATCTCAGGTGCACCTAACTGCTCAAGCGACAAAATCTCACTGGGAATGGTACGAAATACCGCCGCTGCACCGCGGGATTGGTTAAATGCGTTCACCCGGAAACGGGCTAAATTAGGGACCTCGAAGGAAAAGTCGATTTCTAAATGCTCTTCATAGTCCTTACGCTGTTTATCATTCATAATATCGTACACTAAACTGTGTACGCCCTGATGATCGAGCGCTGGCAGGTTAATTTTTCTCACTTCACCGTCGACACGGATCATGGGAGATATCCCTGCAGAGAGGTGTAGATCCGAGGCTTTGTGTTTTACACTAAAAGCTAATAACTCAGTGATTTCCATAGTTTGGGATATCCTAGCAAGCAGATAATTACATCATGACAACAATAGCAGACAGACTCGCAATCGCCCAGCATAGGATTGCGCAAGCGGCGCAAAAATGCGCACGCCAACCTAACAGTATTCGCTTACTTGCAGTCAGCAAGACCAAACCCATTGAAGATATTATAGCAGCCTATCATGCAGGGCAGCGTTGCTTTGGTGAAAACTACGTCCAAGAGGGGATGGCAAAAATTCTCGAGTTACAGGGAAACTATCCCGATATTGAATGGCATTTTATTGGGCCACTGCAATCAAATAAAACCAATATTGTCGCCCAATATTTTGACTGGATGCACACGGTATCGCGGGACAAAATCGCTATCCGCCTCAATGAGCAACGCCCTATCTCTATGGCACCGCTTAATGTGTGCATTCAAATCAATATCAGTGATGAAGAAAGCAAATCTGGCATAGATGCCAAGCAAATGTTGCCGCTCGCACAATTAATCGCCCAGCTCCCTAACTTAACCCTCAGGGGATTGATGGCCATTCCCACAGCAACAGAGAACTCAGCTCTGCAAGTGCAAGAATTCACTAAATTAAAAGAATTGTTTGAAGAGCTAAAGCATCATTACCCCCATATTGATACCCTCTCAATGGGCATGAGTAATGACCTAGATACTGCGATAGCTTGCGGCTCGACTATGGTACGTATTGGTAGTGCAATCTTTGGTGAGCGTGATTATTCTGCCTGATGCTATTGATAACTGAGGACTATCAACTCGGCTACTAGCCTTGTTTTTACCACCAAGAGCCCAAATACTGTAATAAAAGCCAATTGCATATACTCCCATTTGGGCTCTATTGTTTAATGATAAACAAAAACATTATGCGATTAATCAACTAACGAGAATCACATGGATCAACAGAAAATCTGCTTCATCGGCGCAGGCAATATGACCCGCAGCATCATCAGTGGTTTAATCCACAGTGGCTATCCCGCAAAGCTTGTTCAAGCCACAAATCCAAGCCAAGGTAAGCTAGATGCGCTCGAGGCCGATTTTGGGGTGTTAGTGTCTCAAGATAATCTAATCGCCGCGAAAAATGCCGATGTTATAGTGTTATCGGTGAAACCGCAGTTGATGCAACAAGTGTGTGAAGCCCTGCAAACTGTGGATATGTCTAAGAAATTAGTCATCACTATTGCGGCAGGTATTAAGGCGAGTCGTTACAGTGAATACCTAGCGCAGCCCGTGACGCTTGTCCGTGCAATGCCAAATACCCCCATGCAAATTGGTGTGGGGATGACCGGACTCTTTGCACCTCAACCTCTGTCTGCAGAGCAGACAGCCATCTGTGAACGTCTCATGTCAAGCGGTGGCGACATCGTTTGGGTAAATGAAGAAGCGGACATTAATAAAGTGATCGCACTTGCGGGCAGTTCGCCTGCGTATTTCTTCCTGCTGATGGAGTCTATGATAGATGCGGGTAAACAAATGGGGATGGATGAAGCAAAAGCCAGAAGTTTAGTGCAGCAAGCAGCCCTCGGCGCTGCTATGATGGCAAAGCAAAACCCAGATCTTACCCTTGGTAATCTAAGGGAAAATGTGACATCAAAGGGCGGAACCACTGCCCAAGCCATTGCGACATTTGAAGCCGCAGATATGCGGGGAATAGTCAAAAAAGCCATGGAAAATTGCATTAACCGTGCAGAGGAAATGGCCGCAACATTTTAGCTTTAAGCTTTTTTATCGAACTCACATAGGCAGAAATCTCGATGAATGCATTAACCTTTTTAATCAACACATTCTTTGATTTATATTTAATGGTGGTGATATTACGGATCTGGCTACAATTAGCTAGAGCCGACTTTTACAATCCTTTTAGTCAGTTTATCGTAAAGGCCACCCATCCCCTTATCGCCCCGATGCGCCGAGTACTCCCTTCTATGGGACGATTCGATACCGCCTCCTTTGTACTCGCCCTGCTCGTTGTGATTGCAAAATTATTGCTGATAAGTCTTATTGCTGGCGGTGGGTTCGATATTCTGCTGTTTCTCGTATTTGCCTTAGTGTCTGTGGTAAAAAAAGCGGGAGTATTGCTGTTTTGGATGTTGATTATTCGCGCCATTTTAAGCTGGTTTAATCAAGGCTATAACCCAATAGTGATGATTATGGATCAGCTAACAGAGCCTGTTTTGGCCCCCGTTAGACGTATTATCCCCCCTATCGGCGGGTTAGATTTGTCGGTAATGGTTGTCATTATTGGCATGAACTTCATCAACATGCTGCTCGCTCAATATGTGCCTTACTGGGCAATCATTTGATGAATGCTATTATTTTGCAGCAAGGCGACTTGCTGCTTAATTTGTATATTCAGCCTAAGGCGAGTCGAGATCAGATAGTGGGGCTGCACGGCGATGAACTCAAAGTCGCCATCACAGCACCACCTATCGATGGCAAGGCCAATGCGCACTTGAGCAAATATTTAGCGAAAGCGTTTAAAGTTCCTAAAAGTGATGTTCAAATCCTAAAGGGCGAACTTGGCCGCCACAAACAAGTCCGCATAATTGCGCCAAAACTTATTCCACCCGAAGTCAATGCCTTGATCGAATAAGCACACGCATATGCATTAGTAAAAAGTTCCGTTGGAAGCTATAGGCCCTGCGACCTATACTCAAGAACCCCCTAATATGAAGGTATCCAATCATGTTTCGTCATCTCCTCGTAATGCTTGCGTTAACCGCGAGTCTATGCGGCGTAGCAAACGCCGAACAAAAAGAAACCGTCGGTAATTTTGATATCCATTACATGGCATTAGGCAGCACATTTTTAACGCCTAGCATAGCTAAGTCCTACGGCATTGAACGCAGTAGCTATAGGGGGATCATCAATATCGCCGTATTAGATACGAGTGCAACGGGCTCGCCTGCGGTTCCAGTTGAAATTACTGGCGTCGCTAATAACCTGTTAGATGCACGTATTGACTTGAAGTTTAAGGAAATCCGCGAAGGCAATGCCATTTACTATATTGCAGAAGTGCCTTACCGAGACGATCAAGAGATCAACTTCAATATTGCCATCAAACACGGTAATGAACTGAATACCAACTTGCAGTTTAAGCAAAAATTTTACGTCGAATAGCCCATCAACACCCGCCGTTCGGACGATGTAAAACCCCATCGTCCGACCCCTTTCGCTATCCTTTAACACTAAGCTTGGGTATCATTGCCGCAGTAATTGTCGCCCAATGATATAGGTATTCCATGCAACAAATTGTCCTCGCCAGTGGTAACAAAGGTAAACTAGCCGAATTCGATCAAATGCTCGCCGCTTATGGTGTAAAAGTGCTGCCGCAGAATCAATTCAACGTCAGTGAAGTTGCGGAAACGGGCACAACCTTTGTGGAAAACGCCATTATCAAGGCAAGACATGCCGCCGAAATCACAGGCCTTGCCGCGATTGCGGACGACTCAGGCTTGGAAGTGGACTCACTCCAAGGCGCTCCTGGTATTTATTCGGCTCGCTACGCGGGCGAAAATGCTAAAGATCAAGACAACGTATTGAAACTACTTGAGACATTAAAAGACCAGCCTGCGCCACGCACCGCAAGGTTCCAATGTGTTTTAGTCTATATGCGCCATGCAAAAGACCCTACGCCCATCATTTGCCAAGCCTCTTGGGAAGGACAAATAGGCTTCGAACAACGCGGCGACAATGGTCACGGCTATGATCCGATTTTTATCCCTGAACAGCATCAATGTAGCGCGGCGCAGCTGAGCAGTGATGAGAAAAATGCCTTAAGCCATCGCGGCAAAGCCCTAGCGCAACTCTTAGCCGCGATGCAAACCCAAGGCGTGTTAACTGGCGGGAATGCACAATAATGTCGTCAACTGCCGTAACCAGTGCGATGAAGCTGGAACTGCCACCACTCAGCCTGTATATCCATATTCCCTGGTGCGTACAAAAGTGCCCCTACTGCGACTTTAACTCCCACGGCCAAAATGGTGAGCTGCCACAGGAAGCCTATGTTGATGCGCTGTTGGAAGACTTACGCCAAGACTTATATCTAGTCCAAGGCCGAAAAATCCACACTATTTTTATTGGTGGCGGCACACCTTCATTATTCGATGCCTCGCAAATCAAGCGCATACTCGATGGTGCCAATGCACTTATTCCCTTTAGTGACGATATCGAAATCACCATGGAAGCCAACCCTGGCACCCTAGAACACGATGACTTCAGCGCCTATCGTGTGGCCGGTGTCAGCCGTTTATCCATAGGCGTGCAGAGTTTTTCTAAGGATAAGCTCAATCTGCTGGGGCGAATTCACGATCAAAACGAGGCACAAGTCGCTGCGCAAAAAGCCAGCCAAGCGGGTTATTTGAGTTTTAATCTTGATTTAATGCATGGATTACCCAACCAAAGTTTTGATGAAGCTATGGCAGATATCGACACCGCTGCGGCGCTCAATCCACCACATTTATCTTGGTATCAGTTAACGATTGAGCCAAACACCCTATTCCACTCAAAACCGCCGCAGCTACCCGATGATGAAGATCTCTGGCATATCTATGAGCAAGGCCAACAAAAGCTGGCGGCTTTAGGCTATGAGCAATACGAAATATCCGCCTACGCTAAACCCGGTTACCAATGCAGGCATAACCTTAACTACTGGCAATTTGGGGATTATTTAGGCATAGGCTGCGGGGCCCATGGCAAAGTGACGCTACCAGAGGAAAACCGCATCATACGCACGGTAAAAATTAAACATCCCAAGGGATATCTGAGTGCCAGTACATATCTGGCAGAGCAAACGGATGTTGCCGAGGAAGATCGTGCCCTTGAATATTTGATGAACCGTCTGCGTCTGATGACTCCTATCCCTAAGCAAGAATTTGAGCAAAGAACCGGGTTGCACCGAGATACCTTGAATGATGGGATGGAAAAAGCCAAACAACGGGGTTTGCTCACAGAATCGGCCGAACACTGGCAATTAACCAGTAAAGGCCATATGTTTGTGAATGATTTACTGACCAAATTCTGTTGAGCTAACAGTTAAAATTCAAATATAAATAATGTGTTAGCATAAAATAATGACTTTTCAACCTATTGCTGCTAACACATTTTCTAACATTAATATTCATACATTTTTACTTTGCTTCTTTAGAATTGACTTAACTCAACCAAGGAAGCCTGACCATGCCTATAAAAACGAAAATCAGCTTAGTCGCACTCACCCTTTCGGCCCTATTATTTCCCCCCGCATATGCAGCCCCAATCTCACCCGCCTTAAATAGTCCAAGTGAGCCCGTAAGTGCTGTCATCCAAACTGGATCAGAAAAAGCCAACGCCCTGTTCGAAACCATTTTTATGGAAAACATCATGGCAAGCCCTATTTCACAAACCTATATGGGGATTAAACAAGACTATGATAAATGGGATGAAATAGGTGATGAAGCCGATGCTATCGAACTGGCCCGCACCAAGAAACAACTTGCGGCAGTGCAGCAACTCGACGCTACCAAATTAGATCCTCAAACCAGCCTAAGTCTAAAACTGCTAGTACAAAACCTGCAAAACGATATCGATGATTACCAATGGCGTTATCATAATTATCCTGTAAATCAAATGCGCGGTGGCCATTCTATGGTCGCCTCCTTCTTAATTAATCAACACCAAATTACCAATATCGAAGATGCTAAGGCCTATATCAGTCGCTTAAATGGCGTTCAAAAACGCTTAAGCCAATTACAGACGGCATTAAAAGTGCGCGCAGACAAAGGCATTATCGCGCCTAAGTTCGTGTTCGCTTATGTGATTTCAGATAGCCAAAACATTATTAAAGGCGCCCCCTTCGATAAGGGCGATGACAGCGTCCTATTGGCAGATTTTCGTCGAAAAGTCACAGCACTAGAGATCAAGGATACAGAAAAACAGGCACTGATAGCCCAAGCAGAAAAAGCCCTTGTGAGTCGGGTTGAACCTGCCTATAACACGCTTATCTCCTATCTAAAAACCCTAGAAGCCAAAGCCGATACACGGGATGGCGTATGGAAGCTGCCCGATGGGGCCACCTTCTATAACAACGCATTAGCCCGTACTACCACAACCAATATGACCGCCGAGCAAATCCATAAATTGGGACTTGCTGAAGTTAAACGCATCCATGATGAAATGCGTGCCATTATGGAGAAGGTCAATTTTAAAGGTGATTTACAGCAATTCTTTAGCTTTATGCGCGACGACCCTCAGTTTTACTACCCTAATACCGCCGAGGGTAAAGCCGCCTATTTAGCCGATGCAACTAAACTCATCGATAATATGCAGTCCCGCTTAGGTGAAGTGTTTAAGGTCAAACCCAAAGCGCCGATGATAGTAAAATCAGTCGAGGCCTTTAGGGAAAAATCTGCTGGCAAAGCCTTCTATGAGCAACCCGCACCGGATGGTTCAAGACCCGGTAGTTATTACGCAAATCTATATGATATGAAAGCCATGCCTAAATACCAGATGGAGGCACTGGCTTACCACGAAGGGATCCCAGGGCATCATATGCAAATCGCCATATCCCAAGAACTACAAAATATTCCTAAATTCCGTAAGTTTGGTGGCTATACCGCCTATATCGAGGGCTGGGGTCTATATAGCGAATCTTTTCCGAAAGAAATGGCGCTCTATGCCGACCCTTACTCTGACTTTGGGCGTCTAGCCATGGAGTTATGGCGTGCATGTCGCTTAGTGGTTGATACAGGTATCCACGCTAAGAAGTGGACCCGCGAGCAAGGCATAGCCTATTACGTGGATAATACACCCAATGCTAAATCCGATGCGGTGAAAATGGTTGAACGCCATATCGTTATGCCATCCCAGGCGACAGCCTATAAAGTGGGTATGATAAAACTGTTGGAATTAAGACATAAAGCACAGCAGCAACTTGGTAATAAGTTTGACATTAGGGACTTTCATACCTTAGTGCTAGCCAACGGTGCATTGCCACTCGATGTACTCGAAGAGCAAGTTGATCAATGGATTGCCAATATCAATAAGGCTTGATAATTCAACGATAAAGGGGGGCATTAGAAAAGTGCCTCCTGCGTATCTTAGACGGGATGAATAGCGCCCAATAAAAAAGCCACGACTCCGTGGCTTTTTTATTGGATTTATTACCTGCGTAATAAAACCCTATCTCACTGTGGGTCACTATATTTGATGTATTAATTTCAAAGGCTTAATACTCGATGTGACTTTAGGGTACAGAGAGACAAAAACTTGTCCCAGAACTAAACCACCAGAAAAAAATTACCTCAGCTATAGGGCTGAGGTAAACCAAAAACTAGGATGATGGTTTAAAAGCCAACATTGTTTTAGTTCGAAAACTTCTGCTGGCGGTGATCTAGAACTGCACTTCTGCCGATCTGTACACTCATATTGAAAGGGGTCATTTCCAATATCAGTATAGGACTCAGATCATTCCAAATCAGCTGTCGCCATTGTATTCAAATAAGAACAAAGTTCAAGCGCGCTTAATACTTATGCTTTAGTAAAGCCTAAAAAATCAAACACAAATACAGGCACAAATAAAATACAAGCAACTGATTTTAAAGGTTAAACCCACATTAAAAACCCAAAAGGCTTACATAAGGCCGTTTTTGAGAACAATGTTTTCACTTTTACTGACGCTTGCTAAAGAGTTCAGCATAGGGAATATCCCAATAGGGTGGGTTTCCAATATGATCTTTAATAAATTCGATAAAAGCGCTGACCTTAGGTGCGAGATGTTTACGGCGCGGATAAACCGCTTGCAAAGGCAAGTGGTGGGTCAATTGCCAATCCTTTAATAAGGGCACTAAGGTCCCCTTATTAATTTCATCTTCCATCAAATAGCTGGCTAAATACACTATACCTAGGCCACTAATCGCCGCCGATTTTAATGCTGGGGCATTATCGACCCTGAAATTCCCAGACACCCCAATTTCACAGTAGTCATCTCCCTTCCTAAATTGCCACATACTGTGTTCATGCCACTCGCCTTGATAGACTAAACAATTGTGATCAACCAATTGTTCAGGACGAGTCGGCTCGCCATGTTTGGCGACATAATCAGGGGAAGCAACGAGGAGGAATTGGCACTTCATTAAGGGTCTTGCCACCATTCCCAAAGGCAATTGCTCTGACATAGTGAGCAGTAAATCAAGACCTTCACTCACCACATCCACCTTATGGTCGAGTAAACTCACCTGCAACTCTAGCTCTGGATGCTTCGCCATAAAGGATGGTAAGGCTGGAATAATATGCATAGCACCAAAAGACTGGGATATACCCACTTTTAGCACGCCACGTGTGGCATCGTTCAAATTGTGAACACTTGCAATAGCCTGCTCCGCATCACGCAGTAGCTCTTCCCCTTGCAGATATAACAAGTGTCCAGCTTCAGTCAGACTTAAGCTTCGAGTGGTACGTTGGATTAATTGAACACCGAGTCTATGTTCAAGATCGGCTACCTGCGTACTGACCTTAGACTTAGAGATCCCAAGCCTTCTTGCGGCGGCGCTAAAACTACCAGCTCTGGCCACATGAGTAAAAATCGCAATAGGTTCTAACAGTTCTAACATTGAAAGTCGCCTTAAGCAGTTTACGACAATGATATTAACTTTCGGTATAACATAGGAATGCAGCATAAAACAGTTGCATACTCAATCTTTGCATCAACATCCCATGGAAAAATGTGTTTATTGCAGAGGTTTAGACCGAAAAAGTCCGCTGAAGTAGAGTATTTTATCTGACTGAATTGCCAGCTTTTCATTATATTTTAAGAGTATATCAAACATTAGTCTTTAGACTGTAACATTCCATGCTAAATAGCCGCAAGCGCCAGCGTATAGCTCATATCAATTCAAATATTCCCCTATAACGTCAAAGCCCTAGTACGATTTACGTAACTAGGGCCTTGGGTTTCAAAGTCGGGACCTAAAGTGAATGGTCACTCACAAAACTGTCATTGACGTAACTCACCGGATGCATTTTGTGTCAAGGCGTAGGAGGCTAATTCTGGCACTTCCTTGCGCAATTGGTTTTCAAGCACTAACAGCTCTTCAAATCGGCCGCACAAACGGTCGGCTTTTTCTTCTATTCCCTTAGATTGCGCCTCAATTTGTTGCTCTATATCTTGGCCTAGGTTATCCATTTTTTTGGAGAAGGCATCCATCTTGGCTTCAAAGTTCTCACCGTCGCCGGACATAATTTGGCCACCTATGGTCATCATAATAGTGCCAACTGAATTCTGAACAATTTGCTCCATTTCCTGCTCGAATTCATCGTTAAATGTACTCTGCATCGAGTCTTCCGTTGCACCTAAGTAGAAACTATCGCCATGCTTGTAGGCCACTGAATCAACCCGTTTTTGCACACCTGCCATCATTTCATCAAATTTGGCACCGGCCGCATCACCCATTAGAGGAGTTAAGGCCATGCTCACAGCTTGGGAAGCAAGAGCAACAGCCTCATTCACAAGTTCAATCACTTCTGGCACTTGAGCCGATACTTCATCGGCATATTGAGTCACTAACTTTTTTTGCTTATCGGTTAAATCGACTTGTTTGCCTTCTACAAATAACCTATCGGCTTCGATGCGATACTTCTCAGTGCCCTTCTCGCTCATAACTAATTTTTTAGGTTCAATCTTCACATCATAATTTAAAGACACGTCACAGCGATCATCGGTATCTAGCTCAGTTTTCGCTTCGGCGAGTTGTAAAGCAGATACAGTGAAAATCATCCCCGACACAGCTAAACCCATCATCAGTTTATTTATTTTCATTTTTGGTCATCCTTTGATATGAAGATCGATAAAATTTAACAACTGAAAGATGAACTGCAGAAGACATGCCAACTATTTAAAGTATTGATAATGAAATGCTTATTAAATTTGCACTAAAAAGTCAGTAGTGAAATTCACTAACTTTTAGCCTACTAGTGCTAATTAAAACAAGAGGTAAAACTAGAAAATAGATCGACCAAGACGCTGGCTTAGATGCTCGAGCATAGCAGTACCCGCAAGGGAGTTACCTTGATTATCGAGTTCAGGAGACCAGACACATATGGATAACTCGCCAGGGATAACCGCAATAATCCCGCCACCAACGCCGCTTTTACCCGGCATACCGACACGATAAGCAAATTCACCCGCACCATCGTATAGGCCAGAGGTTGCCAACAGGGCATTAAGCTGCCGAGTTTGCACTTGAGAAATCAGCTCAGTACCGTCCATAGTTTTGCCGCGATTGGCCAAATACAACATGGCCTTAGACAAGTCTGCACAATTCATCTTTAAGGCGCAGTAATGAAAATAAGTGCGCAGCACAGTATCAACATCACCCTGAAAATTACCAAATGACTTCATTAAATAAGCGATAGCCGCATTGCGCGCACTATGCTGATATTCTGAATCTGCCACCTGTTTATCGAAACACACTTTATCGTTTTGGCTGAGTTGCCTGACTAACTCAAGCATTCTGTGTTTAGGTGCACCTAAACGGCTCTGCAATAAGTCAGCAATCACTAACGCGCCAGCATTGATAAAGGGGTTGCGCGGCTTGCCACGTTCTAATTCGACTTGTACTAAAGAGTTGAATGAATGGCCCGAAGGTTCTTTGCCAACACGGCTCCAGATTTCGGCCTCTTCATATAAGTTTAAGGCTAAGGTTAAGCTGAAAACTTTAGAGATACTTTGAATCGAAAACGGCTCAAGGTAATCGCCCGCACCTAAGGTTTCACCGTCAACAGTCGTGACGGCAATGCCTAATTTACCAGCATCAACGCTGGCCAATGCGGGGATATAATTTGCAACCTTTCCTTGGCCGAGCAAGGGTCGAACTTTGTCGACCACTTCCTCAAGTAATGCCAACTCGGGCATTAACTCCACCAAATATCGTACAGTTCGCTAACTTCAACCTGAGACACTTTTTGCTTCGCCCAGAATGCCTTAACTGCAGCAATATCTTCTTCGGTACATTTGCCAATGCTTTGAGTGGCGATAATACCTTCCCATTCGATATGACCACCGCCGTGGAAACCTAATTTGCGGGCTTCGATCACTTCATCGATAAACTTATCCACAGTTGCATCGATATCGGCTTCAGATACTGATGCATCAAAAGTCCAAGTCATATCAAAACCTAACTCTTGGAATTCATCGACGCGCATTTTCTTACGTAAACGACGGCTACGATTAGTTGCCATAGTGATTTTCCCCGTTGTGTTAAAAAATTAGCTAAAAATTGAGTTCGAGATTAAGCAATATGCTCAAACATCAGATCCCATACACCGTGACCCAATCTATGGCCGCGGGCTTCAAACTTTGTCAGTGGACGGTGATCAGGACGTGGCACAACGGTGCCGTCACTCGATTGGTTTTTATAACCGGGCGCCGCATTCATTACCTCGAGCATGTGCTCGCTGTATTCTTCCCAATCGGTTGCCATATGGAACACACCGCCAATTTTCAGCTTGCGGCGGATAAGTTCGGCAAATTCCGCTTGTACTATGCGGCGCTTATGGTGACGTTTTTTATGCCAAGGATCAGGGAAGAACAATTGCACACGGGCCAAGCTACCATCGGCAATCGCATGTTCTAATACTTCCATGGCATCATGATGATACACACGTAAATTTGTCACACCAGCAATGGCCGCATCACTTAGGCAAGAGCCTACACCAGGCTTATGTACTTCAATACCAATAAAATTTTGCTCTGGTGCCTCTTTTGCCATTTGCACCAAAGAGGCGCCCATGCCAAAGCCAATTTCCAGAACTGTATCGGCTTCACGGCCAAAAACGTCGCTCAGGTTCAATGGCGCTGGGCTGTAATCTAAGCCCATTGTTGGCCACTGGCTTTCAATAGCTTGTGCTTGGCCTTTAGTTAAGCGACCTTCTCTTAGGACAAAGCTTCTGATCTTGCGCAGATACTTGCCTTCTTCATTAAATTCAGCGGTAGTGACTTCGCTCATTTTTGCCTCGTCTAGTGGACAGCACCATCATAAAAGAAGGGCATTATCCAAAGTTCAACATACAGTGCAAGCACTAATGGCGCCAAAGTATACCAAGATTATTTAAGAGTGCGAATTTAGCGGTGATTTTCGGCTTTTTAGCCCTTATCCACCTGTCTTTGAGCTTGTCTAAGAAGATAACTGCCGCTACACTGCGCCGATGAAATCTACAGCCTCCTTCTCTACACGTATCGTCTCTTGGTACGACAATCACGGTCGTAAAACTCTCCCTTGGCAGCAGGATAAAACCCCATATAGCGTATGGGTTTCTGAGATCATGCTACAACAAACTCAGGTTGCGACTGTTATTCCCTATTACCTTAAATTTATGGCGCGCTTTCCCGATGTGTTAGCACTTGCTAACGCACCAGATGATGAGGTGTTGCATCATTGGACTGGCCTTGGGTATTACGCTAGGGCGCGTAATCTGCACAAAGCGGCCAAAATGATCCGCGACGATTATCAGGGATTATTTCCAACGGATTTTGAGCAAGTGCTCGCCCTACCCGGCATCGGCCGCTCAACGGCAGGCGCAGTATTATCGCTGTCGCTTGGGCAACATCACCCCATTCTCGACGGTAACGTCAAACGTGTATTAGCTAGACACGGCGCTATAGCTGGTTGGCCGGGGCAAAAGACGGTTGAGGAACAACTTTGGCAGCTGACTGATGCCTTGACACCGCAGCAGGATATTCAGAAATATAACCAAGCCATGATGGATATCGGCGCCAGTATTTGCACCCGTAGCAAACCTAACTGTGCCGCCTGCCCAGTCGCGATTGATTGCAAAGCTCAACTGATTGGCAGACAAACCGATTTCCCAGGCAAAAAGCCTAAAAAAACCATCCCGACCAAAGCGGCGTGGATGTTAGTGCTAATGCAAGATAACCAAGTGTTTTTAGCTAAACGTCCGCCAGCGGGAATTTGGGGCGGACTCTGGTGCTTTCCTGAATTTGCCACCCAAGACGCCCTTGAAACTCATCTTGAAGAACAAGGGTTTGATGCGCAGCAACTCGAATGGTTAACTGGCTTTAGGCACACATTTAGCCACTTTCATTTAGATATTCAGCCCATGATGCTTAACTTAGATAAAACTCATGGTGATAAAACCCTCGGCAATAAACAGAGCGTGGGTGCTGTCATGGAACAAAACCAGTCTCTCTGGTATAACATAAGCCATCCTTCCAAAGTGGGACTCGCCGCCGCCACCGAGCGCGTGCTAGCCAATTTGGGATCACTCGTTCAATCCGCAGTCAGTAAGGAATAATCATGGCGCGTACAGTCAATTGCGTATATTTAAATAAAGAAGCCGACGGCCTAGACTTTCAACTGTATCCAGGTGATTTAGGTAAACGTATTTTTGATAACATCAGCAAAGAAGCTTGGGGCCTATGGCAAAAAAAGCAAACCATGCTGATCAATGAGAAGAAACTCAACATGATGAATGTTGATGATCGTAAATTTCTTGAAGAACAAATGACCTCTTTCCTATTTGAAGGAAAAGACGTTGAAATTGAAGGTTTTGTGCCAGAAAAAGATCAAGATTAATTCTTGCTTTAACTTGCTTTAACCTAACAATAAAACCCACAAAAAAGCGCCTTTCGGCGCTTTTTATGTATCTAAATGGCAGAATAAAGCGTTACTTACGCACACCTTCAACCACCAGATCTAACTCAACATGGCTAGACGCTGGGCCTAAGTCCATTTTGATACCGAAATCTTTCATCGCAAAGGTGGTTGTGCCAGTAAAACCTGCACGGTAGCCACCCCAAGGATCTTGACCTTCACCCACGGCATGGGCCTTGATCGCTAATGGTTTAGTGACACCATTTAAGGTTAAGTTACCGTTAATCACTAAATCGCCATTACCTTTATCTTCCACCGAAGTAGACGTAAAAGTCGCTTTAGCGAATTTGCCAGTATTGAGGAAATCTTCGCTACGAATATGCTTATCACGCTCGGCGTGGTTTGAATCCACACTTAAAGTATTCACAGTTACATTCACTTTAGCTTCAGTCGGTTTAGCCGCGTCATAGCTAAAATCGCCGCTAAAATCATTAAAACGACCAACCACATAGCTATAACCTAAGTGATTCACTTTAAAAGTAATTGAAGCATGCGCCCCTTCACGGTCAATCACATAGTCAGCAGCATTCGCCGCCATTGGAACCAATAGAGATGCACCTATCAGTGCGCTTAACAGTTGCTTTTTCATTATATTATCCTCGATTAAATTTAATCATTTTCAGTAGAGTTGCATCTTTATCGATAAAGTGATGTTTTAACGCACCTACAGCGTGGATGACCACAAGTGCGATTAAGCTATAAGCCGCATATTGGTGGATATCGCCCGCTATATCGGCTTGATTTTCAAATAAAGGTCCAAAGCCTGGGAGTTCAAACCAGTCAAACACCATAATCCCCCGGCCTTCGGCCGTTGAAATTAAAATCCCTGTAAACATAATCACCAGCATTAAGCTATAAAGGGTGAAATGCGCTATATGTGCCGCCTTTACCTCCCACGGCTGATGGGCAGCCTCTGGTGCAGGTTTAGGGTTTACTAAGCGCCATAACAAACGAAATACCGTTAAAGCTAACAATAAAATCCCAATACTTTTATGTAGATGCGGCGCGGTCTTGTACCAAGCGCTGTAATAGGTTAACTCTACCATCCACACACCGACTGCAAACAAACCTATGATGACTAACGCGCTCACCCAATGAGTCACAATGGCAATCAATCCATAAGCCAACTGACTATTTCGAAACATACTGCGACTCCATACCCGCGTGATTTCCATCCATCGATGAAATAATGTTCATTATAATAAGTCTAAATTTAAAAACTAAAATCAGTAAAAATCGCTTATATCTTTCGATATTTTAGAAAATAAGCCAGAAATCATGCTCTGTGAGCACAAACCTATAGTAAACATCGGTATCTCTCTTTCTTGAAAAATACAGTTAACCAATGAAATTGGCCTTAATTCGCAAAATAAGAGATAAAAAACACCCAAGATGTGCATTAAACAGCCGAACGAGTTGTTTGTCGGGAAAAAGCACTTGCAGAGGTGATACTCCCTAGCTAATATAGCCGCACTTCGAGCAAGACAGCTTTGTGCAGTAAGTTAGAAGTAGTCAACTAACGCTTAGTTTAGTTGCCCGAATAGCTCAGTCGGTAGAGCAGAGGATTGAAAATCCTCGTGTCCCTGGTTCGATTCCGGGTTCGGGCACCACTATTTTGCAGTAAAAGTTTAGCCGGCATAGCTCAGTTGGTAGAGCAACTGACTTGTAATCAGTAGGTCCCGAGTTCGACTCTTGGTGCCGGCACCATATAAACAACGAAACCACTCATTGAGTGGTTTTTTTGTATCTGTTTTTTGTTTCTGTTTTTTGTATCTGAAATCTTAAATGCTCAGCGCAGAACGCAACTGACTTACTCTCGATAATTCCAGTAGGTTCCGAGTTCGACTCTTGGTGCCGGCACCATCTAAACAACGAAACCACTCATTGAGTGATTTTTTTGTTTCTGCTTTTTGTATCTGAAATCTGAAATGCTCAGCGCAGAGCGCAACTGACTTACTCTCGATAATTCCAGTAGGTCCCGAGTTCGACTCTTGGTGCCGGCACCATATAAAACAACGAAGCAACTCATTGAGTATTTTTTGAGATCTGAGGACAGAACAGTGAGCATCTCAATATTCATTACCGCCAAAATGCTAAATTTTTCAGCAATCAAGGTAAGATAAAATTGTCGAAACAAATAAATACTCGCTTTTTGTTTAATAGTTAATCAGTCGTCTAAAAAGGGCTTGCACAGCCAAAGCGAGCACTATATTATACGCGCACTTCGAACAAACAGGGTCTAAAGCCTTAGTTTGAAGTAGTTCACTAACGCTTAGTTTAGTTGCCCGAATAGCTCAGTCGGTAGAGCAGAGGATTGAAAATCCTCGTGTCCCTGGTTCGATTCCGGGTTCGGGCACCACTATTTTGCAGTAAAAGTTTAGCCGGCATAGCTCAGTTGGTAGAGCAACTGACTTGTAATCAGTAGGTCCCGAGTTCGACTCTTGGTGCCGGCACCATATAAACAACGAAGCCACTCAATGAGTGGTTTTTTTGTATCTGAAATTTAGATATACCCACAGGTGATGGTTCGCATCTGCAAGACTAGCAAGAATGCTCAACCGTTGCAGCGCAACTGACTTACTGTCAGTTTATTTGCTTAATTCGAATGGCATAGGCCTATCACCAGCTTGCACTTGATGTTGAACATGGCGCCAGCCTTGAGTGAGCTCACTAAGGTGCTCTTTTCTCTCGGGGAAATGCATAGAAAGTTTATCGAGAACATCGATTTGCTTCTTACATAGTAATGACCAACGGTCTGCATTTGATAAGTACATGGCGTTTTCCTTAACTGGGGGTTACTTTTCCTTAGCCAATTAAGTCTAAGCTGAAATCCATTTATAGCCAATGCAAAATTGCGTGTTAGCGCACTGTTAAAACACCCCACTCCAGAGTATCTTTGCCTTATAAACATAAGATAGGAGGCGTTATGACAGCCGATATTTTCAAACTCATTTTTGTGGTGATTGGTTTGTTTCTGGTTTACAAACTGATATTTGGCGGCAAAAAGGGGCTCACAATTTTTGAAATGCATTTTAAAGATGGCCGTATGACCCAGCATAAAGGCAAGATCCCAGAGCGCTTCGAGCGCGAATGTCGCCACATAGCTAAAGTTGAAAAATTGACCTGCACAGTAAGGGCTGAAAAATCTGGAGATGTGCGCTTACATATTTCCGCCAATGTGAGTGACAATATGAAGCAAAGGATCCGTAATCTGTTTCCCTTCGAGTATTACGATAAAAAATCCGTCGATAACAGTCGCCAAGCGGGTTAGATCTTTATATGCCCCTAGCAACCTCAATGCTTATTTGAGGTTGCCATTTTCAACTAACACATTGTTGTTACAGAGCTAAAAATCCTAGCCATTATGTTGAGTATTATTTTTGGATGACTAAAGTGACCTTAGCGACTGTGATGCCAAACTTAATAATATCACTCTGATTAATAATGGTATTGTCATTCACTAGGAACATCCAATCGTCGAAATGTACTTGATATTCCTCACCATCCACGGGCAATAACATATCGTATTCCCAACGTAGCGCACTGCCGCTAGATTGACCATCGGCGGTGCCGATAATATCACCCGCGGTTCCTGAGTATCGCCCTTCCCCTAGTGCTTTAATACGCCACACACGGGTTTGAGTTTCGCCATCATCATAGACAAACCACTCATTAATGACTCCCTCACTCCCCTGCCAACTGGCTTCCATAATGACATTGAATTTACGGATCACTTTGCCACTAAAATCATGCACAACCCCAGAGGCTTTTAATGGCCCATTAAAAAATGATTCCAACACCAGTGTCGGATGAGTGTCTTTATAATCAGTCACTTCCACCGATGAACAACCCAATAACGACCCTATTACTATCAGACCTAAAAATAGCTTTCGTCCGATAAGTCGTGTTAACAATCGCATGGTTTCTCTCCGAGTAATTGCGCCCGCAAACTCGGACGACTAGTGTCTTTCGAAAGCCAAATCGCTAAAAATGCGCCTGCAAAATTGACATCATGGATAATATCAAGCGGTTGATGATTAAAGAAAAATTGACTCGTTTGTCCATCTATCACTTTAAAACTTAAATGGTCGCCCTGCTTCACATTCGGCCAAGTTGCATCTAATAAACCCAACCAACGCTGGATATCATTCTCGGCAAACCCTAGATGTTTCCATTGATCTTTTGTCGCCTCTAACAGATCTTCAGCATCAATATCGCGATAATATTCAATATCTAACAGCTGCGGATATTGCCCCTCTTGATAATGGCCAGTTAGCGTCAGCAGTCTCGCCCTGTACAAGTTAAACCACAGCCAATCCATTTCTGCGCGGCCCACTTCTAAAAACGTCAGCCTTACATCGGCATCAATCAACTCTAGAGTCTTGTTTTCAACACTAGAGGTTTTGGCCTCTACTTTTGTTAAAGGCGCAGTTAATAAACCGAGCGCCAATAAACATAAACAGCTTGAGTCCAATACCGTAAAGGTACGGGCCTTGGTACTTCGATTAAATCCATAGGGATTTGCAAGTTGGATTAAAAATGGCAGCAAGACCAGCCAAACAAAAAATAACACGAAAGCTGAAATAACATTGCCATAGGGTAAATTCACTGCATTAAACTCTGCGCCCGCTAAGTAGCTTAACCCGCCAAATATTCCTCCGAGTAATGCCTGAAATATCAGCGGTAAAGGCCGCATAAAGGCCAAGCTATGATTCAGGGTCAAAGCAAAATGCAGCCACAGACAGCCAAGCCACCAGGGGAAAAGAGCGAACTCAAACAGCCCTAAAACAGCAAGTACGGTATCGATGCCAATTCCTAAGGCCGCAGCCTTTAGCATTAATAGCAAATCCACTTTGCGATACTCGTGCTTACCTAAGGCGGCTAACAAGATAAAGTGAATCAATAACAAAGGGATAGTAAGCAGCAGTGAGCTGTTAAGCCAAAGCACGCTAGACCACCACACCAGCTGAAAACTCAAGGCGTTATAGATAATAAAGCCGTGATGTTTAAGAGGAACCCGAGAGTTAGCTAACACAGACTTCATCTTTGCCTCACATTTATCTTGCTACAACTACAGCGACAATTTCATTTAAATGGATGCATCTAAACGAACAACTCTCAACGGCTAATCTAACCGGATAGCCGCAGGAACAGCCAGGCTAGGCTGACTATTGCCTAGAACGCGATAGTCCGGACGTACGGCAACTAAATGCACAGTGCTTGTGGTTCGCTCTAAAAATCCACCTTCACAATAACTTAGGTAGAATTTCCACATGCGAATAAAGTCTTCGCCATAACCTAAGGTTTGGATTTCATCAACGGCATGATCGAAATTCTCATGCCAGTGTCTCAGGGTTTTGGCGTAATCGAGCCCCATATCATCGAGCGACCAGACCACCATATCCGTCTGTTTGGCAATATGGCCGACCATTTGACTCACTGAAGGTAAGCAACCACCTGGGAAAATATAGCGCTGAATAAAATCCACACTCTTGCGATAGCTGTCGTAGCGTTGGTCGGCAATCGTTATCGCCTGTAACAGCATACGACCATGGGGTTTTAACAGGGATTGCAGCTTTTTAAAGAAACCCGGTAAATACTCATGCCCCACAGCTTCAATCATCTCGATAGAAACAACCCTGTCGTATTCCCCCGTTAGATTGCGATAATCCTCGGTTAACAGTGTCACTTTATCGCTTAACCCTTCGCGTTCGACGCGGGCTTTAGCATAGGCGTATTGCGCATCTGAAATCGTCGTTGTTGTCACGTGCACGTCATAGTGCTTGGCCGCATAGATAGCCAGCGCGCCCCAGCCAGTACCAATCTCAAGCAAGGTTTGCCCGGGCTGTAAATCGAGGCGCTCGCAAATAGTCATTAGCTTAAACTGCTGGGCTTCCTCTAAGCTTGCTTTCTCATGGGGATAAAGCGCGCTCGAGTACAACATTTCACGGTCGAGAAATTGCTCGTACATGGCATTACCCAAATCATAATGGGCGAGAATATTGCGCTTTGAGCCCTCTTGAGAATTGCGATTCAGCACATGCTTCACACGGTTTATCATGCCAGTTAACCAAGAGAATTTGGCTTCAATCCTATCGAGTAAGGCTAAATTGCGGGCAAACAGTTGCACAACTTTGGTGAGATCTGGGCTAGTCCAATGGCTTTGAATATAAGCTTCACCGGCACCAATGGAGCCTGAAAGCATGATTTGACGATAAAAACTTGGGTGTTTAACCACAAGCGTCGCGTGTAAATCGCTATGACTCTCACCAAAACGATAACTCTTGTCGCCCTCAACTAAGGTCAAGCAGCCGTGGGGCAAACTTTCCAGCGCCTTAAGCAAGACTTTACGCGCAATACTGTCGGGCAGTTTCCCTGTGGTGACTGAGGTTTGCGAAGCCGTATTTTCCATGTTATTTCTCCATCTGAGCTGGATGCGGCACAAAGGGCACACGTTTGAAGAAGAGTTTTAGCGCTTGCCAATATATTCCGAAGAAGATCTTGAGCGTCATAAAAGGGAAGCGAAACAACAACGTCCGTAAATTGGTCGCCGTGATCGGTTGGCGTTTCATCACAAGATTGGCATTAAACAGTTTTTTGCCATTCTCTTGCATCGACTTGTTTTCAATACCAATATTCAAAACCTCACCCGGCGCAGACACATGCCAGAGATAACGCATATCGAGAGTCATAAAGGGGGAAACGTGAAACACCTTATCTGAAGCTTTAGGCGCGGCTAAATCCACTAAATAGCAATGACGCTGATCCCAAGGCGTGTTACTCACTTCGGCCAACATATATAAAGGCGTTTGATCTTGATAACAAAAGTAAAAATTAACCGGGCTAAAATACAGGCCAAAATGGCGGATCTGCCCCACAAACAAGACTCTATTACACAGCTTATCTGCGCCTAACTCGGCCACTTGCGCCAGTACACGACTCTTGAGTGCAGCCGCGCTCGGATCGGCTACGGCCACTTCGCTGTTATGATTGGCTTTAGTCGTAAAAGTCGTTAAATAATCCCTTGGATTAAACCTCAGTAAAGCGCCGCGTTGGCTGGCAAAAACTCGCCCCATAGCACTAATCCTATCGAGTTCATCTAAGTCAATCGCCAGCAGCGCCATGGCATAACTAAAGCTATGTTTAATCGGTGTAAAACGGCTGTGGGATACAGTGCCGTAATAAATGCCACTATTAAGCTCTGTCATAGGCTGATACCAAAATGAGCGCACACATCCAGTGCACTGCGGACCCCATCTTCATGGAAACCATTGTGCCAATAGGCACCAGCAAAATGGGTATGATTTTGACCGGAGATTTCCTCACGGCGACCCTGCGCCCTAAGGCTGGCTTCGTTAAATACTGGGTGGGCATAGTTGAAGCGGCGTATGACTTTCGCTGCATCAATCAACTCTGACTGATTTAAGGTGACACAAAAAGTAGGTGCATTGGCTGGCAACTGTTGCAGTATGTTCATATTGTAAGTCACTGATGCAGGGCGTTTTAGATTGCCATCTAATCGATAGTTCCAACTCGCCCAGGCGGCTTTTCGCTTAGGCAAGATACTTGTATCTGTGTGCAACACCACATCGTTATTCTGGTAGTTGAGAGCGCCTAAGATGGCTATCTCTTTGGGCGTAGGATCCTTTAACATCCGCAGTGCTTGGTCGCTATGGCAGGCTAAAATCACCTCGTCAAACTCCAGCCATTCACCGTGGACTTGTAACCTCACCCCATTGCCATGGCGTTCGATACCTGTCACGGGTGAGTTAAGGCGGATATTGTCTTTAAAGGGCGCAATAAGATCGGGAATATAACTACGAGAGCCACCCTTTAGCACATACCACTGGGGTCTATCACTGACATTCAATAAACCATGGTGCTGGAAGAAACGAATAAAAAACTTCAACGAAAACGCACGCATATCTTCTATGCTCGAAGACCAAATCGCCGCCCCCATGGGCAAAATGTAGTGCTCAGCAAAAAATGCTGAAAAGTTTTCATTGTCTAAATAATCACCTAAGTTACCTTCGGGATAAATATCCTGTTGATAGAGTGCTTTACAGCCTTTATTGAAGCGTAAAATTTCTTTTAAAAAGGCCCAAAAGCGTGGATTCAGGAGGTTACGCTTTTGGGCAAACAAACTCCCTAAATTGTGGCCATTGTATTCTAGCCCTGTCAGGGCATTGTGCACGCTAAAACTCATCTCAGTCGGTAATATAGTGACGTTAAGGCGAGCTAATAAACGTTCAAATCGTGGGTAGGTTCTGTCATTAAACACAATAAAACCTGTGTCTATAGCGTAGGTTTGCCCTTGATGTTCCACATCGACCGTTGCTGTGTGGCCGCCGATATAGTCATTGGCCTCGAATACAGTGACCTTGTGCGATTCACTTAATAGATGGCCGCAGGTTAAGCCTGAAATGCCAGTGCCGACGATAGCGATATTTTTCATAAACTTGGGTCCTTAAACGGCTTTGCTTGAGTATCGTTTGCAATCACTTTTTGCCACACAATGGCAGGTAAAAACGACATCAATTTCAATAGATAAGTAAAACGGCGCGGAAAATGGATCTCACGCCTGCCAGCGTTAAGTCCCTCGCGTATCGCTTTAGAAGCGGTTTGCACACTCACTTGCATTGGCATAGAAAAATCATTTTTGGCCGTCAGTGGCGTTGCCACAAAACCTGGGCAAATCAAGCTCACGCCTATGTCATTCTTGGCAAGATCGAGGGCAAGACTCGAGGCTAAATACTGCACGCCAGCTTTAGAGGCGCCATAGGCTTCGGCGCGTGGAAAAGGCAAGTAAATGGCACTAGAACTCATTAAGCCAATGTGCGAACCCCTTGGCATTAAAGGTAAAAATGCCCCAAGGCAGTATCCCATCGCGATCAAATTGGTATGGACGATGCGCTCGAACAATAGATCATCAAAGGCCTTAGCATCGTCTATATATTCACAACTGCCCGCGTTTAAAATCAGCAAATCGAGCTGACTATCGGTCCGCGTCAATAGCTCGGCTAAATCTTGGCCAGCTTGTTGAACTTGGTCGCGCTGGGATATATCGAAAATTAACAGCGTGACATCAGGGAGGTCATTCAAGGCTAACGCCTCTAACCTTTCTTGGGAGCGACCACAGGCGATCACATGCCAACCTAAGGCTAAATAGTCCTTAGCCAATTGCAGCCCAATACCTGAGCTTGCACCTGTGATCAGCACTGTATTTATTTTCATCGACTTAACGGCGTCCATTACTTTGCCGCCCTGTCTTTGAGTAAACGAATAAGGCCGCCCATACAAGGCAAATGCTCATACAACATTTGCCCTAAGTCGAAGTAATCCCTATGGAAATAAATCTTGTCGTTAAATTTCAGCTGGCTCATGCCATCAACACGGATAAGTCCGCCTTTATTTAACTTAGGGTGGCAATATTGCATCTGCCAGAACAGCGCGGCTTGATTCGCATCCTGCTGTACTTCTTTGATCTCAAAATGAATATGCTGAACATTCTTGTATAACTTCGCAAAATACTGAGTTAAGGCCTCTAGCCCTAAAATTTGATGCATAGGATCGGTAAAGCGAATACTGTCATCGTAAACCCGCCCTAGAAGATGCAAGTTGTCTTTATTCAAAGCCTGATAAAGCTGAATAAAATCATCAACAAGTGTATTAGGCAGAGTCGTCTCATGATTTGTCATCTGGTTATTGCTCCTGATCCTATTTATCAGGCCGAGGCCTTTTTCAACACGCCTAATACGGTTAATGCCCTTGCTCTTGCGGCACTGTGTTCGACAATCGCCCCCGGATAAGCCGTTTGATTACTAAATAACGGCTGGTCAAATAAGGACGGTGTCTTAGCTGCACTGGGTTGATGTAATTGCTTAATTCCCCAAGATGCGAGCTCTGGTAAATACTTACGGATGAAGCTGCCATCTGGATCAAACTTTTCACTCTGACTTATAGGATTAAAGATGCGGAAATAGGGCTGGGCATCGCAGCCACATCCTGCGGACCACTGCCAGCCGCCATTATTTGCAGCCAAGTCACCATCGATCAGCTTTTGACGAAAATAGCGCTCGCCCCAACGCCAGTCGATCAGCAGATGTTTAGTCAGGAAACTCGCCACCACCATACGTAGCCGATTGTGCATCCAACCCGTTTGATTGAGTTGGCGCATTGCCGCATCGACAATCGGATAGCCTGTACGGCCTTCGCACCAAGCGGCAAACTCCTGCGGGTTATTGCGCCACTGCACATGGTCGGCTTGACGATTGAAATTGTGATCCTTAGATAAATCCGGAAATGCCACCAGCAAGTGGCGGTAAAACTCACGCCAGATAAGCTCATTTAACCAAGTACGAGCTGGGCTAGTATCGTCGACAATCACCTCAGGGAAGTGATGTAACAGCGCGGCAACGCATTGTCTTGGGCTTACGACACCAATAGCCAGATAGGGTGAAATTGAGCTAGTACCATCAATGGCGGGAAAATCCCTATTTTGCTTATAATCCTGCACTTTTTGCTGAATAAATGCCGAAAGCAAACGCTTAGCCTGCCCTTCACCCGCAGCCCAAAGTTCACTCGACACTTTAGTGACATTTTTAAACAACTGTGGCTTTGGCTCGGCCAGCACAGGCCCAAGCGGCGCCGGAACGGGAAGCGGCAAAATGGCATGGCGGGCGGCAATTTCTCGCCACTTACGGCTAAAAGGAGTGAAAACCTTATACATCTCGCCGGACAAATTCAGCACAGTGCCCGGCTTAAGTAAGCAATGCTCATCGGTAAGCACTAGAGGGATGCCCGCCTGAATACAGGCTTGGTCGCGCCGTTGCTCGTTAATCTCAGGCTCGCTGCCAGCAAACACGCGGCCAATCCCCCGTTGCTGGCAATAGTGACAGAGAAACGCAGGCACATCAGCAAAGGTATCTAGCTGAATTAACTCGAATTCAATACCAAGACTCGCCAGTCCTTGGGCAAGTAGATTGATATGACGTTCGATAAAATCCAACTGAATGGGCGCCACATCATGGCGCTGCCACTGGGTTGGCGTAGCGATGTAAATCGCCTTAAGTGCCACGCCATTCTCCCGCGCCCAATCGCAGGCGGCGGTGAACGCCTGATTATCGGCGAGGCGTAAATCTTGGCGAAACCATATCAGTGCGTTATTGCCCTGCACTTCTTCTGGTATTAAAACTGGTTCTGGCATTAAAACTGGTTCTGGGATTAAAACTGGTTTTGAATTCTTGGCTGATATCATGTTACTCCCCACTATCGCCTAGTTCACTTTGGCTCACGGTTTAAGTCGAGGCCTGCTTGAGTCGAGGGCTTGAGTCGAGGCAGTCATTTTCCCTTTATGGCGGCTGTCGACCTTAGCCGTTGGACGAGCTGATATTTGTCCAATCAAGTCAGTAATCGAAGAGGCCCAGAAAGCCGATAAGGAGGTCAACGTCGGCGCAAAGGGGCCAACAAACCGACATGGAAAACTCATTTGTGCCAACAGATTGAGCATTTCAGTCTGCTCCGAACCCGAATGATTCGGATCGGGAATAAGCAAGAGTGCATCGAGCTTAAGCCTACCCTGCAGCAGCGATAAGCTGCCAATCATCTGCTCGCCAAGGTCAATAACCGATACCCTAAGCGACGCTAGCTCGAGGGAAAGCAGCAGAAAATACAAGCTCTTAGTGTAGCTAGTCGTACGGCTAGAATTAGATGATATTGCAACGCCGCGGGATAAACTCACTACAGCAATGCGCGCCGCAGCTGGCTGCCCGGTAAAAGCATAACGCCCACCCACTCGGCTCAGTAATTCACTCTTTAACCAAGCCATAATAAGTTCGGCATCGAGCCGCTCATTCACTAAGTCATCGAGTTGATTAAACCAAGGTTGCAGCAGCTTTTCTTTCACTAATTGAAAAGGATATAAGCCCAATGCCTCGTCCAAAATCTGTTGTAATTTATGCTGATTGAAGTCGAACAATGCCGTATTCAATGTCGTGATTTGCTCGCCCCACAGTTCGACAGTTTGGGGTTCGGCCATTGCATTTGATGACTTGGTAGCACTCGTCAGCAAAGGTTTAACCTTGCTGATCGCAACACCTTTGGCTAACCATGCATTAATCTCATGGATTTCTTGAATATTTTCGCTCGTATATAGCCTGTGCCCCTTGGGCGTGCGCGCAGGGATCACTAAACCAAAACGACGCTGCCATGCCCTTAAGGTCACAGCATTCACGCCAGTTAAGGCCGACACTTCACCTATAGGCAGTAAGGTTTGGTCATCCTTGATTAAAGGTGAATCTTTTTTCATATTAATCACTTACTATTTTTTGTGGCGTAGAAAACAACGACTAATAGGCATAGCGCAGCTTTAACTCCTCAGGATGGGGATTTAAGTACACTTGGTCTTCAATGTAAGGCGTTGGGAATTCCCGCAGATAATGGTTAATCAGCGTAATGGGGACTAATAGAGGCAATAGCCCTTGGCGATATTTCATAATCGCTTCAGACAGTTCTGTCTTTTGCTCTTTGCTCAGATGCTTTTTAAAGTAACCCTGAATATGCTGCAGCGTACTGGTATGGTTTTTACGGGTCGCATTGATTTTCAGCGCCGTCATAAAGCCTTCAAAGTAGCGAGTCGCGCTTTGCTCAAGATCCTCAATATTGGCCACAATCGGCCCAAGCTCGCGATACCATTTGGGGCTGTGTGCCATTAATAGATATTTATAGCGGGAATGAAACTTGACTAGCTGATGCTTAGTCAGCCCTTCGTGCTTCATCAAATGCCAATCGTGATAGGCATAAACACGGGTAAAAAAGTTCTCCCGCAGCACCATATCATGCAAGCGCCCTTCTTCTTCCACGGGCAATAATGGGTAACGTTCCATCAACTTACGGGCAAACACACCAATCCCAGACTTAGAGCCATTGTTGGTGCCAATTTTGTACTCAGTTACCCGCTCCATACCGCAGGTTGGCGACTTAGCGCAGAGCAAGTATCCGCCGAGGAAGTCGAGTTCCTGAACCTTGTTTTCACTGTACTCATTGAGCCTGTCGGTTACATCTAAGCTACCGTCACCACTCTGTACCAAGATGGTTTCACCATCACGGACTAGTCGGATACTTTTACGGGGCGCTCCTAGGCCAATCGCCATTTCAGGACAGATGGGCACATAATCAAAAAATTGCTTAATTTCTTGATTACAATAGGAAGAATTTTTATGGCCACCATCGAAACGAACCTTCTCCCCCAATAAGCAAGCACTGATCCCAATCTGAATTCGCTGCGGGTTAAACTTGTACATAAGTCGACTCCTTGTATCACTATACCTCTAATTACGGACCATAGTTGTACAAGGATCAAGTTTTTGTATAAATATTTTCGAGAAGTCTGGTTCAAGCGTACTCCAATAAGTTAATAACAGATGAACCAAGCTTGGCCTCTAACTTGCTTATTAAAAATGTGCAGTAATTAGATTGAGTTAAAACGCCCGGTAGCGCCATTTAACCGCACAGCATTAACATCAAAGGTGACAAAGGGACTTAATCGCAACCACTGGGTCATACGTAAAGGAATCGGACATGAGCACCATCAACCCCAATAGCTATACCATTGCTAAGAACTATGCCAATGTGGCACTCACACAACTCAAATCGAGCCAGAGTAGCCAAGCCAATAATTCATCTTCAATTACGACATCGAGTTCAGCGGCAAGCCAAGATACTGTAACGCTCTCTTCTACTGCGCCTGTTGCAACAGCCGATACCTATAGCCACCTCACGCCCAATGCCAAACAAGGCTATACGGAGAATGTACAAGCCATTGCTGGAACCCCTGAACCAGAAAAACCAACCAATAGACTAGAAGAAGCAATGCAGGCAATTCTCGATAAACGCACAGGCGTGGATAGGGAAAAACTGAAACAACTCGAAGAGAAAATGGCCAAAATCGCCGCCGATAACACTTTATCCGAGGAAGAAAAAGCCAAGCAAATCGCATTACTTCAGGCCCAAAAAGTCGAACTGATTAAAGAAGCCAGCGAGAAAAATGAAGAGCGGCAGCGTAATAACCAGGCCAAAGTGTATTACAGCTAATTGTCTGGATATAAATGACTTTCTAAAACGCAAGGGCCCCAAAGCAAGATAGCTGAGTTACGCCCATTGCCCATTAATTGTGCATTGCTTCCCAGTGATACGCCGCCCTTTTATTAAATAAAGTTCGGCGGTAGCATCTGCAGCACACGGAAGTGTAAAAGCCGCGTTCACATGGTCAATGATGTTCCCGACATCATAGTGACATTTCCCGTATCCCTATGGGTCAGATGTGAAAGAGCAGCCATGTCGCCAACAGTCACTGGTACAATAATGCCAATCCTCACTAACCCTTTCGCTGTTCGTTTAGCTAAAAAGGTATTGCCCCAAAGTGAGTTTCGCAGTTCAAAAGGGAAACAGGCCAAGTAAAGATTTGCCTATAGAAAAGTTGATGTGAAAGGGGCTCGTTCGACCTAGAAGTTATGCATGCTGGGATGGTCACCTCGGTCTCGGCATCGCAATGTGCCATGATTTAGGTGCACAAAATCTGACGCGAGGTGACCGATATGAACTATAAACTCATCAGCATTGATTTGGCAAAAACTGTCTTCCAAGTGGCTGCCTTCAATCATGACAATACCATTGCTTTTAATCGTAAAATCAACCGTTCTGCATTGCTCAATACCCTTAGGCAATGTGAACCGACATTAGTGGTGATGGAAGCCTGTTACAGTGCTAATTACTGGGGGCGGGCTATCGAAAAGCTCGGCCATACCGTCAAGCTTATCCCCGCCAGAATGGTAAAAGCCATGCTAGTCGGTAATAAAAATGACGCCAATGATGCGGTTGCCATCGGAGAAACCGCTGGCCGTCCTAAAGTGAGTCTACTTCGTCCAAAAACGGTCGAGCAGCAGGACATTCAATCTTTGCTGCGCATTCGTGAGCGCTTGGTGGAGAATCGTACCGCTAACTGCAATCAACTGCGTGGTTTCCTTGCGGAATACGGCCTGATTATCGCAAAGACTCGCCGCCAGTTGATGTTAGCCATTCCGCTCATTCTTGAAGATGCTGACAACGAGTTATCCACGGTTGCCAGAGGGTTTATTCAACGACTCTATGAGTTTCAGTTGTATTTAAATGAACAAATCGACCAGATTGCACAGGAAATATTAGCCCTTGCCCAAGCGATGCCGCTGTACTCCCTACTGCTAACCATCCCCGGTGTCGGTCCTATCGTGGCATCAACCCTATTAGCCAGCATTAATGAAGTGAATGATTTTAAAAATGGCCGGCAATTAGCAGCATGGCTAGGGCTAACCCCTTCACAGTACAGTAGCGGTACGACAAATCGGCTCGGCAAGATAACCAAGCGCGGCAATCAAACGCTCAGGCGGTTACTTATCCATGGCGCAAGAACCGTGGTGAACTGGTGCGATAAGAAAGACGACTCACTAAGCCTGTGGCTACAACGACTTAAACAACGCCAACACGTTTGCAAAGTGGCGGTCGCCTTGGCGAATAAGATGGCGCGGATGGTGTTTGTGGTGATGAGCCGCGGGCAAGCATTTGATATGGATAAGGCATGTAAAGTTGCGGCGTAATACAGCGTTTTTTGCGTAAATAGACTCAAAATGTAAATAGATAAATGTCCATCAAAGCACAACAGCGGTAATGGTATTAATGAGTTAAACGGTTTGTCTTACCCAAAACCTGATCGGGACAGTGGCCTTCGAGGTCATGTGGATGCCAAGGAGGGTAAGACGTCAATTTGGATCTCATTAGGGCGCAACAGACGCCGGATATATGTCGCAAGACCGCTAATCATTAACGACCGATACCCCGTTGTGAAAGGTAAATTATCGATTAACGTAAATGTAGTTTGAATAAAATGGGACATTGGCCTTGCTAACACCGAGGTGACCATATATGTCCCATCTTTTCACCGAGTTTGGCAAGCTATTCCATGGCCCAGTAGGTACGCTGCAAGAACTGACCGATTACTGTGAACACTTAGAAAAACGACGACGGCACTTTGCTAAATGCTGCCAGCACTTTCACAGCAATTAACTGTAATCCTGCTTAAACAAACCAATCACTGCCCATTTGTTTTATTGGGTGGGTTAGCATGTCTGAAATACGCCGTTTTTTAAGAAATTAGCTCGATTTTATGCTTCAGCTTTAGCCCTTTAACTTTTGATGACTCTAGTTTAAGCAATTTTAGCTCGTACAAGTTGTAGACAAACCCAAAGTGCATTATGTTGTTGATCTAAAATGGGTGGCTAGATTTTTCAGATTGAGGCGTTAAGTTTCTATGAGTGAACTAGATATCTCAAATAATCCCTTATCACTTTTGGTCTCGCCAAAAACGATCAAGGTTGATCCTAATGAGTTGATAGTTAGGGAAGTAGAGCAAGATGATTTTTTCTTTAAAAAGTATTGTGATTATCTTGAAGGGAAAATCAAAGGCTATATAACCCGAGTATCAATTTCGCGAATTGAGCCAGGGTTTTATAAGCGTACAAAAAATGGGTGGGAGCACATCACAGATAATCCACCTCAAGAAGATATTGATTATATGGCATCTACAATACGCGGAGGGTATCGACCTGCACTACATATTTATCAGAATCTCAATAAAGACAGTGAATTTGACTTCGTGTGCGCTGATGATGTGGCCACCTATCATGCATATCTATCTTTAGGTGTCAGTAAGCCTCCAGTTATTATTCTCGGTTCTAAAAAAGGCTTGGAAGAATCTGCGCTAACAATTAAGGGTTTTAAATGTACTTATAATCCTTACACTCACTTCATATTCTCAATGGAAAAAGTCAATCGAGACTCATTCCTTTCATTATTAGGGGCTGATGTAAGCGATGACATATCTCTAGAATTAACAAAGCTAGAAAACTATATTGAGGTCCTTAAAGGTGAGTTTCGAGAATTCCATTCTAATAAAAGGTCTGATGTAAGCTACCACCAAATAATTTTTGGTATCCTCGCCAGAGCATCTGAAATGTTGAAATCAATAAGAATTCTAATAGAGGAAGATCTAGTTATTCAGTCAGCAAATATAGTGAGGAGTTTGTATGAGCTTTCGCTGAATTTTTATATGTGCTGGTTAAGCCCGCACGAAATCACACGGATGGTTCAATTATCAAGCGTGATATCTGAAAACGAGTGGAAAAAGGAATGTGATAAAACACTCAAAGAGCAGGTTGCCAATAAGCTCGATAGGAATTCTGCTGAAAAAATCAAAGAAGCTAAACTGTATCAGTTCAACATTACTAAATCGGTTATAGAAAAGGCTAGGCTTTCCCCTTTTGGTGAAGCTTATTATAAAGATGTCTATGCCTTCTTATCTGATATTGCACATCACGACTTTAGTATGTCTGCAAGATATAAAGGGGCTTTAGAACATGGAGACGATACTGTATATGATCGGGATGTGAAGGACTCTATAGTGAGAATAGTTGATTTTTGTATTACAAAAATTTTTGTCAGAGTGGCAGATGATATTGGATCGGGCATTACATTTAGCAAAGACAAACTTAACAAGCAGCTGCACGACGATCGTTTTTCCGCTGCTTCGCAGCTACACAACGGCGCGTGAGCTGAGCATTAAACACATAGAAATGTTAATCAGAAATTTACTAATTCGAGCTAAAAATCTAACACGCTTTTGTCCCAAAATCGTGCTAGGTATTCTCTTAAAGCCTGCAGGTTACGTTACTGCCAAAAAGGTAAGCCAAGGTGATTGGCGAGACGACCCGGCAAACGCTACAACCCCAACAACTTAAGGCTTTGTCCTCTTGGCTAAAATTGACCTATGCTTAACGCTTTTTACTGCTGAGGGCGCGTTTTTTGGCGCGCTGTTTTTGGGCGGCTTTACTATTGCGTCTGGGCTCTGGGGCCATTTTATTAAAATCGGGCTCAAAGCCTGGATACCATTGCAGGGGCAGGCGCTTATCAAGCACTGCCTCGACTTCTTCGAGCAACAAGGCATCCTCTTGACTAAATAGGGTAATGGCCAGACCTGCATTACCTGCTCGGCCTGTGCGACCGATACGATGAATATAATCTTCGGCAATAAAAGGCAGTTCAAAGTTGATGACATATTGTAATTCAACAATATCTAACCCCCTTGCTGCCACATCGGTCGCCACTAGCACTTGAATTTTGCCCTGTTTAAAATCCTGTAGCACTTTTTCCCGCGCTCCCTGGGACAAATCGCCATGGAATGCTTGGGTGGCAATATCGAGTTTATTGAGTTGCAAGGCGAGTTTATCAACACCCTGTTTAGTGCGGCTAAAAATAAGCACTTGGTGCCAATTTTGACTGCGAATTAAGTGGCTTACAAATTCAGTTTTACGGTCGCTATCTATAGCATAAACCCGCTGTTCCACCTGCGCGGCCGTGGTATTACGTTTCGCCACTTCAATCCATTTAGGCTCACGCAGCAAACTTTTACTCAAAGAGAAAATGGCATCGTCTAAGGTGGCGGAAAACAATAGGGTTTGTCGCTCCGCTGGCACTTGCTTGAGTACCGCCTTTATTTCATCCATAAAGCCCATATCGAGCATGCGGTCTGCCTCATCAAACACCAGCACATTCAATTGCTTAAGATTGAGCGCGCCTTGACGTAGATGATCGAGCAAACGCCCTGGAGTCGCAATCAGCACATCGATTCCCGATTTAAACACCTCGACCTGAGCATCGATACTCACGCCACCATAGGCGATCCCAATACGGATATCCGTGCCTTTCGCATATTTAACAAAGCTTTGCTGAACTTGGACCGCAAGCTCCCGCGTGGGAACTAACACTAAGGCACGTATATGCCTTGGACTCTCCTTCGCTAAGGGCTCTGCCATCAGTCCATGCAAAATCGGCAAGGCAAATGCGGCCGTCTTCCCCGTCCCAGTTTGTGCACCCGCCATCAGATCCTGTTTTGCCAAAATCACAGGAATAGCCTCAACTTGGATAGGTGTCGGTTGCTGATAGCCGAGTTCGGCTAAGGTGTTCACTAATTGGGAATGTAAAGAAAGGGAGCTGAAAGACATTGAAAATCACCACAAATCATAATGGGCCAATGTTAACAGACTGGGCAAGGTGCGACTAGCCGTAGCCGGGCCGCACAGCCTAGGCAATTACTCTGGATTGGTGAAAAATGCCTCTAGTGCACTCGGTAACTGAGGCCGACTGAAGAGATAACCTTGGGCTTGATCGCACTGATTTTGTCTTAGAAAATCCGCCTGCTCCTCGGTTTCAACCCCTTCGGCAATAATCTCTAATTTTAGGGCGTGACCAAGGGCGATCACCGCCTTCGCAATAGCGGTATTGTTCGTGTCGAAGGGAATATCCCGCACAAAGGATTGATCGATTTTAAGCTTATGGATCGGTAATTTTTTCAAATAATTCAGAGATGAATAGCCAGTACCAAAATCATCCACTGACAGTTCAATGCCCAGATCCCCAAGCAGCTTTAAATCTCGAATAGCCAGATCAGGGTTTTGCATCATCACACTCTCAGTGACTTCTAATTCTAAGTGTTTAGCAGGCAAGCCTGTTTTCTCTAATACCCGTTTTACCTCTTCAACAAAAGTGCTGCGTTGTAACTGCTGGCCCGCGACGTTGACGGCGATGCGCCCAAAATGCCGGCCTTCGGCCAGCCAAGTCACGCCTTGGCGGCAGGCCGTTTCGAGCACCCACAGGCCGATATCGTGAATAAGGCCAACCTTTTCGGCTACGGGAATAAACACCGCCGGTGATATTTGCCCTAATTGCGGATCATTCCAGCGCAGCAGCGCCTCAAACCCCACGGTTTTACGAGTTGATAAATCCAGTTTTGGCTGGTACATCAAATACAAAGCGTCCTGGGCAATGGCACCATAGAGGGCGTTTTGTAGCTTTAAATGCTCGAGGGATTGTTTAGTCAAAGATTCAGTGTAGAAGGCAAAATCATTGCGCCCCTCATTCTTTGCTCGATACATGGCCGCATCCGCATTACGCAATAGGGTGTCTGCATCGGTTCCATCGTTCGGGTAGAGTGAGACCCCCATACTTGCGGTGAGCCTTAGATGATCACCGGTACTCACCACAAAGGGTTGCTCAAAAACCTGACGCAATTGATTGATTGCATGGGTGGCATCCTCATCATTTTGAATGCCAGAGATCAATGCTACAAACTCATCACCACCAATGCGCGACAGCACATCCTGATCACGCACTTTACTACGGAGTCGTTTCGCTAACTCCACCAGCATCTCATCACCTATGCTATGGCCAAAACTGTCGTTAATGTGCTTAAACAAGTCGACGTCGATAATCACAGTCGCGAGTTGGGCATTTAGGCGCTTAGCGTGCCTCACCTCTTGTTTTAACTGCATCATTAACTTCATTCGATTCGGTAGATGCGTCAGGGAATCGAAATAGGCTAAATGGGCAAGCTGGGCTTCGCTCTGTTTTTGTGCGGAAATATCTGAAAACACTGCGACGAAATAACGAATATCACCCACATCGTCGTAGATAGTGCTGATAGTGATATTCTGCGGAAAAATAGTGCCATTCTTACGGCGATTCCAAATCTCGCCGCTCCACTTACCTGTCTCTAACAGGGCATTCCACATCGCATCGAAAAACGCTTTATCATGGCGCTCCGAATTGAACAGCCGTGGGTTTTGTCCAAGCAATTCCTCACGGGAGTAACCCGTTATTTCGTAAAAGGCACCATTCACATCGGTGATATTGCCGTGTCTATCGGTCACTACGACACCTTCTACCGAGTTTTTAAATACATTCGTTGCGAGTGTAAGCTGCTCTTCTACTTCCTTATGTTTAGAGATATTGCGCGTCATACCAATCACGCCCGCCAACTGTCCCTCTGCAGTGAAGGCGGGCATTTTTAGGGTTTCTAACCAGAGGTGTTTTGCCTGCTCGCCGCCATCTAAACATTCAGCAACGATAATAGGAGTGCCCGTTTCAATGGCGAGCCTGTCGCCATCGAGGAAAATATCGGCAATATCTTTACCAAATAATTCAACATCTGTTTTGCCGATAATCTCACTGCGCGGCATTTCCCAGGCTTTTTCCACACTCAGATTACAGATAGTGTAAATACCATCGATATTCTTGACCCAAATATGCTCCTCAAAGCTATCGATAAAGGTTTGTAAATCGAGCACTTGTAACTTGCTTTGCTCACCTCGGGCCAATGCTTCATCGGCCCTATGCTGGCGCAGGATTTCCGTTAAACCGAGCTGAATGCTGTTGACATTAAGCTGGGCAAGTTGCAGTGACTTATCCGTTAAATGATGGGGCGCACTATGGTACAAACACAGGGCACCAAAACTGGCCCCCGATGGCCAGAGTATCGGCAAGCAAATCAGGCTGCCTAAACAGGGATAGGGTTGCCAAAACGGATCCAATGAAGTGTCTGTAACTAAGGGCTTAGCCACTAACTGCGGCGAGAGCTGCGTTTTGGCATTAGAGACCATAACTTGATGACTATGGAAGACACTCGGTTGTTCGACAGGCTGAGTGTGGAAGATATCCGCGGCTTTACTATGTGGGGTGGCGGTTTGTTGTAGCTTAAAACCATGGTGAGCATTGAGCTGAGCGAGTATCGATGCAATATCCTCATCCGCGGCGGCCATCGATTGTAATAATAGGCTCAATTGACCCGAGTCATTACGGGCGAAGATAAGCCCATGGCATGCAGACATCTCTGCGACTAAGTTTAAGTCACTTAACCAGCTGTCTTGCTGTGGTTGTGGAATAATCACATCAATCATATAGTTGCCAATCAACGCCCTGTTACTGCTTAATGTTGACTTACTCTGAACTCTCAAAGCGCCCTTATCGCCTTATACACAGACACAGAAAATCAATACCAGTCACCAGATCTTAAGTTCTTGTCAGTGCACACCCTTTGCTAAAAATACCAAGCGTGGCACTGCATCATATCAGCAATTATCAGTATAGAGGCCAAACCATCGTTATTTCCTAATGCATAAATAATTTATAAAGCAAAAACACAGCGACACGCCACCATAAGATTAGGGGAAATAACCGACTTTTAATTGACAACGATGTTATCTTATTGTCTACAATGGAAATATTAAGGCTGAAAATTCAAGGATATTTATGCCCACTGACCACTCTTCTCATGCTAAGCCGAATCAAGCCATTCAATTAACCAGCCAGCAACTGTATCGCAAATGTGAGCTACAAGAATTAGATCCCCACTGCCAATCGACCGCCGAACTGACCCCACTCGATGATATCGTCGGCCAAGAACGCGCCCAGCAGGCGGTGGAATTTGCCATGGGTATAAAAGAAAAAGGCTATAACATTTATGCCATTGGCCAGAATGGATTAGGAAAACGCACTATGATGCTGCGCTATCTTAATCGTCACGAGCCGAGCGATCACAATCTGCATGATTGGTGCTATGTGGTCAACTTCGACGATACCCGCAGTCCTAAGGTCCTTAAACTGACGGCGGGAACTGGGCTCGAATTTAAAAAAGCCATCGAAAAACTTATGCTTAAATTAGTCAAAGCGCTGCCCTTAGCCTTTGATAATGAAATGTATTATGCGCGAGCCGAAAAACTAAAAAGCCAACTAGCCCAAAAGCAAGAAACCGCACTGACCGAATTAAGCGAGGAAGCCAAGCAAAAAGGGATCAGCCTTAGCTTAACCCTACAGGGCGATTATCAAATGATCGCACTCAAGGGTGAAGACGAACCCCACGATGAAGCCTCCTTCAATGCCCTGAGTGAGGCAGAACGTAGTCAATTTGAAAGCAATATCAACGGACTTGAAGTCAAACTGCGTGGCATTATCCGCCAAAATACCGAATGGGAAGAAGAGTTTAGCGACACTCAGCAGGAACACGATGAGCAAGTCGCTAAGGATGTACTTATCCACTTTTTCAAGCCATTGAAGGACAAATACAAACATCAGCCCGAAGTGAGAGCCTTTTTAAATGGTATGCAGGCGGATATTTTAAGCAATTTAGATATCTTTTTAGAGGAGAGTGAAGAACAACTCGCCCTCGCCTACGCCTCCCTCGAAAAGAAAATGCCCCGCCGTTACCAAGTGAATGTGTTGGTTTGCCAAGGCTCACAACAATTTCCCATCGTTGTTGAAGAAAGCCCGAGCTACCACAGTCTGTTCGGTTATGTGGAAAACGCGACCTTTAGGGGCACAGTGTTCACCGACTTCTCGTTGATCCGCTCCGGTAGCCTACATAAAGCCAATGGTGGCGTGTTATTGATGGATGCGGTGAAAGTGCTTGAACGTCCCTATGTCTGGGATGGATTAAAACGCGCCCTACGTTCCCGCAAATTAGATTTAAGCTCACTCGAGCGTGAGGTCTCACTCTCGGGTACTATTTCCCTCGCGCCAGAGCCCATTCCCTTAGACGTTAAAATCATCCTGTTTGGCGATTATGAAACCTACCAACTATTGCAGCACTATGATCCTGATTTTAGTGAACTGTTCCGTGTCACCGCCGATTTTGAAGATGTAATGGACAGAACCCATGCCTCTGAAGCCCACTATGCGCGTTTTATCTCCAGCATAGTGCACGACAACAATATGCTGCACTGCGAGCGCAGCGCCATTGCGAGGATCATCGAATACAGTTCCCGCGAGGCGCAGGATCAGCAAAAACTTTCACTGCACTCCGCTAATATTGCGAATTTACTGCGCGAATCTAATTACTGCGCTAAGTCCGCTGGCAGCGATCACATTTTGCTGCCCCATGTAGAGCAGGCGCTTCGCAATCAAGAAAAAAGGGTCTCCCGCCTGCACGACAGCATAATGGAGAGCTTTATTAACGGCACGACCTTGATCAACACCCATGATAAAGTCGTCGGTCAAATCAATGCCTTATCCGTTATTTCAACCTCTGACCATCAATTTGGAATGCCTAATCGCATCACAGCGACCACCGCTTTGGGTAAGGGGGAAGTGCTAGATATTGAGCATAGAGTCAAACTGGGTGGACGGATCCATTCTAAGGGAGTGCTGATCTTAACCGCTTATTTAGCTTCGGTTTTAGGAAAAACGGCACAAATCCCCTTAACCACTTATCTCACCTTCGAACAATCCTATAGTGGCGTTGATGGTGACAGCGCCTCTATGGCCGAATGCTGCGCCATTATCTCAGCCATAAGCGAACAACCTATTAGGCAAGATATTGCGATCACAGGCTCGATGAATCAGTTCGGAGAGGCACAGCCCATTGGCGGCGTCAATGAGAAAATTGAGGGCTTTTTCGACGTCTGTAAAATAAAGGGCCGCTCATCGAGCCAAGGTGTGATCATCCCCGCCTCGAATGTTGCCAACCTTATGTTACGTAAAGATATTGTCGAAGCGGTTGAACAAGGAGAGTTCCATATTTGGGCCATCACCCATGTCACCCAAGCCATGGAGCTGTTACTTGGCAAGGCCGCTGATACGCGGATTGAAAAGGACGCTAAAAGCCAAGGGCAATATGCACCCGAGAGTATTTTCGGGATTGCCCAACAACAACTCAACGCCCTCAGAGCCCTCGCTAAAACCGATAAATAAGGCTAAAAAAAAGGGTTAGCATTTAGCTAACCCTTTGTTTTTGTGCTTTATAATTAAACTAATGTTGCCAGCATTTCATCGCTGTAGGGCACCAGTTCCTCACTAGCACGCACCCGAGCGACATAGTCTGGATTGGCAATAAAGGGACGACCGATAGCAATCAAATCAAACTTATCTGCGGCTATCGCTTCACTTGCGCTCTGGGCACTATAACCGCCCACACCCACTAAGGTTTTGCCATAGTGTGCTCGCACATAGCTGGAAGCGCGACCACCTAAATAATCAAACTCCATACTGTCATCAAAAATACCAATATGCACAAAGGCGATATCGCGCTTTTCGAGCTCGGGTAATAGATAATCAAATACGCCGCGGTCTCGGCTATCGGTGGCCATATTAAAATAAGCGCCGGGAGACAGACGTAAACCGGTTCTATCTTTACCAATTCGAGCAATAACAGCATCAACAACTTCGAGGGCAAAGCGCGCCATATTGGCTGGCGTACCGCCGTATTCATCGGTGCGACGGTTGCTGTCGTGATGTAGGAAAGCGTCGATCAAATAACCGTTTGCACCATGGATTTCAACCCCATCGAAGCCCGCTTCCATCGCATTTTCAGCCGCCTTGGCGTAATCGTGCACCAGACCTTGAATATCCTCTAGGGCTGCTGGTTTTGGCGTGACATAGGTCAGCTCACGCATTCTTGGGACGGATCCTTCAATCTTCTGCGCCGATGGGGCGAGCACATCGCCACCACCAAAAAAGTGCGGATGCGCTACGCGCCCCGTATGCCATAACTGCACAAAAATTTTTCCACCTTTGGCATGCACAGCATCGGTTACCTTACGCCAGCCAGCAATTTGGGCCTGAGTAAAAATACCTGGGGTATTAGGGTAACCTTGGCCGTCGGGGCGAATAATTGTCGCCTCTGTGATGATCAAACCCGCCTCGGCACGGCGTGCATAATAGGCAATCATATCTTCGGTCGGCACCAGTTCGGCATCCGCCATACAACGGGTTAAGGGCGCCATCAAAATACGGTTATTTAAGGTAATAGCATCATTAAGTTTATAGCTTTCAAATAGATTTGATGTGGAGTGTACGGTCATGGTCTCGGTCCCAATCTTGAATGTACGTTCAAGATAATATTATTTGAATGAACATTCAAGTTCATTTTTGAATGTATGTTCAAAATTAGGTAGAATGAGGTTAAATTTTTCGAGACGAGTCAAATACAGTCGATGCGCAATGCAGAGTTCAACCGAGAACAAGTTCTTCGCGGTGCTATGACCGCCTTCATGCACAAAGGTTACACTAAAACCAGCATGCAAGATCTCACCCAAGCCACGGGATTACACCCCGGCTCAATCTACTGCGCCTTCACCAATAAACGCGGGCTATTAATTGCAGCAATCGAACAATACCAACTCGATAGAAACACTCAGTTCAGCCTCTTCTTTACTGATAGTGCCGATGTGCTCGCGAACCTGAAGCGCTACTTAGATAATCTGGTCGTCGAATGCTTAAGTTGCGACAGCGCGCAAGCTTGTTTGCTCACTAAAGCATTGAATGAAATTGCAGAGCAAGATGATGAAATACAACAGATTATCAATAACAATTTACAGATATGGCAGGATGCACTGACGCAACAATTTGACTTTGCCGCCACCCAGGGGTTGCTCGAAGGGGAACGCAATAGCACCCAAAGGGCTCAATACTTGATGATGGGCATATACGGCCTGAGAACCTTCGCCCATACCCATCCACAGGCGCAAATTTTACAGCAATTAGCGGATAGGCTCTTTATCGAAGTCTGTCGATAGGAGTGTCGAAACAGCGCTGTGGTGCAATAGGGTCTAGATTGTGAACGGCTTTGATTCAGGGAAAGGTGCAAGCTTTATCTATTATCAGCACTAAAGTTAAAGGGACGGTAAATCATCTTTACCGTCCCCCAATATCTGTACAGTTTCTACCCGACCGCTAAGTGCTCTTAACCTATATTCGCCTGGGCAAAGACTCGTTCTCCTAAGGAGTTCAAAATCTTACACTCACCTTCTAGGACAGCTATGATGGATTTTCCCTTACGGAAACTGGCTGGGATCATGACACGGCCAGAGTCGCTAACAGACAAACCATCTAGCACAGCATTGTGCATAATTAACCCTACTGGTGCATCATAATACAAAACGGTTACAATCGCTTGTTGTGCTTGCATAGCTTTAAACTCACATTAAGCAGCGCCTGCTGCTATCGACCTAGATGACAAGAGTCTCCCTTATTCTCTTAGACAGTAAAACTTAGAAAAAATTTTACTATTTAAAATCACTTTGCTAAAAAAAACTGGCTCAGCAGCTTTATCTAGATAGGTCGGCATATCTTAGCACCATCAATATTTTGTTATTTAAGCACTTCGGCAAATAGATGCCAATCAATTTCTATTTTGTTGATCAATTTCGCGCAACTGATCACAAGTTTAACATTTGTTAATCTGAGCTTTTATGCATTAATGTCGACTTAGACTTTTCCCGTTAGGGCTTGGCTAAAACGTTTGTATGCAGCTCTCCTTCGCCGAGAGCAATCAACTCCCCAGCATGACTAGGGTAAAACTCAGAACTATCGCGACTTTCTGCTGTTTTTCCATCTCTATTCTCACTACGGCGCGCGCAAAGGGTGAAGGGCTCGATTAAGGGAAGTCGACTCAAGATGAACGAGTGATAGCCATCCATTGCCACACTAACTAGCAGCGAAACCGATAGGACAGAGGATCTTAAGGCAAATACGGCTAGCCTATCCTCTGACTCGAAAAACAATTCACGCTTTGACGAAAAACAAGATCAATGGTCCATCATCGACAGTCTATCGACCTTATGGCATCAAACATTATTATGAAAAGTCATGCCCCCTGATGTAACTGAGGTTAAAAGCTTATTTCCCCCAGCGCTCAGAAATGCGGTCTGTATCCTCTTCTTGGCAATAATTCCCGCCCAGACGACTGCACTTCTATCAAGAAAACTGCTAATATCGGCGCAATTTTTTTGAGCTAACGAGATCAAGATGGGCAGAGCATATCAAAATCGTAAAGAATCCATGGCGAAAACTGCAGGCCAGAAAACCCGCCTTTACTCGCGCTACGGTAAAGAAATTTACGTTGTCGCTAAGCAAGGTGGTGTAGAGCCTGATGGTAACTTATCACTACGTCGTTTAATTGAGCGCGCAAAGAAAGACCAAGTTCCAGCGCATGTAATTGAGCGCGCTATTGAAAAAGCCAAGGGCGGCGGCGGTGAAGATTACGATACAGCCCGTTATGAAGGTTTTGGTCCAGGCAACTGCATGGTAATCGTCGACTGCTTAACCGATAACGTAAAACGTACCTTCACAGAAGTGCGTCAAGCCTTCGTGAAGAACGATGCAAAACTCGGTGGTCCAGGCACTGTTGGCCATATGTTTGATCATTCTGCCGTTTTTGTTTTCCCTGGCGATGATGAAGATGCCATTTTAGAAATCCTAATGATGGCCGATGTGGATGTGAGCGATGTCGAAGTTGAAGATGGTATGATCAGCATCTTTGCCCCACACACTGAATTTTTCAAGGTCAAAACGGCACTGACCGATGCCATGCCAGATATTAATTTTGAAATCGAAAACATCACCTTCGTCCCGCAAACTATGACTAAAGTGACCGGCGAAGATGTGGCCGTATTCGATAAGTTTATCGCCGCATTAGAAGATTGTGACGATGTGCAAAACGTCTACCACAATGCGGAAATTGAAGAGTAACCCCCTTTCGCCTGAAATCAAAACGCAGCCCTTGGCTGCGTTTTTCGTTTATAGGTCAAGATATTAAGCGCTAATAAAACAGCCATGAAATCCTAATGGCAACACCCTATTCATCTGCGCCGAGGCGATAGGGCCAGCGCTGATATCACTGGCACGGAACAAAGATAGACCAGACTGGGCATTGCGATAATCAAGCCAAGTCATCAATATATAGGCTTCATGCTGCTCAGTGGCGGGGATATAAAGCGGCTCTTCGGCAATCTTGCCGTTCCCCAGATAATACGCACTATAGCTATCAGCAGTAAGTCCTCCATTGGCAAGCGTATCAGCGGCGAGCTTGCTGCTGTCCTTTGTATTATGAATACAATACAGGGTGTTACTCATCCCTGAATCAGACGCTAATTCAGCATCTAATTCAGTCTGTAATTTAGAGTGAGGGCCAAGTTCTGAGCGTGCTCCGATGCCAAATAGCGGAACAAACGCTGTTTTACTCATAGTTTGCTGTGCAAATTCTTTATGACTCATAGTTTGCTGCGCAAATTCTTTATTGCTTACAAACTGAGGAAACTCCATCATCACGCCGCTGCGGTTGATCCGTGCAGGGGAAGACAGCGCCTCAGTCAACGGAACTGTGATAGTCACTAGCTCGGCATGGGGTGTCTTAGTTTTGCGAGTGCCTGTCAGTAGCCCTTTCATCCCTTGGGTTAAAATGACCGAATTGGGATAGAGGCAAAGCTGCACCGAAAGTTCATCATTATTCTCAATGGCTTGACCAAAGTGAAACACAAATCCTGCGGGCAGTGGGTGTAACTGGCGCGTTTTAAAGTCGGCTTTGTCGATAACCAGTAATTGCGATGGCAATTCGGGGCGCCATTTAAAGGCATCGATATAGGTTTCGCCCTCTTCATACACGCAGGATGAAATATAAAACACTAGCTTATTTTCACTTTGGGCGAAGGCATGTAAGTAACTCGCCTGTGGTAATTCAATCACTTCCATTCTGGCAATGCTGTCATCGGCGGCCACTTGATACACAAGTAATTGCTTCTCACCCCCAACATACCAGACACCAAAATTCCACAGTCCACCTTGTCCGTCATCGAGTGGATGGGCGGAAAAGGGCAAGCCCTTAAACTTGTCTCCAAAGCTTTTCACGCCGAGCGTGTTTAAGGTTTGCGCGTCGAGTCGATAGGGTGAACCCGCCTCCCAGAGGGCGAGCAACTCGCCGCGGCGCGGCAGTAAACTGGTGTTAGCGACATTCAAATCGTCATTATTGCGAATGGGTAAAGCATTGGGGATCACAGTACCAGCGGTAGAATACTTAAATGCGCCAGCGGCCTCCTCCACTTTAAACTTCTTTGTTTGGATAAACTTAGCCTGATGCTGAATTTGCCCATCGGCCAGACTAAACTGCTGCACCATGCCATCACCATCAAACCAATGCTGGTATGCCTTACCGGCCCGAGACATTTTCGCCGGCCCATTACGATATAGATTGCCGCTCAATTGCGCAGGCCACTCACCCGAAACCTGCATAGTGAGCGGTGGATAGTCGCCTTCTGCCCCGTTAAAACCTATGGCCCATGGCTCGCGAGCGATCGCTTGTGCGCTATCCAGTGCCAGTAATTTGTCCACCGCACTTGCCCAAACCGCGGTCGTCATTAGGGCGGCTGAACCCGCTAGAAATTGACGTCTATCCATGATGTAGCCCTCCCTTAGCGAATGTGTATAGTGATTTGCGTATCGCCCTGCAGACTAAAGCTGGCGTCTTTAAAGCTTGCAGGTCCAAAACTGCCAGCGTTATTGCTAAAACCATAGCCTTCACTCGGCACACCTAAGATATTGGTATCTAACCTCTGGTTGCTATTTTCATCGTGAAAGACCTTGAGCGCATATTGTCCATCGGCGAGATCGCTAAATACCAGCCTGTGCTCAGCCTTAGTCACAGGCTTTATCATGGACGCGCTGGGATTTTTGCCTGATGTATAATCCTCGGCATTGGCGTAAAGTTGCACCATCAAGGCGCCCGTTTGTACTTGAATATTATCTATATCTACGGTCAAGGTATGTGCTTGAATGTCTGCGGACATGCTTCCTGTAGACAAGAGTAAGCAAGCTAAGCCTGCGCCCCACATCGCTGATAACGTCCTTTTAGTACTATGGGTTTGGAAACATGGGGTTGTTGCCATAGTCGAGTTCATGTGTTTCATGCCTTACTCCTGCTACTTATAGTGATAGTGATTGCGACGGAGTTAGCTTAAAAAATCACAGGATTAAAAACAGGTGCCAAAAGTCATAAAACAAAATGTTAACAACATGACTTTTGGCATAGTGACATCGGGCATTGATACCTTAGAATGGTCGGCAGAATTGGATTAAGGAATAGTCATTCGTGCTAGAAAATCGATTAACGAAAGAAGAGAGCCTGTTAATTGCCGCCGGGCTGCTCACCTGGGGGCTTATCACTTGGGTCGGGATAACCCAAGCCCCATTGCATACATGGCAAGGCGTGGTCAATGTCGCACTCTATGGATTGTTTTTAGTGCAATTTATACTGATAGCAACGGACATAGTGCCCCATATGGATATTCGACTCCGTCGCCTTGTTACTTTCACTATGCCTTTGATTGTATTTGGCTTAGTGCTCACTGCAAATAATGCCTTACTGCCGATCTTCTTGGTTATTTGGGCATCACTTTTACCTGAGTTTTTTAATCGCCGCCAAGCGATTGCACAACTGCTGTTAGCCAACCTTATTTATTATGTGCTGCTGCAGTGGCAATTCCATCATCAAAGTCATGTGTTCACTATAGTGATTTATCTTGGATTTCAGTTATTTGCCTATAGCAGTAGCCAGGCAAGGCTTTCTGAACGCAAATCTCGTTTGGTACAAGAACAGCTAAACCAGCAGCTTATCGCCACCCGCGCCCTCCTTAGCCAAGCCAGCGAACAGCAGGAAAGACTGCGGATCTCCCGCGATTTACACGATATTCTCGGCCACCAGCTCACGGCGCTCTCACTGCAATTAGAAGTACTAAGCCATCAAGCGCCCGAAGAACTCAAATCTCAAGTTAACCAAAGTAAATCCCTAGCCAAAGAGCTACTTGAAAGTATTCGCACCGTCGTTAGGGCCCAAAGAGTCCAAGTGGGATTGGATTTAGTTCCCCCTTTAGAGGCACTGATGAGCCGCTTACCCAGCGTCACTTTCACCTGCAAAGGGATGAAGCCACTGCAATCAGCCGAACTGACTCAGGCACTACTGTTAGTGCTGCAGGAAGGCATCAGCAACGCCGTACGCCACGGCAAGGCGGATCAACTGCAACTGAGCATGGAAAACTCCCAAAGCAGGCTGATATTACAACTGAGCGACAACGGCGTTGGACTCACCCGGGGAGCGACACGCAACATATCGGCTAAAAACGGCACTGGACTAAGTGGTACAGAGCTTAGTGGCACAGAACTTAGTGGCACAGGGCTAAACGGCACTGGAATTAGCGGCATGCAGGAAAGGCTTAAGCCTTTTAATGGCACCTTACAGCTAAGGGCGAATGATTCTGCGCCGGGCTGCACCCTTACCCTCACCTTTCCTGCGCTCGCTTAACCATCAACAAAATACTCTTTGGAATTGCTATGGACATGCAAAACAACATCATCAGTGTCGGTTTAGTGGAGGATCAACAATTGGTTCGCCAGGGGATCGCTAGTCTGCTCGCCATTTCCGAGCACATTCACGTTCTGTGGCAGGCTGAAGATGGCCAAGATGCACTTATAAAACTGGCCAATAATCCTGTCGATGTGCTGCTCAGTGATATCCGCATGCCAAAACTTGACGGTATCGAAATGCTTAAACAGATACGCCAGAGTGCCAATCGCTTACCTGTCATCATGTTGACCACCTTCGACGACAGTGAGTTATTCCTTAATAGTTTACAGGCCGGAGCTAATGGCTTTTTACTCAAAGATGTGTCACTCGACAAGTTACTGCACGCCATCGAAACCGTCGCCAAAGGCGGCTACTTAATTGAACCTTCGGTGCTTAAACAGATGAGTGAACCCAAACCCGTACTTAGTGTTGGGGTGAGTAGAAATGAATTGTTGTCGGAGCGGGAGCGGGAAATCCTAAGTTTTATGGCGGGCGGCTTCTCCAACAAGGAAATCGCCAATGCGGTATTTTTAGCCGAGGGTACAGTGAAAAATCATGTCTCTAATATACTCACTAAACTCGATTGCCGGGATCGCACCCAAGCTGTGCTCAAAGGGCTGCAACTGGCGTTGATTTAACCCATTCACCTTGCTCAAGACAGCAAAAAGGGCCTTTAATGGCCCTTTTCTATTCCCTTAACGCGGGGAATTAATGCTCTTAACGTAAATCCATCTCTTGGATAATTTCGTGGGCAATCGCTGGCGTAGTGCAGCTTGGAGTCTCATGTAAATCGGCTTTTAACTGGCCTTTACGGTGTTTAAGTGCGGCATCTAATTTTTTCGATGCGGCCTTAATGGCTGGGTACATGATTTCATCTGTCCCCGATGCAGAAATGCGGCTGCCTTCATAATTTGTTCGAATTTCAACCTGAAACTCGCCATGCTCCTTCGCAATAATGATATCGAGCGCGATCAAAGTAGGGAAATGGGTGGCGATTTTTGAAAACTTTTCGTTGACATGTTCTTTAACAGAATCAGTAACATCGACATGGTGACCAGAAAGATTTATTTTCATAGGTTGTCCCTTTTAGTGTCATTACTTTTATTTTCGTTTCACTATTAGAGCTTGGGGCATGCAGAATAAAACACAAGCCCTAAAGACAAATATTTCGGGTAAAGCTGGTATTAGCAGTGTCTAAATGTGAGGCGCATCAAGAAAAAAGTCATTCAAGAGATAAGTAAGTGGTTGATTTTAAAAAGTCAAACCGTATAAAAATCAACCACCGCCACCTATTCAGCCTATTTCAATTGTTTTAATTGCACTCAATATTTACGCTGCACACTCTGTTGCCAAAACTGCTGGGATAAATGGTGGGTCTTAGTGGATAAACGCGACACTTGATCGCCCCGCGCCGCCGCATCTTGGGTCTGTTCTAGACTCTGCTGAGCGAGATCACTGATCACATGGATAGCTCGACTAATTTCAGCGGCAACGGAGGCTTGTTGGGTCATAGCCGCAGCGTTGTCATCACTGAGGGAGTTAATTCTGGCGATGGATGATAATAACTCCCCAAAAGCCACGCTCGCATCCTGGGCTAACTCAACGGAACGTTTGACCTGTTCTTGTCCCGCCACCATAGTCGAGGTCGCCCTGTGGGTACTGTCCCTGAATCGATTGACGATTTGCTCTATGTGCGATGTCGATTGGCTGGTACGGCTCGACAGTTGTCTGACTTCATCGGCAACGACAGCAAAGCCACGGCCACTCTCCCCTGCTCGAGCAGCCTCAATGGCAGCATTTAATGCTAATAGGTTAGTTTGATCGGCAATGGCCCGTATCACTTCTAATACCTGATGAATAGCCTGACTATCCTGCTCAATCGTTTGCACTACATCGGAGAAATGACTGACCTGCACACTCAGTTGATGAATTGCATCGATCACGGTTTCTAAGCGTGAATGGCCGCGCTGCGCCGCCTGATGACTAGACACCATCTCGGACGCAGTGCGATGAATATTACCTGTGACTTCGGCAAAACTGGCACTCATTTGCTCCATCGCCGTCGCCGCCTGCGTCGTTTGCTCGCTCTGGCTATCCGCATGTTCCCAAGTATTGGTAATGGTTTGTTTAAGGTTCACGCTCTGCTCTTGGATTTCGCTGGCAGAATCGGCCATGCGTCCGACCACACCGCCTATTTCAGTGATTAAAAATCGCAAGGCCAGATCCAACTTGCCGATTTCATCCTGCCGGCCGGTATACACACCCATGGCAACGGGATCGTCAATGATATTGGTTGCTATCGACACTAACTTTTGTAATGGCTGCATCAGGTAGTACCAAGCGAGGCACGCTAGGCCCATACCCGCAATCGCCGCCACTATGGGTGAATAACTGGCAATCACAGCTGTAGTAGTAATAGAAACCAGCATAGCCAGCAGAATTTTACCGCTAAAACCGAGTCGATCTTTGCGCAATGCCTTAGGTTGTTTACCCTGATTAATATCGCTGTAAATCGCCTCGGCCGCTTTGATCTGCTCGGGTGTTGCCTGGCGGCGAACGGATTGAAACTCGTGAATGGCCCCATTCTCATACACAGGTGCAACATAGGCATTCACCCAATAGTAACCGCCATGTTTCGTTTTATTTTTAACTATCCCCATCCAAGGTTTACCGCTCTTTATTCTCTCCCACAGGATTTTAAAGGCGGCAGCGGGCATATCGGCATGGCGCACTATGTTGTGTGGATTGCCCTGCAACTCGTTAACACTAAACTCACTGATCTGCGAAAAGGTCTGGTTTACATATTTAATGTTGCCCTTAAGGTCAGTTGTGGACAGTAGAATGGCGCTATCAGACAGGTGTTTTTCACCCTTTGTAGAATGTGTTTGCATAGTTTATAGGGCAGGCTCTCGGTAAAAAGATGGGTGGCATTTTGCCAAAAGGACAAGCTGTCTACCTTGATTAAGCTCACAATGACAGGAGAAAAATTAACCAAAAGCTAAACAAGTGATAACCATCAAACCTATAAAACCAAACATTTACGATAGAAAAAGAGGAGAAGCCCCCACAGTAATGCCCAAAGCAAGGAGGCAAGAGCAATGGAAACTCGCGCTGGGTCGCAATTTTACATCTAAACCTAAATGATATCGTTTATCATTTAAATAAACTGCGTTATACTCCAAAAATTCATAGTGTCTCCACTTATGAATGCAACCCAGTTGCGCTTTGCCTCTAATGCACAGTGGCCATAATTAGCCCCTGAGCAAAAAACCAAAACAGCGTCATCTAGACACGGAATGAGAAGTGGTACTTATGTCTAATACACCTGCGCTTGAAACCTCAACGCAATCATCTGCAGCGCAAATACGCTCGTTCTCATTGATTTCACGGGGAATTGTGCAGATTGTGCAATGGTTTAAGCAAGAGCAATCGCTATTTGCCTTCAAAGTCTTCGCCCGTGCGAGTGCAGCCCTGCTCGCGGGTTATATTGCAGCCGCTACTCTGGCCAGCCTACTGACATTAGCGCTGCCCATGCCAAGGCTAGAAAGTACCTTAACCGCCAATATGTTGTCCTTTTTGTTCTATGCCATCGCCATCATTTACGCCTTTTGTGTACGTAAAACCTGGCATGCATGGCGAGATTTAGGCCTAGTGAGTTTACTGTGTTTTGGATTAATTAAGGTGTGTGGGCTGTAGGATGAAAGAGACATTTTTTAGAACCTTATCTTGGCTACATACCTGGGCAGGCTTGCTCGTATGTTGGGTACTACTGCTCATTTTCTTTGCGGGCAGTTTGAGCTATTTTCGCCATGAGATCAGCCTTTGGAATGAACCCGAGCTACATAAAGGAGTTTATCAAGACTATCGAGCCGATACACTCGAGGAGCAATTAGACAGCGGCCAGCGTTACCTAGAAACCCATTCGCCCGAAACGGCGCAGCGCTGGATGATCAACTTCCCATCCGAACGTAAACCCTTTTTAAGTTTTAGCTGGCAACTGCCGCCGGAAAAAGGTCAACGCCGCGGCAAGATAGAAGAAGATGTAGCCCTAGCCGATGGTAGCGGCATGATCTCAGAAGTGCGCGAGAGTCGCGGTGGCGATTTTTTCTATCGGCTGCACTTTGATTTGCATTATATGTCCGCGATAACCGCCCGCTATATCGTCGGTGTTTGCACTATGTTTATGTTGATCGCCCTTATCAGCGGCATAGTGATCCACAAACGCATCTTCAAAGATTTGTTCAGTTTTAGACGGGATAAAGGTGCCCGCTCTTGGTTAGATGCGCACAATGTAAGCTCAGTTATCGCCCTGCCCTACCATTTGATGATCACTTATACTGGGCTTATCACCCTGATGTTGATCTATATCCCATGGACAGTGGATACCGCCTATTCGGGCGATAACCAAGCCTTTTTAAAGGAGCTTAATCCCGCCAGACAAACCGAAAAAGCCGCAGGGATTAGCACGCCCCAGGTACAACTGAGTCAATTACTGCCGCAGGTGCAAGCCGAGTGGGGCGATGCACCAATTAAGCAAGTGATAGTGTCATACCCTAACGATCAAAATAGCCAAGTAACCTTCTATCAAAACACAGGTAAAACTGTGACCGATGAAGCTAACATTATGATATTTAACGGCGTAAATGGTGAGCTTAAATATGCCAGCCCGCACCAAGCCTCGGGGGCTTTGGCAACCTACGACACTATGATGTCACTGCACACGGCGCGTTTTGCCGCCCCGTTATTACGTATATTGTTCTTTTTCTGTGGCTTATTGGGCTGCGCTATGGTTGCCACTGGCACCTTGATGTGGGCTATTCGTCTACGGCAAAAACAGCAAAAAGCCATAGATAAAGGCGAGAAACCAAGCTTTGGACTGCGCCTAGTTGAAGGACTAAATTTCATGTTTATCTTAGGGTTACCTTTAGGCGCCGTGAGCTTCTTTTACGCAAACCGTCTGCTACCGACAAGCTTTGCGGGCCGCGCTGAATGGGAAGTGCACAGCTTCTTTATCGCGTTAGTGGCGATGGGAGTCTGGGCTTGCTTTGGCCGTTCACGTCGTCAGTGGCAAACGGCATTAATACTCACAGGAACCTTATGCTGCGCACTACCCGTGCTCAATGCCTTCACATCGCCAAGCAATCTCATTGATAATATCCAATCCCAGCAATGGGCTTTAGTCGGGTTTGATCTGCTCGCCATTCTACTCGGCGGCGCTATGCTATTTGCCAGTAAAAAATTAACGCTGATTACAAAAGCCGCTCCCGCGAAACGCCAGGCAAGAAAAGCCTCAACGAATACCAAGGCCGATAAGGCACGCCGCGGCGAGCCAAAAACATCCCTTGCCAACGAACTCACCTCGCCTTCAATGGAGGAAGCTAAACCATGATGCCCGCATTTATTCCCGTACTTGGGATTTTAGGCTTGAGTTATCTCTCCCTCTCCCTATTCGCCTTAGCCAAATTTGGCCATTTTAAGGATGTCTTTAATCGTCCCCCGGCTCAGTGGCAGAGCCGTCTATTAAGCTTATTTGCATGGTTATTGCTGATGTTCAGCTTAAGTGCCTGCGTGCGGGATCAAGGCTGGGCCTACGGAAGTATCTTGTTTATGGGGATTATTTCTCTGGCGGCAATGCTGGTTATTCTCACCCTAAGCTACAGCCCTCGACATTTACCTATTGGCATAGTCACAGGCAGTGTACTCACTAGCAGCCTATTATTTAGCGCTGGGTTATAACTTCGAGTTCACTTAGTGCAGGCCATAGCTAAGTGAACACAGCTAGGCTATAGTGCCCTGATGTCCTTCTGATAGGAGAAAATAATGGGCTTTAACTTAACGGTTAACTGGCAAACCTCCCCCGCCGAAGAGGGCGAATTTTGTCGAGATCACAGCATTACCTTTGGTAGCGGCCAAACGATTCAGGCATCATCCGCACCGGAATACAAAGGCAATAAACAGAATGTCAATCCAGAGGAAAGCCTGTTGGCGGCCTTATCCTCATGCCATATGTTGACCTTCCTCGCGATTGCGCATCTTAAGCGCTTACCCGTTGTCTCCTACGTAGATGAAGCCACGGCTGAACTTGGAAAAAATGACGCAGGCAAGTTAGCCGTCACCAAAATGGTGCTCAATCCTAAAGTGATCTTTGCCGATGGTGTCGATGTCAGTCGAGAAACGATCGAAAAGATCCACGAAAAAGCACACGCTAACTGCTTTATTGCCAATAGTTTAGCAACAGATATCCACATCAAGTTTTAAGCTATTAGGGCAAGTTTGCGCTTAGGCTTGCTTGCCCAACATCTTTTACGCTGCTTAAATTATACTCTATTCAGCTTAGGTCCAGCTTTTTTACCGTACGATACCTCCCACTTGAGTGACTCGATTTATCAGTCTTGATTTGAAAGAGGTAAGCCATGCATATCCAATCTAACGCTTATGTCGCAAGCGTAAATGCAAGCAAATACATCAATGCCAACCATTCTGCACCTTGGTTGAATTCGACCCAAACGAATTTACCGCCCGCGTCCTCGGAAACAGTGACCATCTCCAGTGAAGCAAGACAGCTTGCACAAATTGAGGCTCAAGCCGAAGAGAAAGCAGAGTCCACTCCGCTACCCAGTGTGCCGGATATGCCGCAGATTGAGGACAACATCGAAAAATATGTTGCCTTTCAAGAAGCCAAAATGAAGTATCAGGTCGTATCCGATATGACGAACATTGCAATGGGAAATAGCGAAGGGATTTCAGCCCCGACGGCCTATTACCTAAGCAATAACGAAGAAGCTAGGGCCGCGAGTGTCAATCACCTCGCATATCAACAACAAATAAACACTATGCAAACCTATGTAGAAGCGAGTAACGATGTCGATGAATGGGCATAAAAATGGGTGTTGTCTCGGGAACTACAAGACAACACCCTAACTTTGTACCTAAGCATCTTAACCTAGATAGCTTAAATTTCAGTTAAATACTGAACTTAAACATCAACTACTTAGCTTTAATATCCTGGGCCATACCTGTTGCAGGCATAGGTTGCGCCTTTAAGGCGGGAATAGGTTGTTTCACTAGCTCATCTTTTAGGTAGCTTATCGCCGCCTCGAGCTGCGCATCTTTGCCATTAAAGGTAGCGAAAGGTAAGTTATCGACTTCGATATCCGGCGTCACGCCATAGCCTTCCAGCACCCAGCGGCCATCCATCGCATACTGTGGATACTCCGCCACCCGCGCCATGCCTTTATCGGTCAGCGAGTTTCGCCCAGATAGCCACACGCCCGCTCCTGCCGTTTGCTTACCAATCAGCGGTGCAATACCGAGCGCTTTAATCCCAGCGGAGAAGGTTTCGCCGTCGGAATAGGTCAATTCATCGGTTAACACCACTAAATGGCCGCGGAAAGTTTGCTGCATATTGGTGTTTGGCGTGCCGTGGGTCGGTTGCCAGAACGCCCAAGCGCGGCGCAATAACTTCTCGATAATCCAACTATCAATATTGCCACCGCGGTTACGGCGAACATCAATAATCAAACCGTCTTTATCGTAATTGGCATAGAATTCACGGGCGAAACTTTCAATATCCCCACCGCCCATGGCATATAAATGCAAATAACCCATCTTACCCTGGCTAGACTCCTTGACCACTGCCGCGTTATGGCTCACCCAATCTAAGTAACGTAATTGGCTGTCCACCACAGCACTGACGGGCATAACTATGGTTTTATGGGTTTGGCTGCCACGCTTAAGCTGCAGTAAGACTTGTTTGTCCTGTTGATTGCGTAAAAGGCGCGTGACATCGGCCACATTCGCCACTGGCGTGCCATTAATCGCCAGCAGCATATCGCCTGCTTTAGCATCGACTTCAATACGGTTTAACGGTGAAGCATTTGCAGGTAACTCAGGATCGTTATTGTAAATATGCGCAATTTTAACGCCATCTGCCGTTTGTTGTAGGCGCGCACCAAGACTTGCCACTTTAGCCGCATCTGGATCTTGAGGTAAATCACCACCGCGCACCTGTGAGTGCAAAGAATCTAACTCGCCCATCATTTGCATGAAAATGTCGTTCAGTTCGTTACGATCGGTCAAACGGTCGAGCAAAGGCTGATATTTAGCCTTAGTGGCTTGCCAATCGAGGCCGCGCATCTTCTTGTCGAAGAAAGACTCTCGGTGCATCAACCAAGCATCTTCAAACATTTGTTGCCATTCAAGCTGGGGAGAAATCGCTAGCTGCCATTGTTCCGTTTGCACTTTGGCATTATCCGTATCACCTAATTTATCACCGCCATCAACGATCAGGAGTGATTTCTCATTACTGTGCTTACGTAGCATCAGCTTTTTACCATCGGCAGAAACCTCATATTGGCCAATGTCCTCGGCAAAAACCTCGACTTTGGGGCTTAATCGGTCAAATTTGATGGTCATTAAATTAGGGGCGACATCGTCACCAATAGCTTGATCTAACAGATAAAGTCTATCATCGACGACGCGCAGTTTACTGTAATTGCCTGAATCGACAGGCACTTGCCATAAACGCTGAGAGATCCCCGCCCAATCGATTTTCACTGGACTCGGTTTATCCTTAGCATCGGTTTTTTCAACTTGGTTCGATTCGAGTTCATTGGGTTTACTAAAGGGGAATTTGGCATTTTTGACCAGTGCGATGGCAAAAATTTGGCTGCGTTTATCAAACACAGGACCCATGTTTCTATCGCCCCAAGGTGAACTTGGTGTTGCGCTGAATTGGCGATTCGATAGGAAATATAGCCACTGGCCGTCACTGCTAAAGGTTGGCGAATAGGACTCGTATTTGTCGCTTGTGAGCGTCTCGGCCTTATTTTCATCCACTGAATACAGAACGATTTGCGGACGTTGTTTACCGATTTCCGACTTAGTTAATGCAATAAAACGGCTGTCACCGGACCAGCGGATATCGGCATAAGGCCCAAGTCCCTCGCCGTTAGTGATGATTTTTTGATTGGTATTTTTCTTTAAGTCGAGCAGCCAAACATTGCCATCATTATCGTCATGGGCGATAAACCGACCGTCACTGGACAAATTCAGGCTCATTCTTAAGGTATGACCGTCTTTGGTCAGTTGTTTAGCGCCACTGCTACCATCGGCGGGGAATTGCCAAATTTCCTGCTGACCCGTCATATCGCTAATCGCATAAACCGACTTGCCATCTTGACTAAGCACCGCTTCCCTAACGCGATAGGTTCCCGGCAGTGCCACTTGCACTAAACGCGATCCATCAACACCCGCGATCGCCACATGGCTGCGGGCGGTGATCACCACTTTATCGCCAGCAGGGGCCAAATTAGTCGAAGAAGCGTAATCCATAGGGTCTTTCACCCAGTGCTCGCGGCGCTCGGCAAAATCGGAGGTGAGTTCAATATTGAGTAACGAGTCTTTAGCGGCGGCAATATCAAACACATGGATATCCGCACCTAACTGAAATACCACTTTTCCTTGGGCCATCCGTGCACCGCGGACTTGCCAATCTTTAAATTGGGTCAACTGTTTTGCATCTGAACCATCGAGCGCCATCGACCAGAGATTGTCGTTACCATTGCTGTCGCTGATAAAATAGAGCCTATCCTGCCACAGCATAGGTTGGCGCACTGAGCCGTCGTGTTGGCCGCTAAGCAACTGTGCCTCGGTTTTGCTGCCAAGTTTAAAGCGCCATAATTCGCCTTTTGCGCCGCCACGGTACACTTTGGCGTTATCGCCCGTCACTTGCAGACCAAAGCGGGTGAAGTACACATATTCGTTGCGATCATCAATCACACCTTCGACCGCATCGGCTAAGGGTAAATCTGTGGTCATAAGGGTTTTAGGATCGACGCTGCGCAGCATCCAATTATTAGCAGGACCGAAACCAGTGTCGGTGGAATATAAAATTTCGCCTTTGGCGGTCCAGCCCTGAACCCGCACACGGCTATTTTCAAAACTCACCCGTTTAGCGACACCGCCCGTAATGGGGATCACATACACTTCGCTCGCGCCTTCATAGTTGGCCACATAAGCAACCCATTTACCATCGGCCGAAATAGTGGCCCCTAGCTCTTCTGCGGGTAAGCTTGTTAAGCGCGTCGCCGCTTTTTGACCTAAGGTCTGAGTCCATAAATCCCCTTCAGCGGTAAAGACTAAGGTTTGATCCTGCAGGGCTGGCGCGCGGTAATAGCCTTGATTGCTCACCGCATCGGCGGCGATGGTTTGGAACGCTGTTAATGTGCCAAGGGCGAGCATACAGCAGGCAACGGAATGACGAAGTTTCATAAATGGCCTTTATCCTATTGTTATTGTTAGCAATGGATCCTTTGCATGGACTTTATAATGAGCTTTTGTAATAAGCTTTTGCGCAATGTGCGTTAATCAAACCTAGAGTTTGATAATTTAGCCCATCAAGCTAGCAGAATTTGATAGAGAGTTCAGTAACTTCAAAACGGAGAAGTTTTAGCAAATGTGTCATAGCGTTACCAGCAAGGGGACTCAATAAATCACTCAGTGATTATCGCGCAATTAGGGATAAATCAAAGCTAAAGTATAACGAACCTCTTGGGTATGGTTCTGACGGCTCATATTGGTTTGTTGCGCGAGGGAGATCTGCTGCCATTTCAATAGCACTCTGGCGATTTCGCCATTATCTTTCAAAGTACGAATAGCAGTATTTATCTGTGTGAGCTGTAAGGCTGACATGCTCACCTTACTGAGCATCAGATGGATTGGATTTTCCTCTAATACTAATCTGAGAGGTGCTAACTTAACGCCTTGATATTGGTTGGCAATATAGGGAACTGCCATAGCATCACCTATGATTAAATCCCCACGACCGTGATAGAGCATTTGTACAGATTTATCGAGACTGGGACTCAAGACTAATAATTGCGCTTGCTCGAGTCGCCCCTGAGAATCATGGTAATCATTACCATACCAACCACTTGTCGGAACAAGCAAACGCAATTTGTGGGTAAAGATATCCTGCCATTGGCCCAAGTGAATTTGTTCTTTTTTCTCATCTAATACAAAGAGGCGTACTGCTTCATTTCGATAGTCTTCGGAGAATAATGCATATTCTTGGCGGTCTTGGGTTTTAGTGGCCCCCATCATCACATCGAGAGCGCCAGCCTTTAACATTTGATGCGAACGTTTAGCGGGCACGTTGATAAAATTCACGTCACAGCCTAGAAATTGGGCAAATGAACGCATCAACTCGACATCGAGTCCCTGAGCCTCACCTTGGGGATCTTGCCATGCGTAGGGTGCCCAATCGTTATAACCAACTTTAATAGGATTAGGACAAGCAAAACCAGCCCTTGCTGGCGACGCACTGTGGGCGGGCAAGACGCAGATAAACCATATAAAAATACAGCTCAGTTTTAACCTTAATATAGGCACAATTTGGCCCCGCAGGTAATAACACACTCCCAGTGATAAAAGCATCAAATCCAATGACACTAAATTCAGAGGGTTTCCCCTCATCATTAATAAGGGTAGTCCGCACCTAGGGTTGACGCCATAAGCGAAATATCTCTCCCAATAAACGCTCATTTACAGCATCAAAGTGTATCGGTACTCAGCAGGCACTAGCAAAAAGGGAGCATAGCTCCCCTTCTATACAAACTCGCCATTTATGTCTCTAAATAACTGCCCCTAATTATGTTACATCACAGGATGCAGAGATCTAGAATCAGAAACGGCTATTTAGCCTAAGACTAGGCGAGTACAGCCAATAAATGCGCCTTCAATGTGGCAAAGTCTGCGGGTAACTCTGCAGATAAAATGGTCTTAGTCGCCACAGCCTCAAGCTCAGCTGGCAGGGGTAAATCAAGTTTTAGCTCCCTATCCACTACATCCTTAAATTTAGCGGGATGCGCCGTCCCCAAAAATATGCCCACTTCGTCGGGCACTAAGGTTAAAGATAATGCCTTAGCCGCGATCGCCGCATGGGGCTCAGACACATAGCCTTGAGCATATAACTCGGCTAATGCCTGCGAGGTTTGCTCCTCGGATAAACGGATCCCCACTAAGTTACTCAACGGCCAGCCTAATTTCTCACAAATCGCTTCCACACGCGGCCAATTACTGGGCTCACTCACATCCATCGCATTGGACATGGTCGCTTGAGTCGGATTGGGCTGCCATTGACCATTGTCTAAGTAACGCGGCACAGTATCGTTAGCATTGGTGGCGGCGATAAAGCGTTTAACCGGTAACCCCATGGCTTTGGCAAATAAACCTGCGGTGAGGTTACCAAAATTACCACTTGGCACTGAAATCACAGGATCGGCGCTGTGGCGCTGCTTAGACTGGGTAACCGCTTCAAAGTAATAGCAAATTTGCGCGAGTAAGCGACTGATGTTGATAGAATTTGCCGAGTTTAAGCTCAGCCCATCACGAACTTCGGGATCATCAAAGGCGCGCTTAACCAGATCTTGGCAGGCATCAAAGTCAGACTCGATAGCGACTGTGTGGATATTTTTGCCTAGAGTCGTGAACATCTTCTCCTGTAGTTCACTAATTTTGCCCTTAGGATAGAGCACCACCACATTGACTTTCTCAAGCCCGTAAAACGCATCGGCAACCGCAGCGCCAGTGTCGCCCGAGGTCGCAGTCAGAATAGTTAGACGCGTGTCCCCCACAAAGGCATTGACGCACTGCGCCATAAAACGTGCGCCAAAATCTTTAAATGCCAGAGTAGGACCGTGGAACAGTTCGAGGCAGGAGCGCTGCTCATCGACGGCAACCAAAGGTAAATCGAAGTTAAAGGCACGCTCAACCAGTTCATCGACCGCATCTTGGCCTAGTTCAGATGCCAGCCATGCGCCGAGCACTTTTTTACTACGCTCAACGAATGGCAACGCCAGTAACCCTTCTATATCGTCTAATACGGGTATTTGGGTGGGGAAGAACAAACCTCTGTCTTTACCTAACCCCAGTTGTACCGCTTCCTTAAAGCTCACTTTCTGCGAAGGGTGTTTTAAATTATATAGTTCCATGCTAACTCAACCTTTTGATGCTAAAGCTTAAATGCTAATTCTGGTGCTTAGTCTTAACTAAATTGACGATTAATCGACCCTGCGCGTGCCCTGCTCATCTAGGCGACACACGTGGGCAAAACCACCTTCCTCGGTCAAGTAATGCTGCTCTAACCAGGCTTTAGCGACATTGGCCGTGGCTAAATCATCGGTAATCGAAAACAGCGTTGGGCCACTGCCCGAAATCCCCGTTGTCAACATACCTAAATCGGCTAACGCGGCTCTGGCATTGTCGTAACCAGGAATCGCGGCGGCGCGGTAAGGCTCGGCTAACACATCCTTTAATACGCTGATCGCAAGCTTGGCATTCTGCTGGTAAGACGCATGAACAAAGGCACTTAAATAACGGCCAAAATCGATAGTGACACTTTTATCGTATTGATCGGGCATGAGTTTACGCATCATCGCCGTCGAGAGTGAAATCCCTGGATAGGCCACAACCCAATACCATTCTTTAAAGATCGGTATCGCTTCGCAAACTGTCCCCGGCACATTGAGCATCAATTGCATGCCGCCCAAGTAACAGGGGGCGACGTTGTCATAGTGCACACTGCCACTGATCTTCCCTTCAAACTCGCCCATCAGTTCAAGCAGTGCTTGCTCGTTATAGGGTCGGTCAAAATGTTCATTCAAGGCATATAACGCCGCCACGACTGAGCTGGCACTAGACCCTAACCCACTGCCGACTGGCAGGTTCTTTTCCAGTGTCAGCGCTACGCCTTCATCTGCTTTACCCAGTGCTTCTAAATACTCCTTACTCAGGGCGGTTAAGAAGAATTCGGCACATTGGTACACAATATTGTCTTGCGGATTGGCAGGTAGTTTATGGGCCCAAGCGCCGGTTTGTGTCAGGCTCACACCCGACTTTGTTGCGGCGATTGTCACTCTATCGCCGAGTAAACTGCCGTCTATCGGCGCCAAAGCGGCGCCCAATAAATCAAATCCGACTCCCACATTACCCATAGAGGCTGGAGCATAAACGGTCAAACTCATACATTCACCTCACGGGTCCAATTCAAGGTTCTTAATACATCGGCAAAGGCGCCGGCGGCGGTTACTTCAGTCCCAGCGCCATAGCCGCGCAGCACAAAGGGAATGGGCTGATAATAACGGCTATAGAATGCCAAGGCATTTTCACCGCCTTTAACGCTGTAAAGCGGATCATGTGCATCGACTTCGGCGATACGCACACGGCACACACCGTCTTCAATTTGTCCCACATAACGCAGCACTTTACCTTGGGCTTTGGCCTGCGCCACTTTAGCGGCAATAGCAGCATCAACCTGCGGCAAACGCGCCATAAAGCTTTCGACATCGCCTGAATCATCAAACTCGGCAGGCAATACAGATTCAACCTGCACATCACTGAGTTCGAGCTTTAGTCCCACTTCACGGGCAAGAATGAGCACTTTACGCGCCACATCCATACCGCTCAAGTCATCACGGGGATCGGGCTCAGTAAAACATTTTTCCCGCGCAAGCCCTGTCGCTTCTGAAAGTGTCATACCGTCATCGAGCATGCCGAAGATAAAGGATAAAGAGCCCGATAAAATACCGTTAAATTTATGCAGTTTATCACCCGCAAATAACAGTTTTTTCAGGTTATCGATCACAGGTAAACCCGCGCCGACTGTGGTTTCGTATAAAAATTGGCGGCGCTGTTTCAATGCCGTTTGGCGCAGTGCTTGGTAATAGGCATAATCGCGGGTATTAGACTTCTTATTCGGCGTGACTACGTGCAAACCCGCGTTCATCACATCCAAATACAGGTTCGACACTTGCTCGCTGGAAGTGCAATCCACCAGCACGGGATTCAGTAATTGTTGATCTTTCACCCATGCGAGTAACGCTGGGATATCACAGGCTTGCTGACTATCGGCAAGCAAACTAGACCAGTTGCTTAAATCGATACCCGCACTATCGAGTAACATCTTATTTGAGTTCACAATCCCACAAACTCGGATACTGATATGTTGATCCTTCAAGACTGGCGCCTGCTGTTTGATTTGCTCGAGCAGACCCGCGCCCACATTGCCACAACCCACTAAAAACACATCTAAATATTGCTGCACATCGAAAAAGCCTTGATGACAAGCCGCCACCGCATGCTTAGTCTTACGCTGCTCGATCACAGTCGAAATCGACCGCTCGGACGAACCTTGCGCAATGGCGATAATGTTCACACTTGCCTGTGCTAAGGCTTGGAAGAAACGCGCCGCAACCCCTTTGTGGGTACGCATGCCATCACCAATCAATGACACAATTGCCAGTTCATGGCGCATAGCGATAGGCTCAAGCAAATCACTTTTTATTTCTAATTCAAATTCTTGTTCTAAGGCCCATTTCACTTTGGCCGAGTCAGACGTCGCCACACAGAAGCTGATGCTGTATTCAGAGGAGCTTTGGGTGATGAGAGACACAGACACGCCGCTGCGGGAAATCGCCGCTAAGGTACGACTCGCCATGCCAACCATGCCCTTCATACCTGGGCCAGAAACATCAAACATAGTTTGATTATCGAGATTGGAAATAGCTTTAACCTGCAAACCGCTCTTATCGGCTTGATTGGATACCAGAGTGCCGGGGGCATCGGGGTTGAAACTGTTTTTGATATAACAGGGAATATGGAACTGAGCGATAGGGGCAATTGTCTTAGGATGCAGTACCTTAGCACCAAAATAGGACAGCTCCATCGCCTCTTGATAACTGAGCTGAGACAAAAGTTTAGCGTCAGCTACCACTCGAGGATCGGTATTATAGACACCGTCAACATCGGTCCAAATTTCACAGCTTGAAGCATCTAAACAGGCGGCGAGCACGGCGGCAGAATAGTCGGAGCCATTGCGGCCTAACGTCACCACTTTGCCCTGTTCATCGGCGGCGGTGAAACCCGGTATCACCCACACCCGCTTTTCCCCGAGGGCTAAATTTTTGAATCTTGGTTTACTCACGCCGATATCAACGACGGACTCCAAGGGTTTCCCACGCCCCAAAAATAATGCACGGGGGTCGAGCAAACCCGATGTAATGCCCTTTGCTAACATGACTTGTTCCATCAAGGCCGCAGATAATCGCTCCCCTGCCACCACGATTTCGGCACGTATTCCATCGGGACACTCTTGCAACAAGGTAATCCCACGAAGTCTATCTTGCCATAATGCCAACTGACTCGCTAAACCTGCAAACAAGTGTTCACTTTGAGCACTAGAGAGTCCAGAAGCCACCGCATCTTGGTAAAGCGAGGTAAATACCCGTTCAACATGTTGTATCACTGGGGAATAATCTTCGCCTTTAACTGCAACGTCGACCATTTCTAACAACGCATTGGTCACAGTAGCAGGCGCAGATAGCACAGTGGCTATGGGCTCAAGCTTAGATGCCTTGGCAACAATATCCGCCGCCATCGAGAATCGCTGCCAATTTGCCAGCGAGGTACCACCAAATTTCATTACTTTCATTTTGTTCTCCTGTGTACCGCGCCCGACTTAGAAATAAGAGCTAGAAACAAAAAAGCCCGCTTCTTTGTGGGAAGCGGGCTTATCGTTAAAATTCTTTAGGGTGTATCAGCCCGCCCCCACTGTTGTTGTAGTGGTGGTTGTAATAATGGTAATTACTACGAAACCTAGGCTATGCATGTGTTTGGGCTAATCCATGTTAACTTCTTGATAAACAGAATTGCTTTTTTTACCCGCGCTTGTCAACCCCTAATAATGGATTATTTATAGGCAAATCTTAAGGCTCAACAAAATGCTGCATCAAGATTAGTTAATATAAAGTTTTCTAAGGGTAAAAATGCAGTTTATGCAACAGATAACTGTTGACGTTAACGTAACGCCACCGAATAAACACATAAAAATCACTTATTTTTCATAAAATTATTTATCAGTTATTTTTTATGACTCATTTATTTGTTCCATCTTGTCACTCAGAGCATATTAATAAGCTAACGAGCAAAAATCACATTACACATAATCCACAGCACAAAACAGCGGTTAATCCACCGAAAAAAAAGCTGTGCGATATCTAACATAAGCTGCTTCAAATTATCGCCAGCGCCAAAAAAGCACGTTATTATGCGCGCACATTCCGAACCGGAGGCGATATGAAGATCACCCAACACAGCGCGGTAACCATTCATTACCGTTTATCAGACCAAGAAGGCAGACTGCTAGAAGACTCTTTTAGCGCAGAACCTATGCTGTATTTGCATGGCACCGAAAACCTGATCCCAGGTTTAGAAGCGGCATTAGAAGGCAAGGTCAAAGGCGAAAAACTTGATGTAACCATCAGCGCCGAAGAAGCCTACGGCCCTTACCACGATGGTCTCCGCCAAGCCGTCCCCCTAGAAGCCTTTGGTGATATCGAAGATATCGTTCCAGGTATGCGTTTTATTGCCGAAACTGAAATGGGTCAACGCCCAGTTCAAGTTGTCGAAGTCAAGGATGATGTAGTCATCGTTGATGGCAACCACCCTTTAGCAGGTCAAGCCTTGAGCTTTAGCATCGAAATTCTTGATGTGCGTGAAGGGACTGCCGAAGAAATCGCCCACGGTCATATTCACGCCCATGGCGGTTGTGGCAGTCATGGACATGATCACGACCATGGCGGTGGATGCTGTGGCGGTTCAGGCAAAGAAGAAGCGGGCGGCTGCTGTGGTGGTTCTGACCACGATCATGGACATCACCACCATTCACATAGCCATGAAGAGCACGAAGCCTGTGACACGCCTAAAACCGGCTGTGATGGCAATGGTGGTTGTGGCTGCCGCGGTTAACAAGTCGCTCGGCTTAAGTTTTAAACTAGCATTAATTTAGCTATGTTTTTCACTTTACCGTAATGAAGCACTTCCTTACATAAGGGAGTGCTTTTTTTATACAGAAATGATTATAATCTGTTAGTAAGCTCTAAAACAGAGTTACCTTTTGGAATTAACAACTACTTATCTGAATATTTTCAATTCGATATGATGTTAAATTTAAGCGACGGAGTGCTTATGCTAGCTAAACCTTTGTATGAAATTTTGCCCTATGTTTATATAGCGCTTGGTAGTTCGAGCTTTATTACACTCGATATCAATTACGCCGTGATAGCGGCTACTGTGATTTTTATACTAGGAGCAAGGATCTATATTCAGCGGTCTCAAAACCGTCGCACCGATCCGGCAAGACGTAGAAAATCCGGCTATCTTCCTGAAGTAATTTACAATTTCCTACCTTTTATCTATCTATTCGCTGCGCTATCTATTTTCAAGTTCATGCCAAAGGATCTTTATCCAGTGCTCGCCATTTGCCTGCTGAGCTACAGTCTGTATATTTTGCTTAGGCGTGCACTCTATCGCCGTCACAGATTGCCAGCATCACCTCATTTTTGATAAACAACTGAGGCGCCCTTGAGCGCCATCAATTGTTGTTCCACTAATCGATAAGTTTCTGAATTGTCGCCCTATGCTCTGGAGTCATATTCTTCAAATAGTTAGAACAGCGGGTAATAGTTGCAATACTCACCTGAAATTCAGCCGCGATTTGTCTTTGGCTCATTTCACCATTGAGTAGTAGCTGAAAAACCTTGAGCCGTCCCGCGATAGCGCTACGTTCCTCTTCGGTTAACAGTAAATGAAATAGCACGGAAAGATCTTCATAATTCCCATGACTCAAAATCCGTTCTAGCACTAAATCCCAGTTTGCTCGCATAATCGCCCCAAAAGTACTGTTAAAGCATTACATTGGCAGTCTAACAGATTTACTTACGTAACAAATAACTTGTTACGTTTCTTCATACTATCTAGACAAAAACTGACAAAATTGCTTCTAGTACATCAAGTTAATTTGTGTACAATAGGAGCGCAATGTCACACTTCGACGCTAATTTGTGAGAATACAATGAAAAAATTACTCCTTACTCTTGTGGCCAGCACCACCTTACTGGTTTCAGCAGCTCAAGCACACAATTTCGAAGATGCAAAAGATGCGATTGAATATCGCCAATCCGCATTTAGCCTTATTGCCTATAACTTCGGTGATATGGGAGCCATGATGAAAGGTAAAAAGCCTTTCGAAGCAGAAACCTTTGCAATGCGCGCTGCCAATGTTGCTGCGTTATCAAAAATTCCTTTTGAAGGTTTTATTGACGGTTCAGATAAAGGCGAAACCGAAGCTTTAGCTAAAGTATGGCAAGATAGAGCGGATTTCGATGCAAAAATGAAAACCTTCCAAGAAAATGCAGCCATTCTAGCTACTGTGGCGCAAAAGGGTGATCAAGCCGCAATCAAGCAAGCCTTTATGGACACAGGTAAAAGCTGCAAAGGTTGTCACGACGCTTATAAGAAAGACTAAATTTTCCACCATAAAAAAGCCTGCAATTTCGCAGGCTTTTTTTATTGGGCTGTCCCGTCCTGAAATACGTTGACATAAAGAGGACTTCTTTATGACAACATCAATTAACTCAAGCCGTAAGCGCACACAACGAGATTACACCTTAGCCTTTAAATTAGGCGTTGTAGAGCGTGTT